>CANGEE010000153.1 GCA_947452635.1 Comamonadaceae bacterium | reverse complement strand
GTTTGTTGAATGCGTTTTCGGGACTCCATCGCTTTTGTTTCTGTGTTTTGAGGAGTCCCTTTCAATGGGCAAAAAACTTTACGTCGGCAACCTGCCGTACTCGGTTCGTGATGGCGATTTGGAACAGGCCTTCGGCCAATTCGGTGCCGTGACCAGCGCCAAAGTCATGATGGAGCGCGATACAGGTCGTTCCAAAGGCTTCGGCTTTGTGGAAATGGGCACTGACGAAGAAGCTGTTGCAGCTGTCAACGGCATGAATGGCCAGCCTTTGGGTGGCCGCAGCATCGTTGTGAACGAAGCGCGCCCCATGGAAGATCGTCCTCCTCGCACCGGTGGTTTCGGTGGCGGCGGTCGTCGTGAAGGCGGCGGCGGTTACGGCGGCGGCGGCGGTGGTGGTTACGGCGGTGGCGGTGGCGGCGGCTACGGCGGCGGCGGCGGTGGTGGTGGTCGTCGCGAAGGCGGCGGCTACGGCGGCGGCGGCGGCGGCGAGAGCGGTTTCCGCAGCCCCTACGGTTCCGGCCCACGCGGCGGTGGCGGTGGTGGTCGTCGCGAAGGCGGCGGCGGTGGCGGCGGCTACTGAGCCCTGTCCCAGCCCTGAACGCTTCTTGACCGGCGCGTTTTAAAGCAAAAGCCCTGCATTGCAGGGCTTTTTCACGTCTGGCGCTGAAGCCAAGAACACCCGGGGCCGTGTCAGTGTGGCTGTTGAGGCATGGCTATTTATGTGGGGTCGCGGTGTTTGCGCGGCTGGTTTTGCATGAGGCGGTCAAAGACCGCGTTGGGCAAGAGGCGCAGCAGTTTGGCCACCATGCCCATCGGCACGGGGATCACGTGGTAAGCGCTTGCGCGCGCAATGGCTTGGAAAGCCTGGTTGGCAAAAGCCTCTGCCGACATCAAAAAAGGCATCGGGTACTTGTTCTTGCGTGTCAGGGGGGTGTCGATGTAGCCCGGCGCAAGGGTGACCACACGCACGCCGGGCTGACCCTTGCGCCCTCGCAACTCCCCGCGCAGGCTTTCACAGTAACTGATCACCGCTGCTTTGCTGGCGCAGTAAGCCGCATGGCCTGGTAAACCCCGGATGCCGGCGACGCTGGCGATCCCCACCAAGGTGAAGTGGGGCGACCCGTGTTCATGGGCTTGGGCCTGCATGGGGGCGATAAAGGGGTGAAAGGTCGCGGCCAATCCTAGAACGTTGGTGGCCATGACGCGTTGCAACACGGCCAAATCAGCACGCACAGCGGTGTCCATGCCCTGGCTGATACCGGCATTGGCGATCACCACCTGGGGCAGGCCCAGGCTCACCATGCATTGTTCGGCAGCCGCAATGATGCTGGCGTCGTCACTGACGTCAGCCGCAAAGACGCTGTAATGGTCCGCGCGCAGTCCATGCTGTTGGGCCCAATCGTGCATCACCTGCGCCCTGCGAGCCACCAGGGCCAAGCGCCACCCGGCTTGGTGGTAGCGCAGGGCCAAAGCTTGGCCAATGCCACTGGAGGCGCCGGTGATGAAGACCAGCGGTTGCATCGGCATTGGCCTTATTTGTGTGTCGGCATGATCATGCCGCGCACGCGACCATCGAGGTGGTATTCCCCGCTTTCGCCGTTCAGTGCCATGCGGTCTGCGCTGAACCGGTCAGGGCCTCTGCGAATTTCAACAGGCGTGTCAGAAATGACCCGGTCGCCTTTTTCAAAGGCGGTCAGTTGGTCACTTCGCAGTTCGGTACGCACACCGTCTTTCAAATTGACGCGCACCACATTGGCGTTGCCGGTCAAAATGGTTTTCGCTTCTTGCTGTGGGGTTTGTGATGTCGATTGCGCATGGTCAGCTCGGGCCACGATGCGTTGACCCTCTTCGTTGATGGACTGAATCTCCACAGTGTCCATTTCCAGGACATCAAATTCGGGGAGATGGCGCGCGTGTTGGCCTTGCAGTTCGCGCACCAAACGCCCATTGGCGTCAAACGACTTGACTGAAAAGCCATGCAAAAAATAATCCGGCGCTTTGCGCACCGCTTTGGCGCTGCTGGGGTTGTGCAAATCCGGGACGCTGCGCACCAACCACCATGAGCTCAGCGCAAACAAGCTCATGACCAAGGCGGGCAAGTACAGGGCGAGCCGGTCAAAGCCATTGCGTATCAAGGACAAAAGGGGCATGGGGTTCAGGCTTTGTCCAGCACGTCTGCGTTGGCGCCCACTCGGGCCAGCAGTTTGGCGTAGTGGCCGCCGGCCACCAACAACAGGTCGCAAAAGGCGCGGGCGGCGCCTTCGCCACCCCGCTGCACCGTGATGTGATCGGCAACAGCCAAGGCTTGGGCGTGGGCATTGGCGGGGGCGCAAGCCAAAGCCGCATGCTGCATGACCGGCAGGTCGGGCCAGTCGTCACCGATGGCCGCCGCCTGGGACCAGCTCAAACCCAGCGTGCTCAGATAGGTCTGCGCAGCCGGCAGTTTGTCTTCGGTACCAAAGGTGGCATGGGTCACGCCCAAGGCGGTCAAGCGTTTGCGCAGCGGCAAAGAGTCGCGCCCGGTGATGACGACCGGGGTGATGCCCGCTTGCTGCAACAGTTTGAGGCCGTGACCATCCAAGGTGTTGAAGCGTTTGAGGGTTTCACCGTGCTCAGAAAAATAAAGCCCGCCATCGGTCAGCACGCCATCGACGTCGAAAAAAGCGATGCGGATGCCTTGCGCTTTCAAAAGCAGCTCGGGCGGGTAGTGCAATGCGGGCGTCAAGGTCTTTGTCATGGTTGGCAATCAGATGACCTTGGCGCGCATCAAGTCGTTGCTGTTCAAGGCGCCGCACAAGCGGCCGGCCTTGTCGACCACCAACACGCTGGTGATGCGGTGCGCTTCCATCAACTCAGCGGCTTCCACGGCCAGGGCGTCTTGCCGGATGGTGCGCGGCAGGGGATGCATCACATCGTGGGCCGTGAGGTCGCGCAAATCCCGGCCTTGTTCGATCAGGCGGCGCAAATCACCGTCGGTGAAAATGCCCAGCACCCGCTGCTTTGCATCGACCACTGCCGAAGCGCCCAAGCCTTTGTGGCTCATCTCGCGCATCAGCGCCATCAGGCTGGCTCCCGGTTGCACGCTGGGCGTGTTCTCGCCTGCGCGCATCACGTCGCTCACATGGGTGAGCAGACGCCGGCCCAAGGCGCCGCCGGGGTGTGAGCGGGCAAAGTCTTCGGCCTTGAAGCCGCGCGCATCGAGCAAAGCCACAGCCAGCGCATCGCCCAAGGCCAGCTGCGCCGTGGTGCTGGCGGTCGGGGCCAGGTTCAAGGGGCAGGCTTCTTTTTCCACGCTGCTGTCCAGCACCACGTCGGCGTGCAGGGCCAACGCCGATTGCAGGCCGCCGGTCATGGCGATCAAGGGCACGCCTTGCCGCTTGAGCATGGGCAAGATGGCGACCAATTCGTCGCTCTCACCGCTGTTGGAGATGCCCAGCACCACATCAACGTTTTTGATCATGCCCAAGTCGCCATGGCTGGCTTCGCCAGGGTGCACAAACATGGCGGGTGTGCCGGTCGAGGCCAGTGTGGCCGCGATCTTGCGCCCAATGTGCCCGCTTTTGCCCATGCCGGTGACGACCACCCGGCCTTTCACATTGAGCATGAGCTGCACCGCCTGCGCAAACCGCTCGTCCAGCCGGTCTTTGAGTCCCAAGAGCGCTTGGGACTCGATGTCCAGTGTGTCGCGGGCCAACTGGAGGGCCTGAGCTGTATTGAATGCCATGGACTCATTTTATCGGGCTGGCGTCAAGCACGGACTAAATAGCCTTTCAGCACCCATCTTCTTGCCCCATGGGTACCATGCATGTGATGAGTTCGCTCGAATTAACGCTGATGTATTTGTTTGCCGCCGTGCTCGGGGTGGTGGGCTGCCGCATGCTCAAACTGCCCCCCATGTTGGGTTATTTGCTGGTCGGGGTGTTGATCGGGCCCAACGCTTTGGCTTTGGCGCAAAACTCGGAAGGCATCAAACACCTGGCCGAGTTTGGCGTGGTGTTTTTGATGTTCGTGATCGGTTTGGAGTTCAACTTGCCCAAGTTGCGGGTGATGCGCAAACATGTTTTCGGGCTGGGCTTGATGCAGGTGGTGTTGACCATCGTCATCGTCACCATGGCCTCCCTCTTTATGGCCACCCTGGCGCCCCGCTTGTGGCACATGAGTTGGCAAACCGCGCTCACCCTGTCGGGTGCCATGGCCATGAGCAGCACGGCCATCATCATCAAGCTGGTCTCGGACCGTTTGGAGTTGGAGTCTGAGCACGGCAAGCGCGTGGTGGGGGTGCTGTTGTTTCAAGATTTGGCGGTGGTGCCTTTGCTGGTGCTGATTCCTGCGTTGGGCTCTAAACCCGAAGTGCTGATGACCGCCTTGGCCATCGCAGGCTTCAAAGCGGTGGTGTTGATCACGCTGCTCTTGACCGGCGGGCAGCGCATCATGCGCTGGTGGCTGACCTTGGTGGCCCAACGCAAGAGTGAAGAGTTGTTTGTCTTGAACTTGTTGCTGGTCACGCTGGGCTTGGCGTGGCTCACCGAGTTGGCGGGTTTGAGTTTGGCTTTGGGTGCCTTCATGGCGGGCATGCTGATTTCAGAGACCGAATACAAGCACCAGGTGGAAACCGATATCCGGCCCTTCCACGACGTGTTATTGGGTTTGTTTTTCATCACCATCGGCATGCTGCTGGATTGGCACATCGTCATTCAAAACTGGTCCTTGGTGTTGCTGCTCACCACCTTGCCGGTGCTGTTCAAACTCGGTTTGGTGACGGCAATCGCCCATGCGTCAGGGGGCAGCATGGGCGTGGCTTTGCGCACCGGTTTGTACTTGGCGCAGGCAGGCGAGTTCGGCTTTGTGTTGTTGACCCTGGGCGCACAGCACGACTTGGTGCCGCCGCATTTGCTCAACCCGGTGTTGGCCAGCATGGTGTTGTCGATGTTAGCCGCACCTTTCATGGTGATGTACAGCAACCGCATCGTGATGAAGTTGGTGGCCAGCGAATGGCTACAGCAATCGCTGCAAATGACCCAAATCGCGCGCAAGTCCATCAACACCAGCAAGCATGTGATCATTTGCGGCTATGGCCGTTGCGGCCAAAATTTGGCGCGCATGCTGGAAGCTGAAGGTATTGCCTACATCGCCCTGGACCTGGACCCGGACCGTGTTCGGCAAGCGGCGGCGGCCGGCGACGCGGTGGTGTTTGGCGACGCCGCGCGCTTGCAGTCGCTGATGGCGGCCGGCTTGGCGCGGGCCAGCGCCGTGGTGGTGACCTACCTGGAAGCGGGCGCAGCCCTGAAAGTCCTGGCCCACACCCGCAGCCACGCACCGCAAGTGCCGGTGATCGTGCGCACTCAAGACGATCACCATTTGGAGCAGCTGCAACTGGCGGGCGCGACCGAAGTGGTGCCCGAAGCCATCGAAGGCTCTTTGATGCTGGCCACCCATGCCTTGGCCTTGGTGGGTGTGCCGATGCGGCGCGTGATCCGCATCGTGCAAGAACAACGCGAGGCGCGCTACAACATGCTGCGCGGCTATTTTCATGGTGCGGACGACGACACGGCCGATGAACAAGACCATGCGCGCTTGGGCACCGTGAGCCTGCCCCTGGGTACGCCCTGGGCCGAGCAGCCTTTGCAGGCCCTGGCCTTGCAAGCTTTGCAGGTGCGGGCGGTCAGTCTGCGCCGCAGTCACGGTGAGAGTGTCAAGTTGACCGATCAAACCTTGTTGCAAGGCGGCGATACGCTGGTGTTGTTGGGCACGCCGCAGGCCTTGGCCATGGCCGAGCAGAAATTACTGCCTGTCTAAAGCCCGATGACGCAGGCCCTCGTGACCCGCGGTTTCAGCAGCCGAGTTGGTTGGCCAGCGCATTCAGATCGCTGGCGTGCAGATCGTTGCCCGCTTGCGGCGACACGTCTTTGGGGTGCGCCGCGCCCATCTCCAGCGGTCTTTCAATGTAAGCCGTGCGCAGGCCGCAGGCGCGGGCACCGGCCAAATCATCGTGGTGCGCCGCCACCAGCATGACCTGCTCCGGCGCCAGGTTGAACACCTTGGCCACGCCCAGGTAGGTGGCCGGGTCGGGT
>CANGEE010000152.1 GCA_947452635.1 Comamonadaceae bacterium | reverse complement strand
GGATTTGCTCTCCACAATGTGCGTGCTCTCGGCGGGCACGGTGATGTGCGCCAGCGCCAATTGCGGCTTGCCTTTGCTGTTGAGCCACGACAGCTCGAACGCGGTCCATAAATCGGCCCCGAAAAAAACCGGCTGACCGACAACGCCGATCTCGGCGCGTTTGGTGGCCCGGGGGATGGGGAAGAGCAAGGTCGGATCGTATTGATCCACGTAGGCGCTGCTTTTGCCGAGCTGGGATTGTTCAGGGGTGTTCATATTCAGTCGGCCAGTTTGCGGCGAAACACCAAGCGGTCCGGGCTCGACGCTCCTGCCGCATAGGCGTAACCGTCCAGATCAAAAGCGCGCAATCCATCAGGGTGGTTCACTTGATTCACGGTCGCATAACGCGCCATCAAGCCGCGCGCCCTTTTGGCAAAGAAGCTGATGATTTTGTATTGGCCGCCTTTGTAGTCTTCAAACACGCATTCGATTACGCGGGCCTTGAGCGTTTTCAGGTCCACCGCCTTGAAATACTCTTGCGAGGCCAAATTCACAATCACCGGCGCGGTGTCTTTGGCCAGTCGCTGGTTCAAATGCGCGGCAATGTCTGAGCCCCAAAACGCGTACAGATTTTTGCCCTTGGGGTTGGCCAAGGCGGTGCCCATTTCCAAGCGGTAAGGCTGCATGCGGTCCAGCGGCCGCAACACGCCGTACAGGCCGCTCAAAATGCAGACGTGCTGCTGCGCCCAGCGCAAAGCCGCAGGACTCAGGCTTTTGGCGTCCAAGCCGTCGTACACATCGCCATTGAAGGCCAAGATCGCTTGCTTGGCGTTTTTGGCGGTGAATTTGGGCGACCAGGCATTGTAGCGGGCCACATTGAGCGCAGCCAGGGCATCGCTCAAGTCCATCAACTCGGCAATTTGCTGCGGCGACTTGGGGCGCAACACCTCGATCAACTCAGCCGACTGCGGCACAAACTGCGGCAGGGTGTGCGGCACATCGCCTGCGGGGGTTTCGTAGTCCAGTGATTTGGCGGGGGACAATAGGAACAACATGCTTGACATCCTTTACACCGACGATTATCTCGCCATCGTGCACAAGCCCGCTGGCTGGCTGGTGCATCGCACCCCGCTGGACAAGGGTGAGACCCGTTTTGTGCTGCAAGCCCTGCGCGACCAATTGGGCCGCCCGGTCTGGCCGCTGCACCGGCTGGACAAAGGCACCAGCGGCGTGCTGGCCTTTGCGCTGGACGCTGCCACCGCCCGCACCATGGGCCTGCGCTTTGAAAGTGGCGAGGGCTTGCAAAAAACCTACCGCGCCATGGTGCGCGGCTGGCCTGAAGATGCGGGCCTGATCGACCATGCCTTGAAACGCATGCCCGACGACATGCGCAGCCAGCGCGAAGAGTACCAAGCTGCGCAAACACGCTTTCGCACCTTGCGCCGGGGTGAATGGCCGCTGGCCCAAGCCGACTTTGCCACGACCCGCTGGGCCGAGTTGGAACTGCAGCCCCTGACCGGTCGCCGGCACCAACTGCGCCGCCACATGAAGCACATTGCCCACCCCATCATCGGCGATGCCACCCACGGCAAAGGGCTGCTGAACCGCAGCGTTGCCGAGCACATCGGCCTGCAGCGCTTGTGGCTGCATGCGCTGCGGCTGGAACTGCGTCACCCGGTTGATGACGCTGCGCTACAGATTGAAGCACCGCTGACACCGGAATGGGAACTTTGGCATGCCCCGGCGGTAGCAGCGGTTTGACTTGTCACCCAACGGATAGGCCGCGCATGGCTTATGCCTAAGATACCGGCATGAGCCTTCTCTTTACCCCCTTCACATTCGACGCCCCCAGCGGCCCCCTCACCCTGCCCAACCGCATCGTCGTGGCCCCCATGTGCCAGTACGCTTCGGTGCAAGGCCAAGCCAACGACTGGCATTTGGCACATTGGACCAACATGCTCAACAGCGGTGCGGGCATGTTCACCATCGAAGCTACGGCGGTGTCGGCGGTGGGTCGCATCAGCCCCGGATGCCTGGGCTTGTGGGACGACGCCACGGCGGCGGCCCTGAGCGACAACTTGCAGCGCGCTCGCAAACTCGCGCCCGCCATGCCGGTGTGCATTCAGATCAGCCACGCGGGCCGCAAAGCGTCTAGTGCTGAACCTTGGAACGGCGGCATGCTGCTGTCGCCCGCCCAGGGCGGCTGGCCCACGGTGGCACCCAGCGCCTTGCCGCACCTGCCGCAGGAAACCGCACCCACTGAATTGAGCCTGGCCGACATCGCGCAATTGAAAGCCGATTTTGTGAAAACCGCTAAACTCAGCCAAGACATGGGCATTGAGGCGCTGGAGTTGCACGCCGCGCACGGTTATTTGCTGCACCAGTTTTTGTCGCCCATCTCCAACCAACGCAGCGACGTGTATGGCGGTTCTTATGACAACCGCATTCGCTTTCCATTAGAGGTGTTCAAGGCGGTGCGCGAAGTGTTCAGCGGCACTTTGGGCATGCGCATTTCGGCCACCGACTGGGTGGACGGCGGCTGGACGCTGGACGAAACGGCAGCGCTGTCGCTGTTGCTCAAACAAGCCGGGGCTCAATTTGTGCACATCTCCTCGGGCGGCGTTTCGCCTCAGCAAAAAATCCCGGTCGGCCCCGAGTACCAGGTGCCGCTGGCCAAAGCGGTGCGCGAGCGCTCGGGCCTGACCACCTTTGCGGTGGGCCTGATCACCGAAGCGGCGCAAGCCGAGGGCGTGCTGCAACGCGGCGACGCCGACTTGGTGGCGCTGGCGCGCAGCTTCTTGTACAAGCCGCGCTGGGGCTGGGAAGCGGCCGTGGCGCTGGATGGTGCGGTGCATGCGCAACACCAGTACTGGCGCAGCCTGCCGCGTGAAGCGAAAAATATTTTCATCGATGCCCAAATTGGCATGCGCTGAAGCCCCCCTTCGGAGACACCTGATGACCTTCACATCCCGCCGACTTTTGAGCGCCACCGCGCTGGCTGCGCTGAGTGCACTGATCCTCCCCTTGGGCGCTTGGGCACAAAGCTTCCCCAGCAAACCCATCACCCTGGTGGTGCCCAACCCGCCCGGCGGTTTGGTGGACACTTCGGCGCGCTTGGTGGCCGAGCCCTTGGCGCGTGTGATCGGCCAATCGGTGGTGGTGGACAACAAACCCGGTGCCAGCGGCAACCTGGCTTACCAAAACGTGGCCAAAGCCGCCAAAGACGGCCACACCTTGCTGGTGTCGTATTCGGGCTACCACATTGCCAACCCGATCTTGATGGACAAGCTGCCCTGGGAGCTGAAGGACCTCACGCCGGTGGGCCTGATCACCGTGGCCACCAATGTGATTGCGGTACACCCGTCGGTGCCGGCCAACAACCTCAAAGAGTTCATTGCATACGCCAAGCAGAACCCGGGCAAACTCAATTACGCTTCGCAGGGCAATGGCTCGGTCTCGCACATTGGCACCGAGATTTTCAAGCTGCAAACCGGGGTGAACATGGTGCATGTGCCTTACAAAGGCTCGGGCCAGGCGATTGCCGATGTGCTGGCCGGGCAGGTAGAAGTGTTCATTACCACCCCGCCTTCTGTGATGCAGCATGTGCAAACCGGCAAGCTCAAAGCGCTGGCCGTGACCGGCAAAACCCGCCACCCCGGCATGCCCCATGTGCCCACCGTGGCCGAAGCAGGTTTGGCCAACTTTGAGCTCGAGTCTTGGGTGGCTTTGTATGCCCCTGCTGGCACGCCAGCGGCTGTGCTGCAAAAGCTCTCGCTTGACGTGAAGCGCAGCATGGAGCTGCCCGAGACAAAGCAGCGTGCAGACGCCGCTGGGATCGAGGTGCGTTACCTCGCTCCCACCGAGACCACCAAGGTGCTGGAGCGCGAGACCGCTGACTGGACCAAAGCCATCAAGGCGGCCAACATCAAGATGGATTGACTTTTAAATCGCCAGCCAAACTGGCGAGGGTTTCGGCCCCGATGGTCTGGTGCGCGGGGTAATGGGTATGGTCACAACCCACTTTGACCGAGGCCCCTGCCAGCACCGCCGCCCGCATGGGGCTGGACAATTCAAAACGCACAAAGTGCACGGCTGAGGTTTTTTCGTCGTTCTCCCGATCGAGGTCTTCGTCGGCAATGGCGTAGACGCGATTTTGGCCTTCGACCTCGACATACATCCGGTCTTCAATGCCAATGAGCCGAGCCAGTTCACGCTTGCGTTCGTTGATATCGGTGTACTCCAGCATCAGCGTGCCTTTCCAGTTGGAGCCGGTGGGCATCAAGGGGGCATAGGCCTCGATCTCTTGCAAGATGCCCTCTTCTTCGAACACCTTTTCGATGCGCAGCATTTCCTGAATTTGGTAGCGGATGGTGGTTTCGCTTTCAAATTGCAGGTTGAGGTTCTCCCCCAATTGCACACTGCGCAGTTTGCGGTGCGCAATGACTTCGGGCTTGTGCACTTTGCGCCACTTGGTATAGGCCTCCAGTGACATCAGGCTGTCGGGGGTGATGTGTCCAGTCAGTTGCATAGGATTTCTTTCTTTACTTCAGACCGTAGGCTTTGCGCACCAGGGTCAAGGGGTGATTCAACTCAGGCGCGCCCAAGCCATTGACTTCAAACCCCTGTTCAATGTGGTGCCCTCCCAGCGGGCAGTCGGAGCTGATGAAGTCGGGCTTGCTGCCGTCTTTCATGGTGGCCATGGCTTTGAAGACGGGTTTGCCGATTTTCATGGCGTATTCGTGTGATGCTTTTTTAACCCCGTAGGTGCCCGCGTGACCGGAGCAGCGCTCGATGGTGTTGATCTCGGTGCCGGGGATCATCTTGAGCATTTCCTCGGTTTTTTTGCCGATGTTTTGCACCCGCCCATGACAAGGAATTTGGTAGCTGACATTGCCCAAGGCCTGCGGGAATTCTGTTTTCAACAGGCCATCGCGTTTGCGTGCCATGAAGTATTCAAAAGGGTCCCACATGTGGGACTTGACCAACTGCGTGTCCGCACAGTCGGGGAACATCAATGGCAGTTCTTGCTTGAACATGAGCGCGCAACTGGGCACGGCGGCCATGATGGCATAACCCTCTTTGGCATAACGGGCCAAGACAGGAATGTTCGCCTCTTTAGACGCTTGGACGCTGTCCAGATCACCCAACTCGAGTTTGGGCATACCGCAACACTGTTCTTTGTCGACCAAGACATAAGGAATGTCGTTGTGGTCCAAAATTTTCAACAGGTCGTGACCAATGCCGGGCTCGTTGTAGTTGATGTAGCAGGTTGAATAAATGGCGACTTTGCCCGGGGTTTTGGCACCATCGACCACCTGGGTCGTTTGAGCCTGCGCCGCGTCAGAGCGGAATTTGCGTGTGGCCAATGCGGGCAACCAGGCGTTTTGATCGACCCCGGCCACGGACTCCAACACCTTGCGGCCCATCTTGCTTTTGTTCACCGCATTGACGGTTTGCACCACCACCGGAATGCCCGCCAAAGCGCCGTGCACATCGGTCGAAGCCAACAGCTGTTCGGCCGTGCCCACTTCGCCTTTTTTGAATTTGATGGCTTTGGCACGCAGCATGGTGTGCGGAAAGTCCAAATTCCACTCGTGCGGCGGCGTGTAAGGGCACTTGGTCATGTAGCACAGATCGCACATGAAGCACTGGTCGACCACTTTCCAATAGTCTTTCTTGTCGACGCCATCGACCTCCATGGTCGAGCTTTCGTCCACCAGGTCAAACAAAGTTGGGAACGAGCCGCACAAGCTCACACAACGGCGGCAGCCATGGCAAATATCAAAAATGCGCTCCAACTCGTCGAAGCATTTTTCTTCTGAATAAAAGTCGGGGTTTTGCCAATCCAGCGGGTGTCGTGTGGGCGCTTGCAGATTGCCTTCTGTGGCCATTCGGAAGTCTCCTTGTTCTCAGATCTGTACGATTGCCCCAGCAGCCTGATCGGCAAGCCACTGGGGCAACCGCTGCACCTCGGCGGTGCAACGGTGGGATCAGGCCCTCAGGGCCGAATCAATCAACCAATTCGGCCAAGGCCTTGGCATAGCGGTTGGCGTGCGAACGCTCCGCTTTGGCCAAAGTTTCAAACCAATCAGC
>CANGEE010000151.1 GCA_947452635.1 Comamonadaceae bacterium | reverse complement strand
TTCACGTCAGGCGTCATGACAGATTGTTCACGTCCATGCCCGCATCCATGGCATCGTACATCGCGCTGTTGCTGCAAGGGTCAATGCCCGGTCGCAGCCCGCCGCGGGCTTTGGAGATGGGCAGCTTGGTAATTACCACGGGCGCAGTTGGCATGTCTTGCCGCACATACAGTGATAGCAATTCCCGCACCTTCGCGCTCAGCGAGGTGCCTTCTTGAATGGCCTTGATGCGGGCCTGTTTGACGAGGTTTTCGTCGAGGGCGATGGTCAAATTGGTCATGATGAAACTCCTGGCAAAAAGTTCACGTGAATCAGTGTAGCACGTGAACACGTGACGTGGGATAATGACTTCCGTGACTTCGCCCCAAACCTCGACGACCCCTCCCAGCGCGCCTCATTCCTTGGTGATTGAATTTCCTGAAAACCTGCCCGTCTCGGGCAAACGCCAGGAGATCATGGACGCGCTGACGCACAACCAGGTCATCATTGTCTGCGGGGAGACCGGTTCTGGCAAAACCACGCAGCTGCCCAAAATCGCTTTGGCCATGGGGCGCGGCAAACTCAACGCCAAGCCCGGCGAAAAAGGCCGTTTGATTGGCCACACCCAGCCACGCCGCATTGCCGCCAGCTCGGTGGCCAAGCGCATTGCCGAAGAACTCAAGACGCCGCTGGGTGATGTGGTGGGCTTTAAGGTGCGCTTTCAGGACCGTTTGAGCAAAGACAGCTCGGTCAAACTGATGACCGACGGCATTTTGTTGGCCGAAACGCAAAATGACCCGCTGCTGCTGGCGTATGACACCATCATCATTGACGAGGCGCATGAGCGCAGCCTGAACATCGATTTTTTGCTGGGCTATCTGCGCCAAATTTTGCCGCGCAGGCCCGACCTCAAAATCGTGGTGACTTCCGCCACCATTGATGCGGATCGGTTTGCCAAGCACTTTGCGTCCAAAAATGGTCCCGCTCCCGTGATCATGGTCTCGGGCCGCACTTTTCCGGTGGAGATGCGTTGGCGGCCGTTTGAAGAGTCCCGCGACCAAGACCTGAATGACGCCATTGCCGACGGTGTGGACGAACTTTGGGCAGGTGGCATCGGGGGCGACATCTTGATCTTCTTGCCCGGTGAGCGCGAAATCCGCGAAGCCGCAGACCACCTGCGCAAACACCTGACGCACAACGCCTGGACCCGCAACGCCGAGGTGCTGCCCCTGTTTGCCCGCCTGTCGCAAGCCGAGCAAGACCGCATTTTTGACGGCCACACCGGCCGGCGCATTGTGCTGGCCACCAACGTGGCCGAAACCTCGCTGACTGTGCCCGGCATCCGCTACGTGATCGACGCTGGCACGGCCCGCGTCAAGCGCTACAGCCTGCGCAGCAAGGTCGAGCAGTTGATGGTCGAGCCCATCAGCCAGGCAGCGGCCAATCAGCGCGCAGGCCGCTGCGGCCGGGTGGCGGACGGCATTTGCATTCGGCTGTACGAAGAAAAAGACTTTGTGGGGCGTCCGCGTTTCACCGATCCGGAAATTTTGCGTTCGTCGCTGGCCGGGGTGATCTTGCGCATGAAGTCGCTGCACCTGGGCGTGGTGGAGGATTTCCCGTTCATCGAAGAGCCGTCGAGCCGCGCCATCACCGACGGCTACCAACTGCTGGCCGAACTGGGTGCGGTGGACGAGGCCAACGAGCTGACCCCCATAGGCCAAGAGTTGTCGCGCTTGCCGCTGGACCCGCGCGTGGGCCGCATGATTTTGGAAGCGCGTCACCGCAACGCGCTGGAGGAAGTGCTGATCATCGCCAGCGCCATGAGCGTGCAAGATGTGCGCGACCGCCCCATGGAAGCGCAAGCCCAGGCCGACCAACAGCACGCCAAGTTTGACGACGACAAAAGCGAATTCAGCGGCTACCTCAAACTGTGGAAATGGATCCACGACGCCCGGGGTGGCCAGTCCAATTCAATCGGGGTCAGATCCCAATTAATTTCGTCAAACCAGCCAGGACAAAATAATCGGGATCTGACCCCGATGAAAACGATTCAATCGCCGCAGCACAAGTTGAGCAACCGCCAATACGAGCAAATGCTGCGGCAAAACTTCATCAACATCCGTCGGGTGCGTGAATGGCGTGACACGCACACCCAGCTGCTCACGGTGGTGACCGAGCACCGCTGGCAACTGAACAACACGCCTGCCAGCTATGAGCAGTTGCATTTGTCTATGCTGGCGGGCCTGCTGGGTAACGTGGGCTACAAGTTGGAAGACGAAGAGGCCTATTTGGGGGCCCGTGGCATCAAGTTCCACAAACATCCCGGTGCGCACCTCAGCAAAAAACCGGGCCGCTGGATCGTGGTGGCCGAGCTGGTGGAAACCACGCGCCTGTTTGGACGGGGCATTGCGGCCATTGAGCCGACTTGGCTGGAGCAAGTCGGCGCGCACCTGTTGAAGAAGCAACTGCTCGACCCGCATTGGGAAAAGAAGTCGGCCGAAGTCGTCGCGCTGGAACGCGCCACTTTGTATGGCCTGGTGGTCTACAACGGCCGGCGCACGCCCTACAGCCGGGTGGACCTGCACGGGGCGCGCGAGATTTTCATTCGCGAAGCCTTGGTTGGAAATCAGTGGGAAACCAAGCTGCCGTTTTTGGCCAGCAACCACAAGATGATCGCCAAGGTCGAAGAGCTGGAGCACAAGTCACGCCGCCAAGACGTGCTGGTGGACGACGAGCTGATCTACGCCTTTTACGACCAGCAAATTCCGGCCGATGTGTGTAGCGGCCGCCTGCTGGAAAACTGGTACCGCGACGAGAGCGCTCGCCAGCCGCGCCTGTTGATGCTCACCCGCGAAGAGCTGATGCGCCACGAGGCCGCAGGCATCACCACGCAAGCCTTCCCCAAACAAATCCGATTGGGCGGCACCGATTGCAGCGCCGCCTATTTGCACGAGCCAGGCGACGCGCGCGACGGTGTGACCGTGACGGTGCCGCTGTTTGTGCTCAATCAGGTGAGCGAAGACCGCTGTGAATGGCTGGTGCCCGGCCTGCTCAAAGACAAAATCCAAGCCCTGCTCAAAAGCCTGCCGCAGCGCCCGCGCAGCCGCTTTGTGCCGCTGCCCGAATCTGCGGCGCGCATGGCGGCCGAGTTGTCGGTGCCCGAGTTGTTTGGCAGCGGCTCGCTGACCGATGTGTTGCTGAAAAAGTGTCGCGACGAAACCAGCTTGGACATCAAACGGACCGACTTCAAACACGAGATGCTCAGCCCGCATTTGTTCATGAATCTGTGCGTAGTCGACGAACACGGCCGCCAAATGAGCATGGGCCGCAACCTGGGCGCGCTCAAAGGCGAGCTGGGTGCCAAAGCCCGTGGCGCTTTCCAGGCGCTGGCGCAGCTGAAAGTGGTTGCAGCGCCTGTGAGCGCTTTGCCTGCAGACGCCAAATCAAATGGGGACATCGCCAAAAAATTGGGGTCGGATCTCGATTTCGCGCAGCGAAACTCGGGCTCTGACCCCAATTCCACCCGAGGACAGAAGGCTTCAAACACCGAAGCCAAACCCACCGCCATCACCCCCCAGCGCTACACCACCTGGACCTTCGGCGAACTCCCGGAGTTGATGGAAATCAGCAAAGGTGGCCAAACCTTGATCGGTTTCCCCGCCTTGGTCGACATGGGCGACGCCGTCACCATCGAAGTCTTTGACGAGCCCGACGTCGCCGCCAGCAAAAACCGCGCAGGCCTGCGCCGCCTGTTTGCGCTGCAGATCAAAGACGCGCTCAAGTACCTGGAAAAAAACATCCCCGACTTGCAAAAAATGGCAGTGGCTTACATGCCGCTGGGCACCGCCGACGAGCTCAAAGCACAGATCATCGACGTGGCGCTGGACCGCGCTTTCTTGCTCGACCCGCTGCCCAATGACGAGACCACCTTCAAGCGCCGCATCGACGAGGGCAGGGGGCGTCTGACCCTGATTGCCAACGAAGTGGCGCGGCTGGCAGGCACCATCTTGCTGGAGTTTGGCGTGGCCACCCGCAAGATCAAAGACACCAAAAACGCCCCCGACGCCACGGCCGACTGCAGCCAGCAACTGCAACGCCTGGTGCCGAAAAACTTCATGGCCGTCACCCCGTGGCCGCAACTGCAGCATTACGCCCGCTACCTCAAGGCCATCACCCTGCGCCTGGACAAATACCGCGCCGACCCCGCCCGCGACGCCCAACGCTTGGCCGAACTCAAGCCGCAAGAGCAACGCTACTGGCGTCTGGTGGCCGAACGCAAAGGCGCGCAAGACGCGCGCATGCTGGAGTTCCGTTGGCTACTGGAAGAGCTGCGCGTGAGCTTCTTCGCACAAGAGCTGCGCACGCCGCAGCCGGTGAGCATCAAGCGGTTGGAGAAGGCTTGGGGGCAGTTGAATCATTGAGGCGTCAGTATCTGTCTTAATGTTCGACGCCGAATGATACTTATAAACAAATTGTTTATAATTGTTGCATGATCGAAAGCTTTGCCAGCGACGAAACCGAACGCCTGTTTGCAACTGGCAAATCGCGCCGTCTTCCCCCGGAGATACTCAAGCGAGCGGTGATGCGCCTCACGCAGCTTCACGCGGCGACCGAAGTCGATGACTTGCGCATGCCGCCCTCAAACCGATTGGAGGCTTTGACAGGTGATCTTGCAGGTAAATGGAGCGTTCGTGTCAATGACCGTTGGCGTTTGTGCTTTCGGTTTGAGCGTGGGCATGCGTATGACGTCGAAATTGTGGATTACCACTGAGGAGTGACAAAGATGAATGACAAAATTCCTGTGGATGGTCTGCCTGCCATCCACCCCGGTGAGTTTTTGTACGAGACACTTGAAGACCTCGCCATGACCCAAGCTGCATTCGCCGACGCCATCGGGGTGTCGGCCATGCGTGTGTCCCATTTGCTCAAAGGCGACCGCCCGGTCACCGCCGAGTTGGCTTTGCGCCTGGGTCGTGCCTTAGGTCAAACACCGCAATACTGGCTAAACCTGCAATCTGCGTATGACCTGAAAGTGGCGCAGATTGAAATGAAAGACAGTTTGAAAGACGTGCGCCTGTTGGCGAGTACATGAGCAAGACGCCCGCATGCAGGAGTTCCGCTGGCCACTGTAAGAACGGCGAGTGAGTTTCTTCGCGCAAGAGTTGATGCAGAGAGAGAGACGATTTCATCGCATGGCTGGCTGAACACCCCGATGCAGGCGATGTGATCGCTGCTACAGGTGGCTTGCGCAAAGTGCGCTGGTCACGCGCTGGCATGGGTAAGCGCGGTGGGGTTCGGGTCATCTACATGCTGCGCAATGCACAAGGGGAGTTGGTGCTCTTGACCGTCTATGCCAAGGCCGAACACGACACGTTGTCGAATGCTTTTTTGCGCAGCCTGGCGCAACTTTACGAGGAATAAACCATGTCCAAAATCTCAGTGACTGACGATTCTTCAATGACGAAATTTGAAAAAGATTTGCTGGAGTCGATTCGTCAGGCCCAACGCGGTGTAGGGCGCGTCACCAAAGTGGCCGTCACGGCCGCAACCGAGGCGCGACTCAAACTGGGTGTGTCTCAATCCGCTTTTGCGAAATTGTTGGGTGTTTCTGTTCGCACATTGCAAGAGTGGGAGCAAGGACGCCGCGAGCCCTCAGGCGCGGCGCGCACACTGCTTCGCATTGCCCTGAAGTCGCCTGAGGTGATTTTGCAGTTGGGTTGATTTGAACTTGCGCTGTCATGGCGGATGAACGGAAAGGCGCGCATGACGACCGCATGCTGGAGTTTCGCTGGTTATTGAAAGAATCGCGTGTGAGTCTCTTCGCGCAATAACTGCGCACCCCGCAGCTTGTCAGCATCAAGCAGCACGAAAAGGCTTAGGGCTTTGGACCATTGATGACTGCACATGAATCACCCCGAGTTTTGAGGAGGCTCCAAACTTTGAGAAGATGGAGCCACGAACAAGAGATCAACAAATTTTCCCCGGAAGTGCGTGAACGTGCAGTACGCCTGGTGCAGGAGAACCGCGGTGAGTACCCATCGCTCTGGGCCGCTATTGAATCGATTGCGCCAAAGATCGGTTGCGTGCCGCAAACGCTCAACGATTGGGTCAAGCGCGATGAGGTTGACAGCGGC
>CANGEE010000150.1 GCA_947452635.1 Comamonadaceae bacterium | reverse complement strand
TCGCCCGCGCAGTTGGCGCGCAAACTTTTGCGCACGCACCGTGTTTTCATGGGCCGCGCCATCGGGGTGAAACGGCACGCCCACCACCAGGGCGTCGGGCTGCCACTCGGCAATGCGCTTTTGCACCTGCACAAAGCGGGCGTCACCCTCGGCGGCAATCGTGCCCTGGGGGGTGGCACTGCGCAGCAGGCGGTTGCCCACGGCCACACCGGTGCGCTTGAGCCCGTAGTCCAAAGCTAAAAAGGTCTGGTGGCTGTCCAATACGGGCGCGGGTGCCAAGGTGCTGGCACGCACGCTGGTGCTCATGCGTGCCCCGCGTCGGGCGAGAGCATCCAAGGCTGCAAGCCCAGCAAGCTCAAGGCGCGTTCGTAACGCTGCTCTAACGGGGTGTCGAAGATGACGCTGGCATCGGCCTCCACGGTGAGCCAGCTGTTTTCACCGATTTCCGATTCCAGCTGGCCTTCGCCCCAAGAGGCGTAACCCAGGGTCACCAACACGCGCCGTGGGCCTGAGCCGTTGGACAGGGCCTCGAGCACATCGCGCGAAGTGGTCATGGCCAAGCCACCGGGCACACTCAAGGTGGAGGCGTAAATGGCTTCGTCTTTGTCTTTGTTGTCCAGCACCATCGGGTCGTGCAGCACAAAACCGCGCTCGGTTTGCACCGGCCCGCCGTGCAGCACCTGCGATTGCATCAGGTCGTCGCGGCGCAACGGCAACTCGACCTTGTCAAACAAATGCCGCAGGCTGATGCTGCCAGGCTTGTTGATGATCAGCCCCATCGCCCCCTTGGTGTTGTGCTCGCACATGTAGACCACGCTTTTGGAGAAAGTTTCATCCTCCAGACCGGGCATGGCGATCAAAAAATGATGCGTCAGGTTGATAGAGGCAGAATCGGGCGACATACTGGCATTTTAAGGGCGAAGTCCCTGTCACCTCGTGTTACGAACAAGAGACTCCCTCTGATGAACAAAGCTTTTTCTTCTGGACTGGTCTGGTTTCGGCGCGACCTGCGCGCCGCAGACAACGCGGCGCTGTTTCATGCGCTGAAAAACTGCGGCAAAGTGCATGCGGTGTTTGTCTTCGACACCGACATCTTGACCCCCCTGCCCCGGGCCGACCGGCGGGTCGAGTTCATCCGCGAGTCCTTGGTCGATTTGGACGCGCAACTGCGCCAACTGGCCGGCCACAAGGCCGCCGGCCTGATCGTGCGCCATGGCACAGCGAAAGAGGCCATCGCCCAACTCGCCCAGCAACTGGGCGTGCAAGCGGTGTTTGCCAACCACGATGATGAGCCGCAGTCCTTGGCACGCGATGCCCAGGTGCGCGGCGCCTTGGCCGACCGCGGCATTGCCCTGCACACCCACAAAGACCATGTGGTTTTTGAACGCCAAGAAGTGATGACCCAAATGGGCCGCCCTTACAGCGTGTTCACGCCTTACAAAAATGCCTGGCTGAAAAAGGTCGACAGCGATGACCTCCAGGCCTACCCGGTCGAAAGCCACGCCAGCGCCCTGGCCCGGCGTCCCGAGGCTGACCGCCAGCCGGTCCCCACCCTGGCCGATCTGGGATTTGAAAAAACCAATTTACAAGCCCTGAACATCCACCCCGGCAGCGCGGCTGTGCCCGCTTTGCTGGCCGATTTTTGGCCACGCATCGACCACTACGACCATGCGCGTAACTTCCCGGCCGTGAAGGGGCCCAGCTATTTGAGCGTGCACCTGCGCTTTGGCACGGTGTCGATCCGCCAATTGGCGCGCGAAGCCCTGGCGCTGACGCAGGCGGGCAGTCACGGCGCGAGCATTTGGCTGTCGGAGCTGATTTGGCGCGACTTTTACGCCCAAATCATGGCCAACTTCCCGCACGCCATGGCGAAAAGCTTCAAGCCCGATTACGACGCCATCGCTTGGGAACACGGGCCGCATGCGCACAAATTGTTTGACGCCTGGTGCCAAGGCCGCACCGGCTACCCGCTGGTGGACGCGGCCATGGCGCAGATCAACCAAACCGGCTATATGCACAACCGGCTGCGCATGGTGGTGGCCAGCTTTTTGGTGAAAGACTTAGGGGTGGACTGGCGCTGGGGCGAACGCTATTTTGCCCAGCACCTGAACGATTTTGACCTGTCGGCCAACAACGGTGGCTGGCAGTGGGCCAGTTCCAGCGGTTGCGACGCCCAGCCGTATTTCAGGATCTTCAACCCAGTGAGTCAAAGCGAAAAATTCGACCCGGAAGGCAAATTCATTCGCCGCTACCTGCCGCAACTGGCGGCCCTGCCCAACGCGGCGCTGCACGCGCCCTGGGCGGCCAAGCCGATGGAACTGGCGGCCGCTGGCTTTCAATTGGGCAAGGACTACCCCATGCCCATCGTGCAGCACGACGAAGCCCGGGCCAAAACTTTGCTGCGGTACGCGGTGGTGAAAAAGGTGGCGCCTTAAATGGCGACCATTTCAAAGTCTTCTTTGCGCGCACCGCATTCAGGGCAGACCCAGTTCATCGGCACATCGGCCCAAGCGGTGCCGGGGGCAATGCCGTCATCCGGTGCGCCCAAAGCTTCGTCGTATATCCAGCCGCAAATCAGACACATCCAGGTTTTTGATTCAGTCACAGTCGCTCGCTTGAGTGGAATAGAATGAATTGATTGTATCGACGCTTGTCACCTCTTCCCCCACAGCGCATGACACCACCCAGCCCTATCCCAGTATTGAGCGACGACGAAGACGACAACACTGAAGAGGTCATGGCCTGCGTCTTGGTGTTCAACGCCAGCGACCCCAGCGGCGCCGGGGGCTTGAGTTGCGACACCCTGGCCATTGCCTCGGTCGGTGCCCACGCGCTGCCCGTGGTCACCGGTGCCTACGCCCGTGACACCCGCGAAATCCTGGATTTTTTTGAGCTCAGCGAAGAAGCTGTGGCCGACCAAGCCCGCGCCATCGTCGAGGATGTGCCGCCGCAAGTCATCAAAGTCGGCTTTGTTGGCAGCCCCGAAAACATTGGCGTCATCGCCGAGCTGGCCGCCGATTACGACGGTGTGCCGCTGGTGGCCTACATGCCCAATTTGTCCTGGTGGCAAGAAGACAAAATCGACGAGTACCTGGACGCCTTTCGCGAACTGCTGCTGCCGCAAACCAGCATTTTGATGGGCCACCACAGCACCCTGCGCCGCTGGTTGCTGCCCGACTGGGCAGGCGAAAAAAACCCCGGTCCGCGCGACATTGCCAAAGCCGCTGCGGCCATGGGCGTGCCCTACACCTTGGTCACTGGCCTGCCATTGGCCGATCAACACATCGACAACGTGTTGGCTACGCCTGAGACGGTGGTGGCGCACGAAAAGTTTGAACGCATCGAAGCCGTTTTTGCCGGCGCAGGCGAGACCCTGTCGGCGGCACTGGCCGCCTTGCTCGCCACCGGCCTGGAATTGCCCGAAGCCTTCAGCGAAGCCCTGAATTACCTGGACCGCAGCTTGGACGAAGGCTTTCGCCCCGGCATGGGCCAAGTGATTCCCGATCGTTTATTCTGGGCTCAGCCCGAAACGGACGACACCGAAGACAGCGCCGAGGGCATGCATCCGAACGGCGACTTTTTTGAATTTCCAGCCAATGAAACCAAACACTGACCTGAACGACACCCTGTTCGAACGCGCCCGCCGCGTCATCCCTGGCGGCGTCAATTCGCCGGTACGCGCTTTTCGCGCCGTGGGTGGCACGCCGCGCTTTGTCAAGCGCGCTGAAGGTGCCTATTTTTGGGACGCCAACGGCCAACGCTACATCGACTACATTGGCTCTTGGGGGCCGATGATTTTGGGCCATGGCCACCCGGCGGTCCTGGAAGCCGTGCAAAAAGCCGCGCTCGACGGCTTCTCGTTTGGTGCGCCCACCGAGCGCGAGATCGAACTGGCCGAAGCCATTTTGCAACTCGTGCCCTCCATGGACATGGTGCGCCTGGTCAGCTCCGGCACCGAGGCGGGGATGAGCGCCTTGCGTTTGGCGCGCGGCGCCACCGGACGCAGCAAGTTCATTAAATTTGAAGGCTGTTACCACGGCCACGCCGACGCCCTGTTGGTGAAAGCCGGTTCAGGCCTGGCCACCTTTGGCAACCCGACCAGCGCCGGTGTGCCACCTGAAGTGGTGCGCGACACCTTGGTGCTCGAATACAACAACATCGCGCAACTGGAAGAAGCTTTTGCGCTGTACGGCAAAGAGTTGGCCTGCGTGATGATCGAGCCGATCGCCGGCAATATGAACTTTGTGCGCGCCAGCGTGCCCTTCATGCAGCGCTGCCGCGAGCTGTGCACCGAGTACGGCGCGCTGTTTGTGTTTGACGAAGTGATGACCGGCTGCCGCGTCGCCCTGGGCAGCGCGCAAAGCGTGTACGCCAAAGCCATCCCGGGCTTTGAACCCGATGTGACGGTCTTGGGCAAAGTGATTGGTGGCGGCATGCCCTTGGCCGCTTTTGGCGGCAAGCGCGCGGTGATGGAACAACTCGCGCCCCTGGGCCCGGTGTACCAAGCCGGCACCTTGAGCGGCAACCCGGTGGCCACCGCCTGCGGCTTGGCGACCCTGAAAGAAATCAGCCGCCCCGGCTTTTTTGACGCCTTGAGCGGCAAAACCCGCCTGCTGGTGGACGGCCTGAGCCGCGCCGCTGCGGCCGAAGGCGTGCCCTTTGTGGGCGACTGCGAAGGCGGCATGTTTGGCTTTTTCTTGCTGCCCGAGCTGCCGTCAAACTACGGCCAAGTCATGAAGACCGACGGCGCGAAATTCAACACTTTGTTCCACGGCCTGCTGGACCGGGGCGTGTACATCGCCCCCGCCCTGTACGAAGCCGGTTTTGTCTCCGGTGCGCACAGCGAGGCCGACATTGCCGACACCGTGGCGGCGGCGCGCGCGATTTTCAAAGCGCTGTGAACGGGATGCGCCTGGCCTCTTTCAACCGCGTGGCATGGGCCTGCATGGCCCTGCTGTGCGGCGCGGCGCAGGCGGATGAAGGCACGTTTTTTGAAGCCAAACGGCTGTGGCTCAACGCCGGGTTTTATTCGGCTCACTTCGACACCGACAAAGGCCTGCGCAACGCCAACCCGGGGCTGGGTTTTGAATACCGCTTGAACAACGACTGGAGCGCCACTGCCGGGCGCTTCATCAACAGCGACAGCGTGCATTCGAGCTATGTCGGTGCTTATTACCAGCCTTGGACCGTCTCAGGCGTCAAGCTGGGCGTGGTCGGCGGTGCCTTCAACGGCTACCCCAAGGCCTTCGACGGCGGCTGGTTTCCCGCCGTGCTGCCCGTGGCCAGTTGGGAGGGCGAACGCTTCGGCTTGAACGTCGCACTGGTGCCCCCACTCAAAGACCGGCTGTATGGCGCGGTGAGTTTTCAGCTGAAAGTGCGATTGGGAGAATGATCAGGCCGGCTTGCTCAGCAGCGCCAGCCGACTGAGGTCAAAGCGTTCAAAGTCGCGGTCAAAAGTCACCATACGCAACCCGGCCGCTTCAGCGGTGGCCGCCAGATACACATCGGGCCACAGGCGAGCCGGCAACGGCACAGACATGCTGCCCACCATGGTCTGCAAGCTTGCATCCAGTTCTGCTGGATCGGACAACAAGCCCACCTGCGGAACAGCTTGCCATTGCTGATAGACGGCGAGTGCTTGCGGCAAGCGCATGACCTGCTCACCCATCACGGCTGTTTGCACCAGCAGACGCACCAATGACATCATGGTGGAACGACAAAACCACAAGGCCGTTCCTTCATCGCAAGCGGTCTGCCAGTAGCGCGCAGCAGCTTCATGAAACGGGTGGCCCGTGTGGGTCAGCGCCAGCCAGACGTTCACATCGGGCAAATCGCCAGATGCCCGCTGCCAGGTAGCGGAGGCTCAGCCACCCGCCATGAGTTTGCGGGCTCGCTCATCGTCATCCTGGTTGATCACATCGTACAAATCGGCGTTGCTGAACTTGGCCACAGGCAAAGCCAGTGGCGCAGCAGTTCCGACCAAAGGTCGGGACATAAAACGCTGCTGCGGGTCCACCACCTGGCGGGCATTCAAACCCCGCTCGACCAACTCGATCACCAGATCGCGCAAGGTCCTCCCCTCCAAAGCCGCACGGGCTTTGAGGTGCTTAAAGAGTGCGTCGGGTAGATCAAGAGAAGTACGCATGGATGCATTTTTGCATAAACGCATCAAAATGCAAGCCTTCTCGACAGCTCTCAGGCTT
>CANGEE010000149.1 GCA_947452635.1 Comamonadaceae bacterium | reverse complement strand
TGAAAGACGTGGCTGCCCAAGCCCTGAAAGACGGACCCACAAAGGCGAGTCCCAAGTCGGGGACCGCGGGTAAAACGCCATCCCAGTCCGCTGGGAAGGCCGCCGCCAAGAAAGCGCCAGCGCGCAAAAAACCAGCCAAAACCTCCGGCAAAGCCAGCGCCAAAAAGGCTGCCGCGCCCCGCCAACGCGCATGAGTTTGTTTCCCTACGGGCATGCCACCCACCCGCAGTGGCCCATGGCTGCCGCCTTGGTGCTGGCGCAATTGCGTGCACAAATGACGCTGCCTGGCCACGCCCATGCGCCGCGCTTGGGCTTGCTCTACATCACCGACCATTACGCCCCGCACGCCCAAGCCATCTTGGACCATTTGCGCCAAGAACTGCCGCAAGTGCCGGATTGGTCAGGGACCGTGGGGGTCGGTATCGCCACCCACAACGCCGAGTATTTTGACGAGCCGGCCATGGCGCTGATGCTGTGCGATCTGCCGGCCGACCAGTACCGGGTTTTTTCGGGCGTTGCGCCCTGGCCTGCCGACATGGCGGTGCAAGCGGCGCTGGTGCATGCCGAAGGGCAAACGCCGGATCTCACCGAGTTGATTGCCGAGTTGGCCGAGCGCACCGAGCGTGGGTATTTGTTTGGCGGCCTGGCCTCCAGCCGCTACCAGGCGGTGCAATTTGCCCACAGCCAGCAAACGCAGTCTGATGCCAACAGCCGTGGTGTGTTTGAAGGCGGCCTGAGCGGCGTGGCGTTGGGCCCGCAAGTGACTTTGCTCTCGCGCGTGACGCAGGGTTGCCGCCCCATCAGCGCCGAGCGCGTAGTGACCGAAGCCGAAGGCCATGTGATTTACCAACTCGACGGCCAGCCCGCACTGCAGGTGCTACTGGACGATTTGGACGTCTCCCTCACACAACCCCAGCACGCCTTGCAAGCCGTGCGCGCCACCTTGGCCGGCATCAGCGCCGAAGGTGCGCAGGGCGTGGGTAAAACCGGCAGCTTGGGCGCTGAGGTGATCGTGCGCCACATCGTCGGGCTCGATCCGGCGCGCCAAGGCGTGGCCCTGGCCGACCATGTGCACGCGGGGATGAAGATCGCTTTTTGCCAGCGCAACCCGCAAGCGGCCAAAGCCGACTTGATGCGCATTTGCGCTGAAATTCGCGAAGAGCTCGAGCCCGAAACGATGACACAGGCCATGGCCCATGCTGTTGCTGAGAATGAGGCGCAAGCCGCAGCCCATCCGTCGCGGCGCATGGCGGGCGCGGTGTATGTCAGCTGCACCGGGCGCGGCGGCCCGCACTTTGGCGCGCCCAGCGCCGAGCTGCACATCATTCGCCATGCATTGGGCGACGTGCCCTTGGTGGGTTTTTTTGCTGGGGGCGAAATCGCCGGCAGCAGCTTGTATGGTTACACCGGCGTGTTGACGGTGTTCACCACAGACTGATCAAACGCCGCGTGCGCGCTCGCTCTTGAACTGGTCCCTGAACGCCGCAAACTGCCCCACATCCAGCGACTCGCGCACCTCGCGCATCAGGTTCAGGTAGTAGTGCAGGTTGTGGATGGTGGTCAGCATGGGGCCGAGCATTTCGCCGCAGCGGTCCAGGTGGTGCAGGTAAGCGCGGCTGAAACCACCGCGCCCGCCTTGATCCCAAGACACGCCACCAGAGCCTGATGCGGCGTCCACCGGATTGCCCGCGCAGGCATAGCAGGTGCAGGTGCTGTCCAGCGGCTGCGGATCGTTTTTGTGGCGGGCGTTGCGCAACTTCAGGTCGCCAAAGCGGGTGAACACGGTGCCGTTGCGGGCGTTGCGCGTGGGCATCACGCAGTCGAACATGTCCACGCCATCGGCCACGCCTTGCACCAAATCTTCAGGCGTGCCCACGCCCATCAGGTAACGCGGTTTGTGGGCCGGTAGGCGGTGCGGCGTGTGCGCCATGATTTGCAGCATCAGCTCTTTGGGTTCGCCCACGCTCACGCCGCCAATCGCATAGCCGGGGAAGTCCATGGCCACCAGGGCGTCGAGTGATTCTTGGCGCAGGTTCTCAAACATGCCGCCTTGCACAATGCCAAACAGGGCGTTGGGGTTTTTCAGCCGCGTGAACTCGTCTTGGCTGCGCACCGCCCAGCGCCGGCTCATTTCCATGGACTTGCGCGCTTCAAGCTCGGTGGTCAGGTGGCCTTTGGTTTCGTAAGGCGTGCACTCGTCGAGCTGCATCACGATGTCCGAGTTCAAAATCGTCTGGATCTGCATGCTGACCTCGGGCGACATGAACAGCTTGTCGCCGTTCACGGGCGACGCAAAGGTCACGCCTTCTTCGGTGATTTTGCGCATCTGGCCCAACGACCAGACCTGAAAACCGCCCGAGTCGGTCAAGATGGGTTTGTCCCATTTTTCAAATTGGTGCAGACCGCCAAAGCTCTGCATGACGTCCAGCCCCGGGCGCATCCACAGGTGAAAGGTGTTGCCCAAAATGATTTGCGCGCCCATCTCGTGCAGGCTGCGCGGCATCACGCCCTTGACCGTGCCGTAAGTGCCCACCGGCATGAAAATCGGCGTTTGCACCACGCCGTGGTTCAGGGTCAGGCGGCCACGGCGGGCGTGGCTGGCGGGGTCGTTGGCGAGCAGATCGAATTGGAGCATGGGAGGATTGTAGGAGGCCGTTTGCGATGGGTGCCTGCGCTGCAAGCGATCAGTTCGGTTGTTCAGCGCCCGCTTTGCTGCCGTCACCAAAGCACTGCGCCAGCAACTCGCGCAGCCACTGGTGTCCGGGGTCTTTGTGCAGGCGGGCGTGCCAAAACTGGTGGATCACGCTGCCGTCCACGCGCAAGGGCAAGGGCCGGGTGGTCAGGGCAAAGGGGCCGGTGACGCGCTGGGCGAAGCGTTCGGGCACGGTGGCGATCAGGTCGAAGTGGCCAAGCACATCGCCCAAGGCCACATAGTGCGGCACCGTCAGGCGGATGCGGCGTTGCAAGCCCTGGCGCTCCAGCGCTTCATCCACCCTGCCATGCCCGGTGCCTGCGGCAATCACGCGCACATGCGGGGCTGCCGCAAAATCGACCAGGCTCAAAGCGGCGTCTGTCGCCAGTGGGTGATTTTCTCGCATCAGACACACATAAGGCTGGCGAAACAGCGCTTGCTGGAAAAACCCCGCTTGCAATTGCGGCAGCAGACCCAGCGCCAGGTCGGTGCGGCCCGAGGCCATGTCCTCGCGCAGGCTGGCACTGGTCACCGCGACCACATTCAGCGTCACTCCCGGTGCGGCCCCAGCCAAGGCGTCCATCAGCACCGGCAGGAAATACATCTCGCCCACATCGGTCATGGCCAGGGTGAAGCTGCGTTCGCTGGTGGCTGGGTTAAACGCGGCACGCACGTTGAGCGCTTGTTGCAGGCCGTCCAGTGCGGTGGCCACCGGTTCGGCCAGTTGCAGGGCATAAGGGGTGGGCGCCATGCCGCCTTGGGTGCGCAAAAACAACTCGTCGCCCAGGCTGGCACGCAGACGGCCCAGCGCGCTGCTGACGGCGGGCTGGCTCATGCCCAGCACCGTGGCCACGGCGGAAACGCGCTTTTCGCGCAGCAGGTGGTGAAACACCAGCAGCAGGTTCAGGTCAAGGCGGGCGAGTTCCACGGCAGATTTTGATATTTGAAATTCAAATAATGATTATCTTCGAATTTCGATTTACTGAATCCGATGGGTTGCGCATGATGGCCCTCTATTTGTGGGTGCGACGCCCCCACAACAAAGCCAAGGAGACGCGCATGACCCAACACCCCATCCACTGGGAAACGACTGGCACCAGCCGCATCCCGTTTGCCGTGTACACCGACGAAGACCTGCACAAAAAGGAGTTGGATCGCTTTTTTTACAATAGCCACTGGAGCTATGTCGGCTTGGAGGCTGAGATTCCGAATCCGGGCGATTTCAAGCGCACCGTGGTGGGTGAGCGTTCGGTCATCATGACGCGCGCAGACGACGGGCAGATCCATGTGGTGGAGAACGTCTGTGCCCACCGGGGCATGCAGTTTTGCCGCGAGCGTCATGGCCACAAAAAAGAGTTTGTCTGCCCCTACCACCAGTGGAGCTACAACCTGAAAGGCGACTTGCAGGGCGTGCCGTTTCGGCGCGGGGTGCGCCAAGGCGGCAAGGTCAACGGCGGCATGCCGACCGACTTTGACCCGAAAGAACATGGCCTGACGGCGCTGCAAGTGGCCACCCGGGGCGGCGTGGTGTTCGCCTCCTTTGACCACGCTGTGGCGTCGCTCGAAGACTTTATGGGCCCCACCATCCTGCGGTACTTTGACCGCCTGTTCAACGGCCGCAAGCTGGTGCTGCTGGGCTACAACCGCCAGCGCATTCCGGGCAACTGGAAGCTGATGCAAGAGAACATCAAAGACCCGTACCACCCCGGCTTGTTGCACACCTGGTTTGTGACCTTTGGCCTTTGGCGCGCTGACAACCAAAGCGAGTTGCGCATGGACGCGCACCACCGCCATGCGGCGATGATCTCCACCCGGGGCAGCGCGGGGCAAGCCACTGGCGCGGCGTCGCAGGTCACGCAGGTGAGCAGCTTCAAGGACAGCATGCAGCTGAACGACCCGAGTTTTCTGGACATCGTGCCCGAAGACTGGTGGCGTTTGGGCGAACAGGTCCCTAGCGCCGTGATGATGACGCTGTTCCCCAGTGTGATTTTTCAGCAGCAAGTCAACAGCGTGTCCACCCGGCACATCCAGCCGGATGGGCATGGCGCTTTCGACTTTGTCTGGACCCATTTTGGCTTTGAAGACGACACGCCCGAGATGACCGAGCGCCGCTTGCGCCAATCCAATCTGTTTGGCCCAGCCGGTTTTGTCAGCGCGGACGACGGCGAAGTGATCGAGTTTTCGCAACAAGCCTTTGAGACCAAGCCCGCGCACCGCATGCTGGTGGAGCTGGGCGGGCGCGAGGTGGGCGAGACGGACCACATGGTGACCGAGACCCTGATCCGAGGCATGTACGCCTACTGGCGCAAAGTGATGGAGGCCTAAGCAAATGACCATGGTGAATTTTGAAACCCATCTGGCCCTGACCCGTTTGTATGCCGATTACGCCCTGGCGGTGGACAGCGGCCACTGGGACTTGTGGCCCGAGTTCTTCACCGAGCAGTGCGTGTACAAGCTGCAGCCACGTGAAAACCACGAGCGCGGTTTTCCGCTGTGCACGCTGTCGTTCACCAGCAAGGGCATGCTCAAGGACCGTGTGTACGGCATCCAAGAAACGCTGTACCACGACCCTTATTACCAGCGCCATGTGGTGGGCGCACCAGTGGTGCGCAAGGTGCAAGACGGTCGCATCCACGCTGAAGCCAATTACGCGGTGTTTCGCACCAAGCTCGATGGCCCCAGCACGGTGTTCAATGTCGGCCGCTACATCGACACCCTGGTGCAGACCCCAGAAGGTCTGAAATTCGCTGAGCGTTTGTGCGTGTACGACAGCGAAATGATCCCCAACGCCATCATCTACCCCATCTGACTATGACCCAATGGACCGACGTGGCCGCGCAGGCCGATTTGTTTGAAGGCGCAGGCATTGCCGTGACCCCTGCGGGGCAAGACATTGCCCTGTTCAGCGTGGAGGGCGAAGTCTTCGCCATCAACAACCTGTGCACCCACGGCAACGCCAAGCTGTGTGATGGCTTTGTTGACGGCCACCAGGTGGAGTGTCCGTTTCACCAAGCGATGTTCCACTTGCGCGACGGCGCTGTGGGCTGCGGCCCGGCCACCGAGCCTGTGAAGACTTGGCCGGTGAAGATTGAGGGCGGACGGGTGTTTCTTCAGCTGCCTTGAGTGGACGGCGGTCTTCGCGTCAGCAGCATCGCATCGCCATAACTGAAGAACCGGTATTCGCTGGCAATCGCGTGGCGGTACAAATGCATGATGTGTTCATACCCCGCAAAGGCGCTGACCAGCATCATCAGTGTGCTTTTGGGCAGGTGAAAGTTGGTGATCAACCGGTCCACCAGTTGGAACTCAAAGCCCGGCGTGATGAAGATTTGCGTGTCGCCGCTGGCCAGACCCGACTGCGCCCACGACTCGAGCGTGCGCACCGTGGTCGTGCCCACCGCCACCACTTGGCCGCCGCGCGCTTGGCACGCAGCAATGGCTTGCTGGGTCGCCTCGGGCACTTCATACCATTCGCGGTGCATGGTGTGCGCCGCCAGGTTCTCGGTTTTGACCGGCTGGAACGTGCCCGCGCCCACATGCAAGGTCACGCTGGCGCGCTGCACGCCGCGCGCGTC
>CANGEE010000148.1 GCA_947452635.1 Comamonadaceae bacterium | reverse complement strand
TGTCGGGCATGACGACTCCCCTCATCACCGCTGACTCTCCTTTCCAAACCTTGTCGGACCTGATTCGGGGTTACGCCCAGGCCCAGCCCGAAGCACTGGCGCTGCGTGACCCCAACACCACCCTGAGCTACGCCGCCCTGAACGCACGCATGGACCAGGTGGCCAGCGCTTTGCAGCGTGACGGGGTGACGCCGGGTCAGTGCATCGCCATCTGCGCCACTTCCAGCGTGGACTACGCCTGCTTGTTTTTGGGGGCGCTGCGGGCTGGCGTGGTGGTCGCGCCACTGGCCCCGTCGGTGACGCCGCAGATCTTGACCGGCATGCTCAAAGACGCGCAAGCCCGCCTGTTTTTTTTGGACGCGGCGGCTCGCGCTTTGGTCGAGCCCGAGATGGAAAAGATGCCACGCATCGCGCTGGACGGCAGCCAGGCTGGAGGCGCTTACACCGCTTGGCTGGCCCCAGCCGGGAGCGCACCGCAGGCGGTCAGCGTCAGGCCCGAGGCGGCTTTCAACATCATTTACTCGTCGGGCACGACGGGCAACCCCAAGGGCATTGTGCAACCCCACGGTATGCGCTGGATGCACATGCGCCGCGGCCTGACCTACGGCTACAGCCCGGCCACACGCTCGCTCGTGTCCACCCCGCTGTATTCCAACACCACCTTGGTGGTGGTGTTCCCCACGCTGGCATTGGGCGGTTGCGTGATCATCATGCCCAAGTTCAACGCAGCCGAGTACCTGAAGCTGGCCGAACAGCACCGCATCACCCACACCATGCTGGTGCCGGTGCAGTACCAGCGCATCATGGACTGCCCCGACTTTGACGCCAAAGACTTGTCATCGTTTCAGGTCAAGTTCTGCACCAGCGCGCCATTTTCTGCCGCACTCAAAGCCGATGTGGTCCAGCGCTGGCCCGGGGGCCTGGTCGAGTTTTACGGCATGACCGAGGGCGGGGGCACCTGCATTTTGAACGCCCACCTGCACCCCGACAAATTGCACACTGTGGGCCAGCCGGCCGAAGGGCACGACATCCGCTTGATTGACGAAGCTGGCCACGAGCTGCCCGCTGGCAGCACCGGCGAGGTGGTCGGCCACTCGGCGGCGATGATGAGCGGCTACTACGGCCAACCTGAAAAAACCCGGGAGGCCGAATGGTTCGACCCGACCGGGCGCCGCTTCATCCGCACCGGCGATGTGGGCCGCTTTGATGCCGACGGCTTTTTGACGCTGATGGACCGGCGCAAAGACATGATCATCAGCGGCGGCTTCAACCTCTACCCCAGCGACCTGGAAGCCGTGCTGAGCCAGCACCCGCAAGTCAAAGAAGCCGCCGTGGTGGGTGTGCCCTCACGCGAGTGGGGCGAAACCCCGGTGGCTTATGTGGTGCTGCGTGACGGCCCGCCCGTCAGCACACAGGCGCTGCTGCAGTGGTACCAACAACGCGTGGGCAAAACCCAGCGCCTGGCGGCCCTGCACTTGTTGACCGAGTTGCCGCGCAGCGCGATCGGCAAAGTGCTCAAACGCGAATTGCGTGACATGAGCCAGCCTGATTCCGCGCCTTGAAGTTGCGGGGCTTGCAATACTGTATATAAAAACAGTATACTGGTTCTCCTTTGAATTCCTCAGGAGACGACTGTGAAATCCAAATTCATTTTCAGCTGGGCTCACTTCATCGAAGCGTTTCGACCTGCCAGCAGTTTGATGATGCTACAAGGCGTGCTGTTTTTGCTGTTTGCCGACGCAGAACAACTGCTCGCTTGGGGCCGGGGTTCGGTGCTGATCGGCATGTTGTTTTGGGCCGGCTGGGCCATTGCGAAACAGCTGGGCGTGGGCAAGACGCAAAACATGCGCGACGCCCGGTTTTAAGTCAGTGGTGCAGTTTTAAAACAAAGACAGCGCCTGTGGCAAGGTGTTTGGGGGCTCAGCAGCCTGCCATTCAAGTGCAGGCCAGGCTTGCAAAAAGTCGCCGCGTTCGCTGGCACTGGCTTGCAGCCAGTCGTCGTAGCGTGCAGGCGGCAGACCCACGATCATGCGCTTTTCGTCCTGTGGTTTGTGAAAGTTGCGCATCAAAGGGTGCGCGGCGGCATTGATCGTCAGCATCGTGAAGCTGTGCACGATCTCGCCCCGCGGTGACCGCCACTGGGCCCACAGCCCGGCCACGCCCATGGGTTCTTCACCAGCCAGCGTGATGCGCGTGGGCACGGCTTTGCCGCTGCGCCAATCGGGCTCAAAGAAAGATTGCAGCGGGATGATGCAATGCTGAGCGCGCTTCCACGCATCGCGAAAACTGGGTTTTTCCGCAACGGTTTCCGATCGGGCGTTGTAGGTCTGGCGCGCGATTTTGGGGTCTTTCGCCCAATGCGGGATCAGGCCAAAGCTGCCCAGCAAGGCTTCACGGTGCGGCACCGCGTCATCACCGACATCGGCGTTTTCATGGCGGCGAATGAAGGTGCTCAGATAGCCCGGCCACACATCATGACGGGCCAGTTCGCTGGGCATTGACACACCAAAATGCTTTTTCAAAAGCGCTTTGTCGTGAACGGATTCGTAGTGGGCGCACATGTTCGCTCTTTCAACGCGGCGTCTTAGCCCCTCTTCGCTTTTCAGCCCACCGTGCTGACGGGCTGGCCGTGCGACGTCGGCGAACGTTCGGCGATGGTGATTCTGTGCAATAAGCGCTTGTGCCCTTCGTAGCCCCCGGTGGCGGCGTGAACCAGACAGCGGTTGTCCCACATCACCAACATATCGGCCGACCAAGGGTGGCTGTAGACAAACTCTGAACGCGTCTGGTGTTCGAACAGAAACATCAGCATCGCTTGCGATTCTTGATCCGACCAACCCTCGATACCCACGGTGTAGCCGGGGCTCACATACAAGGCGGTTCGTCCGGTTTCGGGGTGCACGCGGGCCATCGGTTGTAACTGGGTTTTCAACGCCGAGTCGTCGTAGCGAATCGCCATGGAACGACCAGACTGCCGGTCTTTTTCGCCATATGCGCCATCTCGGGCATAGCCCCGACGTGCGGAATGGATGCCCTTGGCGTCGCGCAAACGTGATTTCACATCATCGGGTAAAGCGTCCCACGCAGCGTATTGGTTGGCGAAGAGCGTGTTGCCGCCGTGGGGTGGAATGAGGCTGCCCAGCAAGACCGTCGCGGCAGGTGGGGATGCCATGAAGCTCCAGTCTGAATGCCAAGCTTCGGCAAAGATGCGGGTGGTTTCATCGGCCTCGCGCCGCACCTGTGCCACATGCGGATGGCCAGGCATCGCTTCAAAATAAGGGTCCTCACCATATGGGCCCATGTCTTGCGCAAATCGCTCCAGATCCGGGATCGACATCGGCTGGTTGGGAAACACCAACAACGCGTGTTGCAACCACGTGCGGCGCAATGCTGACACGGCGTGGGCAGCCAAAGGCTTCGTCAAATCGATGTCACGGACCACCGCACCCAAAGGCGCGTCTATTTTTTCAACGGAAAAAGGCAAAGCGTTCATGGCTGCGGTTGGGGTCAAAAAGTGGTGAAGTTGCTCGGCCTGAAGTCAATCAACCGATCAATGGCCTGATGGAGTATGCATTCAACGCCAGATGCATGGGCTGTTGCTTGCATCGTTTTGCCTAGGGAAACACCTGAGTAGCAACAGGCCTGAGCAAACAGGCCCGAGCAACCCAGCAACAGTTACCTACCCAGAACAAACCCAAAGACATCGGTCTTTCATGTAATTTAATTACCTTCATCGCGTACGATGGTTACATCTTCAGCGGCGCCAGCGTGCATGGGGCCGCTTACCCCACCTCAGAACCAAAGTGAGACTCCCATGACTCTGAAAATCGGCATCAACGGATTCGGGCGCATTGGCCGCATGGTGCTGCGCGCAGCAGTAGACAACTTCAACGACGTCGAGATCGTGGGCATCAACGACTTGCTCGAACCCGACTACCTCGCTTACATGTTGCAGTACGACAGCGTGCATGGCCGCTTCAAAGGCGCCATCGAAGTACAGGGCCACAACCTGATCGTCAACGGCAAGCCGATTCGCTTGACACAAGAGCGCGACCCCGCCAACCTGAAATGGAACGAGGTCGGCGCAGACGTGGTGATCGAAGCCACGGGTTTGTTCTTGGACAAAGACAGCGCGGGCAAGCATTTGGCGGCTGGCGCGAAAAAGGTGGTGATGTCTGCCCCCTCGAAAGACGACACACCGATGTTTGTGTACGGCGTGAACCACGCCAGTTACGCCGGCCAAACGATCATCAGCAATGCCTCGTGCACCACCAACTGCTTGGCCCCCTTGGTCAAGGTGGTGCATGACAAATGGGGCATCAAACGCGGCCTCATGACCACGGTGCACGCCGCCACCGCCACCCAAAAAACCGTGGACAGCCCAAGCAACAAAGACTGGCGCGGCGGACGCGGTATTTTGGAGAACATCATCCCCAGCAGCACCGGCGCGGCCAAAGCGGTGGGTGTGGTGATCCCTTCCATTCAGGGCAAGCTGACGGGCATGGCGTTTCGCGTGCCGACCTCGGACGTGTCGGTGGTGGACCTGACCGCCGAATTGAATTCGCCCGCCAGCTACGCTGAGATTTGCGCCGAAATGAAAGCGCAAAGCGAAGGTGCTTTGAAAGGCGTGCTGGGCTATACCCGCGACAAAGTGGTCTCCACCGACTTTCGCGGTGAGGTGTGTACCAGCGTGTTTGACGCCGATGCCGGCATGGCGCTGGACAGCACCTTCGTCAAGCTGGTGGCCTGGTACGACAACGAATGGGGCTATGCCAACAAATGCCTGGAGATGGCCCGGGTGGTGGGCCGCTGAGTCAGCCCCCCCTGCATGCAAAAGGGCGACCTGGGGTCGCCCTTTTGCATGGCACCGCAGCGCCTTGGATGCTGTTCAAGCGCTCACATGCTTGCCCACAATGCCGGCCAGCTCAAACATCGTGACCTGGTCTTTGCCAAACACCGCTTGGAGTTTGGCATCGGCGTTGATGGCGCGCTTGTTGGTGGCATCTTGCAAGCCGTTGGCCTTGATGTAGTCCCACAGCTTTTTGATCACCTCAGTGCGCGCCACTTTGCCCTCACCAATCACTGCGGCCAATGCGGCGCTGGGCGTCAGATTGCCCACTGCGGCTTTGCGCGGGGTTTTGGCGGCTGCCGACTTCGCAGCTTTCTTGGCCGGGGTTTTGGCGGCTGCCGACTTCGCAGCTTTCTTGGCCGGGGCTTTGGCGGTTTTGGCAGCGGTCTTGGCGGCGGTTTTGCCCGCCGCTTTGGCTGGGGCCGCTTTGCCAAACGGGGTTTTGGTTTTGCGCGGCGGGAACTTGCTCACGCGCGGCTCGAATTCAAAGCTGACTTTGTTTTCTTCCGGGTTCCAAGCCAAAAAGGCCTTGAACGAGCGGCGCGTGCGCATGCTGACGAATTTGTCGAGCAAGTCGGTCTTGCCGGTGGCCAGCAGCTTGGTCATTTGCTCGCGCTCCACCGGCTGCTGCAAGATGATTTTGCCGCTCTTGAAGTCACAGCTCGGCGTCGGCTGGGCCTCGGTGGGCACGGTTTTAGAACACACAAAGTTGCTGCCGTGCTCGTAAACAGGGCTGCCGCACTTGGGGCACACGCCCAAAGACTCGCTGGCTGCAAAGTCGACAATTTCGCCAGTGTCTTCGTTCTTTTTGTCGTCGCCAAAGTCAAACTCCAGCTTCCAGTTGTGGTCTTCTTCGCTGTATTTGAGCGCCATCTCGGCGACAAAAGGCCAACCGGCTTTGGAGCGAAAACCTTCGAGGGGGCCGATTTTTTTGTCGGTCAAAAACTGCTCGACTTCGGCCGGCTCAAAGGTGCGCCCTGCCGGAGATTTGCCAAACGAGAAGCCGCAGCCTTCCAGCGCCCCCTCGGCACCGGCAGGTGCTGAGTCGGCGGGTCGGCCGACGCAGGTATATCTGCGGTAGTTTTCTTTCACCACACCGGCGCAGTTCGGGCAGGGGGCTTGCAAAGTGGCGTAGTCGCCGGGCACCGTGTCGCGGTCGTACTCTTTGGCCTTCTTGACGATGTGCTCGGTCATCGCGGCGATGCCCTTCATGAAGTCATCGCGGCTGAGCAGGCCTTGTTCCATTTGCGCCAGCTTGTATTCCCACTCGCCGGTGAGTTCGGGGCGTGAAAGCTCTTCCACGCCCAGGCCGCGCAGCAGCGTCATGAGCTGAAAGGCTTTGGCGGTCGGGATCAACTCACGCCCTTCGCGCAGCATGTATTTTTCGTTGATCAAGCCTTCGATCGTGGCCGCGCGCGTGGCCGGTGTGCCCAAGCCTTTTTCTTGCATGGCTTCACGCAGTTCG
>CANGEE010000147.1 GCA_947452635.1 Comamonadaceae bacterium | reverse complement strand
TGATCATGACGCAGACTTTTTCACGCTGGTCGCCATAGGCCACGACTTCTTTGATGTGCGGGAAGAACTTGAGTTTGTTCTCCACATACTTGGGCGCGAACATGGCCCCGTCATTGGCACCGCCTTGGATGCGGCCCACGTCTTTGACGCGGTCGATGATCTTCAGGTGGCCGTGCGCGTCCAAAAAGCCCGCGTCGCTGGTGTGGTACCAGCCGTCCGGCGTCAGCACTTCGGCGGTGGCGGCGGGGTTCTTGTAGTACTCCTTGAGCAAGCCGGGCGACTTGACCAGGATTTCGCCGTTTTCAGCGACTTTGATTTCCACCCCCTTGCACGGCACGCCCACGGTGTCGGAGCGGGCTTGGTGGTCGGGCTGCAAGCAGACGAAGACGGCAGTTTCGGTCGAGCCATACAACTGCTTGATGTTGACGCCAATCGAGCGGAAGAAGGTGAACAGGTCCGGGCCAATCGCCTCGCCAGCGGTATAGGCCACACGCACCCGGCTGAAACCCATGTTGTTGCGCAGCGGTCCATAGACCATGAAGTTGCCCAGCGCATATTGGAGTCGGTCGAGCGACCCGACCGGCAGGCCATCCATCAGCGCAGGGCCGACTTTTTTCGCCACGTCCATGAAGTAGTGGAACATGCCGCGCTTGAGGCGCCCCGCGTCTTCCATGCGGATCATCACGCTGGTCAACATGGCCTCAAACACACGCGGCGGCGCAAAGTAATAGGTCGGGCCAATTTCTTTCAAGTCGATGTTCACGGTGGCCGCCGACTCGGGGCAATTGACCACATAGCCGCAGGTCAGCCACTGGGCGTAACTGAAAATGTTTTGCCCAATCCAGGCCGGTGGCATATAGGCCAACACATCTTCGGCGTGGGTTAAGTGATCGAACTCGGCGCCCGCTTGGGCGCGGTCAATCAAGGCGCTGTGGGTGTGCACCACGCCCTTGGGGTTGCCGGTGGTGCCGGAGGTGAAGAACATTGCGGCCACATCGCTGGCCTGTGCCTGCGCCACTTCGTCGGCGTAAAACTGCGGGTGTTGCGCCGCGAACACGGCGCCTGCGACGATCAGTTCCTGCAAAGAGCCCAAACCGTTTTCGGTGTATTTGCGCAGACCGCGCGGATCGTCATAGTAAATGTGCGTGAGCTGCGGGCACTGCTCGCGCACTTCCAGCATTTTGTCGACCTGCTCTTGGTCTTCGACCACGCAAAAACGCACTTCGGCATTGGTGATGGGGAACACGCACTCTGCTGCTGCCGCATCTTGGTACAAAGGCACGGGGATGGCCCCCAAGGACTGCGCCGCCAGCATGGTGGCGTACAAACTGGGACGGTTCGAGCCCACCACAATCACATGCTCACCGCGCCGCAAGCCGGCTTGGTGCAGGCCACACGCCACCGACTCGACCAATTGCGCCAAGGACGCCCAGTCCATGGTCTGCCAAATGCCATATTCTTTTTCACGCAAAGCGGGCGCACTCGGGCGCTCGGCCGCATGCTTGAGCATCAATCGGGGAAACGTTGTTTGCATAACCGGACCTGTCTTGAAAAACAGCGCACGCACCGGTGCAACTGCATTAGGGACGGATGCTAGGGACTGATTTGACGTCAAGTTGTCGTTTCGACGACAATTAAGGGTAGACCCCCATAACAACTGACAGGGGTCTGACAACCGCCCTTCCCCATGAGCCCAACACCCACCGTTCACCAGCGCCGCCGCGCACCCAGCACCACCGAGCTGCAAGAAATTCCTTGGCTGCATTTACTCACCGCCGTGGAGCGCGAGCGCATCGCGCCGCAATTGGTGGTGAGTGACCCCCAACCGGGCGACTATGTATGCCGCGTCGGCAGGCCCGTGACCTACTGGTTTGGCGTGGTTTCAGGCTTGCTGAAAATGAGCAGCGACAACGAAAGCGGTCAAACCATGACCTTCACCGGCGTGCCGCCCGGGGGTTGGTTTGGCGAGGGCACTGCCCTCAAGCGCGAGAGCTACCGCTACAACATCCAGCCCCTGCGCCCCAGCGTGGTGGCGGGCTTGCCGGTCGACACCTTCCATTGGTTGATCGACCACTCTTTGGGGTTCAACCGTTTCATCATGAACCAGCTCAATGAGCGGCTCGGGCAGTTCATTGCGGCGCGCGAATTGGACCGCATCAACAACCCCGAGCTGCGTTTGGCACGGCACTTGGCCACCCTGTTCAACCCGGTGTTGTTCTCGGGTGTGGGCGAGGTGCTGCGCATCACCCAGCAAGAACTGGCCTATTTGGTCGGCCTGTCGCGCCAGCGGGTGAACGAGGCCCTGAAAGTGCTGGAGGCCCAGCACCTGATCCGCGTGGAATACGGCGGCCTGCGCATCTTGGACTTGCATGGGCTGCGCACCCGCCAGTTCCCATCGCCCTGAGGGCTTTGCCCCTGCCTATAACCCCGCCCTAAAAAGCGGACAATTGCGCCATCCCCTTGACCCACGCGCACCACGCCCCTGCCCCATGACCCAGCCCCCGGTTTTCAAACGTGCCCCCCGCCCCGAAGGGGCTGCCGCCACCGCCTCGCCCACCGGCACCTCGCGTTTGAACAAACGCATGGCCGAGCTGCGCATGTGCTCGCGCCGCGAAGCCGATGCCTGGATCGAGCAAGGTTGGGTCAAGGTCAACGGCGAGATCGCCAGCATGGGCCAGCAAGTCACACTGTCCGACCGCATCACGGTGGACAAAATCGCCGAAGACAAACAGCAACAACAAGTCACCGTGCTGATGCACAAGCCCATGGGCTATGTGAGTGGCCAAGCCGAAGACGGGCACGAGCCCGCAGTCACCCTGTTCAACCCGCGCAACCACTGGCAGGGCGACAGCTCGCGGCATCGCTTCAGCCCGCCTCAGCTGCGCGGCCTGGCACCGGCCGGTCGCCTGGACATCGACTCCACCGGCCTGTTGGTGTTGACGCAAGACGGCCGCGTGGCGCGCGATCTGATTGGCGAAGACTCGGAGATGGAAAAAGAATACCTGGTGCGCGTGGCCTATACCGGGCACGAGAACACCGCTGCTGCTGCCCACGCCTCGGCCACCTACGGCGGCAAAGCCACAGCGCAATTGCGCAGCATCGACGAACACGACCGGGTCAGCAGCAATGTGCAAGCCGTGTTCCCGCCTGCGCAACTGGCGCGCCTGCGCCACGGGCTGAGTCTGGACGGCAAGCCACTCAAGCCGGCGCAAGTGGAATGGCAAAACCCCGAGCAACTGCGCTTTGTGCTGACCGAAGGCAAAAAGCGCCAGATCCGTCGCATGTGCGAGCAAGTCGGCTTGCAAGTGGTGGGCCTCAAACGCATCCGCATGGGCCGCGTCACCTTGGGCGCCTTGCCCGTGGGGCAGTGGCGCTATTTGGGCGCGCACGAACGTTTTTGATTTCACCTCAAGGAGTTGGCAATGCACAAGACACTGCACTTTGGCGCGGCACTGGGCTTCTTGATCGGCAGCCTCACGGCGGGGCAGGCCATGGCGCAAAGCGGCGCGGTCAATGCGGTGTGCAGCACCGACCAAAGCTGGTGCGAAATGGCGGCCAAAGAATTCACGTTGAAGACCGGCATCACGGTCAACCAAACCCGCAAAGCCACGGGCGAAGCCCTGGCGCAATTGCGCGCCGAAGCGGCCAACCCCAAAACCGACATTTGGTGGGGCGGCACCGGCGATCCGTTTTTGCAAGCGGCTGAAATCGGGCTGCTCGCGCCCTACCGGCCCGACTACCTGAACGATTTGCACGGCTGGAGCGTGCGTCAATACGCCATGACGCAAAACCTGGTGGGGGGCTTTTACACCAGTGCGATTGGCTTTGGCTGGAACACCGAGCTGTTGAAAAAGAAAAACCTGCCCGCCCCCAGATGCTGGGCCGATGTGATCAAACCCATCTACAAGGGGGAAGTCGAGATTTCGCACCCCGCCTCCAGCGGCACGGCCTACACCATCTTGGCGGGCTTGGTGCAACTCATGGGCGAGGACGCGGCCTTTGCGTACATGAAAGAACTGAACAAAAACGTCACCCAATACACCCGCAGCGGCACGGCGCAAGCGCCGAATGTGGCCAAGGGTGAGGTGGCGGTCGGCATCAGCTTTATTTTTGGCTTTGACGGCTGGCGTCACAACAAATACCCGGTGGCCAGCGCCGCCCCCTGCGAAGGCACGAGCTATGAAATCGGCGGCATCGCCCTGGTCAAAGGCGCGCGCAATGCAGCCAATGCCAAACGCTATTACGACTGGCTGATGAGCCCCGAGGGCCAAAGCATCGGCGCCAAAGCCGACAGCCTGCAAAGCCCGGCCAACAAAACCTTCAAGCCCGACCCGCGCATCCCGGCCATGGACAGCGTGCGCCTGGTCAAATACGACTTTGAGAAATACGGCAAATCGGCCGAACGCCGCCGCCTCTTGGAGCGCTGGAACAAAGAAGTGGGCGCACAAGTTCGCTGAGTCGACGCCCTCTTGAATTCACGTGCAACGCCCCCAACTGAGGGGCGTCTCTTTTTTTCTGACCTTTTGATTTGAAATTTGGACTTGCTATGAGTAAACAAACCCATTCCTTCCAGGCCGAAGTGTCGCAACTGCTGCACCTGGTCACGCATTCCCTGTACTCCAATTCTGAAATTTTCCTGCGCGAGCTGATCTCCAACGCCTCGGACGCCTGCGACAAGCTGCGCTTTGAAGCACTGAACAACACCGCGCTGTACGAAGACGCACCCGAGTTGCAAGTGCGTCTGAAGTTTGACACCGCCGCCAAAACGCTGACCATCACCGACAACGGCATCGGCATGACCGCGCAAGAAGCGATTGACCACCTGGGCACGATCGCCAAGAGTGGCACCAAAGATTTCATGAGCAAGTTGAGCGGCGACCAAAAGTCCGACGCGCAGCTGATCGGCCAGTTTGGTGTGGGCTTTTATTCGGGCTTCATCGTCGCCGACAAGATCACCGTGGAGACACGCCGTGCCGGCGCCGCCGCCACCGAAGGCGTGCGCTGGATCAGCGGTGGCACCGGCGACTTTGAGGTCGAAACCATCACCCGCGCAGAGCGCGGCACCAGCGTGATCCTGCACCTGCGCGAAGAAGCACTGGAATACGCCAACAGCTGGAAGCTCAAAGAGATCGTCGGCAAATACTCCGACCACATCAGCCTGCCCATCTTGATGGAAAAAGAAGAGTGGAAAGACGGCGAGTTGATCGACCCCCATGACGAAAAAGGTGGCCGCCAACCCGGTGCCATGGTCAAGACCGGCGAGTGGGACACCATCAACAAAGCCAGCGCCTTGTGGACGCGCCCCAAGAAAGACATCACGGGCGAGCAGTACGCCGACTTCTACAAACAAATCAGCCGTGACTTTGAAGCGCCGCTGACCTGGACCCACAACCGCGTGGAAGGCAGCACCGAATACACCCAGCTGCTCTACATCCCCAGCAAAGCGCCGCAAGACCTGTGGAACCGCGACAAAAAAGCCGGCATCAAGCTGTACGTCAAGCGCGTCTTCATCATGGACGAAGCCGAGGCGCTGATGCCCAGCTACCTGCGCTTTGTCAAAGGCGTGGTCGACTCGGCCGACCTGCCGCTGAACGTGAGCCGCGAGTTGCTGCAAGAAAGCCGCGACGTCAAAGCGATTCGCGAAGGCTGTACCAAAAGGGTCTTGTCGATGCTGGAAGATTTGGCCAAACACGACAAAGCACCCGAGTCCACTGACGAGGTCACCGATGTCCTGAGTGAAGAAGACAAAGCCAAACTCGGCCAGTACACCCAGTTCTACACCGAGTTCGGCGCGGTCCTGAAAGAAGGTCTGGGTGAGGACTTTGGCAACCGCGAGCGCCTGCTCAAGCTGCTGCGCTTCGCCTCGTCCACCAGCGACACCGTCAGCGTCAGCTTGGCCGACTACAAGGCCCGCATGAAAGAAGGCCAGGACGCGATCTACTACATCACCGCTGACACCCTGGCCGCCGCCAAAAACAGCCCGCAGCTGGAAGTGTTCAAGAAAAAAGGCATCGAAGTGCTGCTGATGACCGACCGCGTGGACGAGTGGGCGCTGAACTTTGTGCAAGAGTTTGACGGCACGCCGCTGCAAAGCGTGGCCAAGGGCGCGTTCGATCTGGGCAAGCTGCAAGACGAAGAAGAAAAGAAAGCCGCCGAAGACGCGGCCGAAACTTTCAAGCCGGTGTTGGCCAAACTGAAAGAAGCCTTGAAAGACAAAGCCGAAGACGTGCGCGTCACCAGCCGCCTGGTCGACAGCCCAGCGTGTTTGGTGGTGACCGACGACGGCATGAGCATGCAACTGGCCCGCATGCTCAAGCAAGCTGGGCAAAGCGCCCCCGAAGTCAAGCCGGTGCTCGAAGTCAATCCTGAACACGC
>CANGEE010000146.1 GCA_947452635.1 Comamonadaceae bacterium | reverse complement strand
CGATGTGGAGCTGATGATGTTCGCGCAAGCCAACAGCGAGCACTGCCGCCACAAAATTTTCAACGCCCAGTTCACCATCGACGGCGTGCCGCAAGACAAAAGCTTGTTTGGCATGATTCGCAACACCCACCAGCTCAGCCCGCAGCACACGGTGGTGGCGTATTCGGACAATGCCTCGGTGATGGCAGGCCACACTGTGGAGCGATTTGTGGCGCGTTCGGGTGACCAGGGCGCGGCTTACCAAGCCGAGCAAGCCCTGCACCATGTGCTGATGAAGGTGGAAACCCACAACCACCCGACCGCGATTTCGCCCTTTCCCGGCGCATCGACGGGTGCGGGCGGTGAGATTCGCGACGAAGGCGCCACTGGCCGAGGCTCCAAGCCGAAGGCGGGTTTGTCGGGTTTTACTGTGTCCAAACTCTGGGGCGGCATGTCAGACCAAGTGGGCGGCAAGCCCGCGCACATCGCCAGTCCGCTGCAGATCATGACCGAGGGACCATTGGGTGGCGCGGCCTTCAACAACGAGTTCGGTCGGCCCAATTTGCTGGGCTATTTCCGCGAATACGAGCAAACCGTGGACGGCGTGGTGCGCGGCTACCACAAGCCCATCATGATCGCGGGTGGTTTGGGTCAGATCGACGCCGAGCAAACGAAAAAGATCGAATTTCCAGCGGGCAGCTTGCTCATCCAGCTGGGGGGGCCGGGCATGCGCATTGGCATGGGCGGCAGTGCAGCCAGCTCTATGGCCAGCGGCACCAACGCCGCCAACTTGGACTTTGATTCGGTGCAGCGCGGTAACCCCGAGATCGAACGGCGTGCGCAAGAGGTGATCAACCATTGTTGGGCGCAAGGCAGCGCCAATCCGATTTTGGCGATCCATGATGTGGGCGCTGGTGGTTTGTCGAATGCCTTTCCGGAGTTGACCCACGACGCGGGTCGGGGCGCACGTTTTGATTTGCGCGCAGTGCAGCTGGAAGAATCGGGCTTGTCACCCAAAGAAATCTGGTCCAACGAAAGCCAGGAGCGCTATGTCTTGGCGATTGCGCCCGAGTCCTTGGCGCAGTTCACCGCCTTTTGCGAACGTGAACGCTGCCCGTTTGCGGTGATCGGCGTGGCCACCCCAGAGCGCCAGTTGGTGGTGGTCGACCCGGGCCAAGCATCACCGGTGGACATGCCAATGGACGTGCTGCTGGGCAAGCCGCCCAAAATGCACCGTGACGTGAAAACCGTGGTGCGCCAGTCGCCCGCCATGGACTTGACCGGTATTTCTTTGCAACAAGCCGTGATCGACGTGCTGAGCCACCCCACGGTGGCCTCCAAGCGGTTTTTGATCACCATTGGCGACCGCGCCGTGGGCGGCCTCACGCACCGCGACCAGATGGTCGGCCCCTGGCAGGTGCCGGTGGCCGATGTGGCCGTGACCTTGGCCGACTATGCAAGCTTTGCCGGTGAAGCCATGAGCATGGGCGAGCGCACGCCGCTGGCCGCGCTCAACGCCGCAGCGTCGGGCCGCATGGCGGTGGCCGAAGCCATCACCAATTTGCTGGCCGCACCCATCGACTTGCCCCGCGTCAAGTTGTCGGCCAACTGGATGGCCGCTTGCGGCGAGCCGGGCGAGGACGCCGCGCTGTATGAAACTGTCAAGGCGGTGGGCATGGCACTGTGCCCGGCCCTCGACATCTCTATCCCCGTGGGCAAAGACAGCTTGTCGATGCGCACGCAATGGTCAGAGCAGGGCGAGACCCGCAAGGTCACCTCGCCAGTGAGTTTGATCATCACCGCTTTTGCCAGCTTGAGCGATGTGCGTGGCACCCTGACGCCGCAATTGAACGCCGACATCGAAGACAGCAGCTTGCTGCTGATCGATCTGGGCCGCGGTCAAAACCGCATGGGCGGCAGTATTTTGGGCCAGGTGCTGAATCAATTTGGCGACCGGGTGCCCGATTTGGACGCGGCCCAAGATCTGGTGAATGTGGTCCACGCCATCAACACCCTGCGTGCGCAGGGCTTGCTGCTGGCCTACCACGACCGCAGCGACGGCGGCTTGCTCGCCGCTGTCGCCGAAATGGCGTTTGCCGGTCATGTGGGCGTGGCCTTGAATGTGGACATGTTGGTCACCGAAGGCGACGGCATTGCAGACAGCCGCGCTGACCATGGCGACGCCAAAAACTGGGCCGGGCAGGTGAGTTCACGCCGCGAAGAGCTGACCCTCAAGGCCTTGTTCAACGAAGAATTGGGTGTGGTGGTGCAGGTGCGCACGACGGACCGCAGCGCGGTGCTGCAGGTGTTGCGCGAGCACGGTCTGTCCAAACACAGCCATGTGATTGGCAAGACACGGCCCGCCAGCGCCCCCATGGGCCACGGGCAAGGGGCCTTGAGTGTGTGGCGCGACGCCAAAGAAATCTTCAGTGCTCAACTTGAGGATTTGCACCAAGTCTGGGACAGCGTGAGTTGGAAAATCGCCCGCGAACGCGACAACCCCGTTTGCGCAGATGCCGAGCATGCCGCCGCAGGCTTGGCCAGCGACCCTGGCATGCATGTGTCGCTGTCCTTTGACCCCGCAGAACAGGTGGCTGCGCCTTTCCTGAACTTGGCTCGGCCCAAGGTGGCCATCTTGCGTGAGCAGGGCGTGAACTCGCATGTGGAGATGGCCTATGCCTTCCACATCGCCGGTTTTGAAGCGCATGACGTGCACATGACCGATCTGCAATCGGGGCGCGCCCACTTGGCCGACTTCAAGGGCTTGGTGGCCTGTGGCGGTTTCAGCTACGGCGACACCTTGGGTGCCGGCATCGGTTGGGCCCGCAGCATCACCTTCAACCCGGCTTTGGCTGCGCAGTTTCAAGGTTTCTTTCAGCGGACGGACACCTTCGCCCTGGGCGTTTGCAACGGCTGCCAGATGTTTGCGGAGTTGGCCGACATCATCCCTGGAGCACAGGACTGGCCGCGCTTCACCACCAACCAAAGCGAGCGCTTTGAGGCGCGCTTGTCGATGGTCGAGGTGTTGCCGTCGCCCAGTTTGTTCTTGCAAGGCATGGCCGGCAGCCGATTGCCGATTGCCGTGGCGCATGGTGAAGGCTATGCCAACTTCAAGCACCGGGGTAACGCGGCGCAAGCCATTGCGGCCATGCGCTTTGTCGACCACCACGGGCAGGCCACCGAGCAGTACCCCTTCAACCCCAATGGCAGTGCAGGTGGTCTGACGGCGGTGACCACCATGGACGGTCGTTTCACCGCCATGATGCCGCACCCTGAGCGTGTTTTCCGCAATGTGCAGATGAGCTGGACGAGTGGTGACATCAGTGCCGCCAGCGCTTGGATGCGCATCTGGCAAAACGCGCGTAAATGGATTGGATGAGGCCTTGCCTGTGCCAGCCAGTCGGTGGCGATGGACCTTGTTGCGCGCACTGGCTGGGGGGGTGTTGTCGGTTTTGACTGCTTGTGCGCCCAGCGATCAGTCCAACGTCCCCATGCCTTCCCACAGCGCGCTGGACTTGAACGGTCCGATCAGGGAGGGCTCTGTGATCTTGGGGGGCTGGTCAAAGGCCGATCCTTTTGCCGATGATGTGCAGGAGGCGGCGCGGTTTGCGGTTCAGACCTACGCTGTGGCACACCGCAGCCGAACCTTGTACAAAGACGTTTTGGAGGCGCAGAGCCAAGTGGTGGCGGGCATGAACTTCAGTCTCAAGCTGCAGGTGCGCCATGAAAACAGCACGCGCACCACACAGGCCACGGTCTGGCGTCAATTGAACGGTCAATACCATTTGAGCGATTGGCGTTGGCTCGACTGACAGCGTTCAAAATGCACAACGCGGCCTGGGCCGCGTTGAAAGCAAAGCCAAAAGCCCAGTTATTGGATCTTGGCCTTGGCGCGCAAGGTCTCTTGGTATTTGGCAATTTTTTGTTGTTGCAATTGCTGAGAGACCTGGGGCTTGACTTCTTCTAATGCCGGCAGTTTGGTGTCGCGCACATCGTCCACCCGGATGATGTGGAAACCAAACTGGGTTTTGACGGGGGTTTCGGTCATCTGGCCTTTGTCCAGTTTGGTCATGGCCGCAGAGAACTCAGGCACATAGCTGCCTGCATTGGCCCAGTCCAAGTCACCTCCATTGGCGCCGGAGCCAGGGTCTTTGGAGGCTTTTTTGGCCAATTCTTCAAAGTTGCCGCCTTTTTTGATTTGCGCAATCAAGGCCAGTGCTTCGTCTTCTTTTTCCACCAAGATGTGGCGTGCGTGGTATTCCTTGCCGCCATTGGCCGCCACAAACTTGTCGTATTCAGCTTTGATTTCGGCATCGGTGACCGGGTTCTTCTTTTGGAAGTCGGCAAACAACTCGCGAATCAAAATCGACTGACGTGCCAGTTCGATTTGGTTTTTGTAATCTTCTGTGGCGTCCAAACCGCGTTTGCGCGCTTCTTGCATGAAGACTTCGCGGGCAATCAGTTCTTCTTTGATCTGGCCCATCATTTCTGGCGTGACCGGGCGGCCTGAGCGCTCGACTTGCTGCTTCAATGCCTCAACCCGCGAAGACGGAACAGGCTTGCCGTTGACCACAGCAATGTTTTGTGCCCATGCAGGCAGGCTCACGGCGGCCAGCAAGGCCACGCTCAAAAGGGTTTTTTTCATGGAGAACCTCAAAGGAGAAAATTCAAAAACAAGATCGGTAGATATGCGGCTTAAAGCACTTCAATGGCCAGCGCGTGTAAGCCCTGGTCGATGAAATCTTGGAGCGAATCATACACAAGCCGATGGCGCTGCACGCGCGACAGCGATGTAAACAAAGGTGAAGCGATTTGGACCCGCATATGCGAGCCCACGCCGCTCTCACTGGCACCGGCGTGACCCGCGTGCAAATGGCTTTCGTCAATCACTTGCAACTGCGTGGCTTGCAGTGCGAGGGTCAACCGGGCGTGGATTTGGTCGGCCACCGAAAGTTGCAAAGTCATACAGGTTCTTCTTCCTTGGGGGCATCCTTGGGCAGGTCTTTAGGTAAGTGCTTGGCGATATAGACGCCTTGCGCCACGATGAAGACCAAGGGAAACGCATAGCCCCACAATTTGAAATTGACCCAGGCTTCGGTCGAAAAGTAGGACGCGACATAGGCATTGAGACTGGCCATGAAGATGCAATACGCCATCCACGACAGGTTCAAGCGTTGCCAGACGACGTCGGGCAAAGTCAACTGACTGCCGAGCAAGAGCTTGAGAAAGTTCTTTTTCAGTACAAACTGCCCCACACCCAAGGCCATCGTCAAGCCCGAATACAGCAGCGTGGGCTTCCACTTGATAAAGCGCTCGTCATGCAAGCCCAAGGTCAGGGCGCCAAAACCGAGCACCAGCACCAAGGTGATTTTCTGCATGGTGGCGAGCTTGCGTTCCATGGCGTACATGACCCCGCTTTGCACCACCGTGGCTGCCATCAAGATGGCGGTGGCGGTGTAGATGTCGGCCATTTTGTAAGCGCCGAAGAACAGCACAATCGGAAACAGGTCCAGTAGGAATTTCATAGGTGGTGATTCAAGTGGCGTCGGCATCGGCTTGAAAAGACAGCGATGCGGAGTTCATGCAGTAGCGCAGGCCGGTGGGCTGCGGACCGTCATTGAACACATGACCCAAATGCGCACCGCATTGCGCGCACACAGATTCCACCCGTGTCATGCCGTGGCTGCGGTCGACCCGGTCGACAATCGCACCGCGCCTTGCGGCTTGGTAGAAGCTCGGCCAGCCGCAGCCCGCATCAAACTTGGTGTCTGAGCTGAACAATTCAGCGTCGCAACAAATGCAGTGGTACTGACCTGGCTGCCAATGGCTTTCGTATTTGCCTGTGAAGGGGCGTTCGGTCGCGGCATGGCGTGTGACTTCAAAAGCCACGGGCTCTGCGCCTTTGGCGGCCAGGTGGGCACGCCATTGGGCGTCGGTTTGGGGCAGGGGTGTGTTCATGAGGAGCAGCTGATTTCGATGGAAGAGGCCCAAGCCGGGGGCAGTTGGGCATAGGCCTCGTGCTCGGGGTGTTCGTCAAAAGGTGACTGTAACAAGGTCAAGAGGGTTTGGATCTCGCTGAAGTCACCTGATTTGGCTTTGCGGATGGCGATTTCCGCCAAATGGTTGCGCAACACGTATTTGGGATTGTTGGCCAACATGGTGCGGGCCGCCGCCGCTTGATCGCGCAGCGCCAGGTCCTGGGCGTAACGCGTTTGCCACAGGTCCCAAGCCGGGCGGTCTAAAAACAAGTCACGCACCGATGTCCAGGCAGGATGGGATGTGTCCCAGGTGGCCGAAGCCATGGCCAGGCTCAGTCGCCGCCAAAAAATCGTGTAATCCACCTGCTCTTGGGCCATCAAGCTCAGCAGGCTTTCGGTCAATTCCCGAACGCGGGGCT
>CANGEE010000145.1 GCA_947452635.1 Comamonadaceae bacterium | reverse complement strand
CCATCGAACACCGTGGCCATGGATTGGGCCTGCTCCAGACCCATGGTCAACATCACTTGGTTCACCACCATTTTGTGCATGGCCAAATGGCTGCTGGGCACCCCCGCAATACGCTGGGCCAAGCGCATCGTGGCCGCCTCCAGTTCTGCAACAGGCACGCTCTCATTGGCCAAACCCCAGTCCGCGGCTTGGCGACCGTCGATCAGATCGCCGGTGAACATCAACTGTTTGGCCCGGACCGGGCCCAGGCGAAAGGTCCACATGGCGGTGGTGGGGCAGCCCCAGACCCGGGTGGGCATGTAGCCGATGCGGGCATCGTCGGCCATCACCAGCAGGTCGCAGCACAAGGCAATGTCACTGCCGCCCGCCACCGCCGCGCCATGCACCTTGGCGATGGTGGGTTTGGGGCTGCGCCACAAGGCCATGAAGTCTTCGGTGTTGCGCTTCATGTGGGCGTAGTCCACCATCGGGTCCCAGGGGGCTTGCTCTTGTTGGCAGGGGTGATCGATCTGCCCCTCACCAAACTGCGACAAGTCGTAGCCACCGCAAAACCCTTTGCCCGCGCCTTCGACCACGATCACATGCACATCGCGGTGGGCATTGGCCCAATCGACGGCGGCGCGCAGTTCGCGTGGCGTGTCGTCGTTGATGGCGTTGAGCCGCTCGGGCCGGTTGAGCAGCAGACGGGCGATGCGCGGGTTTTCAGGATGGTGGTCGATTTGCAAAGTGCTGAATACAGGCATGTGCGCGTCTCCTGGGGGGTGAGGGGCGGGGTGGACCGTCGCTGGTGGCGGTCAAGCGGGGCTGGTGGAGGCTGGATTTGCCTGCACAAAAGCTTGGACAAAGGCCTGCGCCTGGGTGCGCACCTGCGCTGCGCTGCGGCCCGGCGCGTACAAGGCCGAGCCCAAGCCAAAGCCGCTGGCACCGGCGGCCAGATAGGGCTTCATGTTGTCGGGCGTGATGCCACCTACCGGCATCAAGGCTGCATCGGGGGGCAAGACCGCGCGCAGGGCTTTGACGGTGGCGGGCGAAATCATTTCAGCGGGGAACAGTTTGAGGCCGTGCGCACCGGCATCCAGCGCGGCAAAGGCTTCGCTGGGCGTGGCCACGCCGGGCAATACCACCATGCCCAACGCCAGCGCCTGTGCCACCACGGCGGGGTTGAAATTGGGCGAGACAACCAAGCGGCCACCCGCCGCGTGCACCGCTTGGACTTGCTGCGCTTGCAATACCGTGCCCGCGCCGATCAAGGCGTTTGGAAATTGCTGTGTCAACAGGGCAATGCTTTGCAAGGGCTCGGGCGAATTGAGCGGCACTTCAATCAAGGCAAAGCCGCTGTCCACCAAGGCCTGACCGACGCCAATGGACGCCTCGGGTGTGAGACCGCGCAAGATGGCGATCAGGGGCAGTTGCGCCATGGCCTGGGCCAGGGCTTGGGCGGGTGTGAGGTCGTTCATGGGGTGTCCGTTGAAGGGGCGGCGAAGCCCTTGCTGGCCAAAGCGAAAAGCCCGGCCCAAGTGGCCTGCGCGCCAAAGCTTTGGCTGGCGATGTTCAGGTGCTGCAGGGCCAGGGTGTAGCGCAGGGTCAAGGCCTCGCTGCCGATCACCATCACCGGTCCGGCATCGGCTGAAACAGCCTGGCTGCGCAGCTCGTCACCGATCAACAAGCCTGACAGGTAACTGGGCAAGGCGGCCGCGCGCATGCGCTCGAACAAGCCCAGCGTGCGCACCGCAAACAGGCTGTGCAGCAGGCGGCTGCTTTGTTGGCTGTGTGCAATGCCTTGCAAAAAAATCTCAGCTTCGAACGCACCGTTCAGGTCCAGGGTTTTGGCCAAGATGGAGTGCTGGCTCAGCAGCGCAAAAATTTCGCCGGTCATGTACGTGTTGAAGCCGGTGATGCGTGCGTCCTTCACCTGCACCCATTTGCTGTGCGTGCCGGGCAGCACCAGTGTGGCGCTGTCTCGTTTGGCCAATTGCAGCGCACCCCAAATTTGCACTTCTTCGCCGCGCATCACATCGGGTGTGTGCAGCGCGTCCTGGGCCACACAGCTCAGGCCCGGCACCAGGGCGATGCGGCCCGGCTGCAACCACAGCAGGTGCTGGCCGAGTTCGGCCAGACCCGCCGGGCAAGGGCAGTAGGTCGCCTCTTGCCAGCCTTGGCGGCTGCCGGCCATGCCCGAGATCAGGCAACGCCGCTGCGACTGGCTCATCCAGTCGCCAAAGCGTTCGGCAAAAACTTTTGCAAAACCACCGGCGGGGACGCTCAAAATCCCTTGCGCAAAGGCGCGCTCTTGCAGCACCTCGCCTTGCGCATTGAGCAAGGCCCCGCGCAAAGAACTGGTGCCCCAGTCCACCATCACCCATTCGGTCGGTTGCGCGGCGTTGTTGTGTTCAAAAGGCATCACAGCTTTGGGATGGGGTTCAGAGCCAACCGCTGGCCTGCACATCGGCTGCATGCGGCAGCGAGGCCACTGCACCAAAGCCTTGCACTGTCAGGGCTGCGGCGGCGTTGGCGTAATGCGCTGCGGCTTGCAAGCTGTCGCCTGCCGCCAAGCGCGCCAGCAAATTGCCACTGAAGCAATCGCCCGCGCCCGTGGCGTCGACCGCGGTGACGCGGTGGCCTGCCACGGTGCTGCGCGCCGCATCGGCTGCGGGGCTGACTGAGCTGCTGACGATGGCACCATCGGCCCCGAGTTTCAGCACCACCTGGCGCGCACCTTGGCTGTGGCACCATTCCACAATGGCCTGTGCATCGGTCAGCCCAGTCAAAGTCACCATGTCGTCGTAGCTGGGCAAGAACACATCACACAAGCCGATGGCCTGGCGTATGCAGGCCTGTGCACGCGCCAAAGGCCAGAGTTTGAGGCGCAGGTTCGCGTCCAAGGACACCTGGGTGCCTGCCGCGCGGGCCAAGGCCATGGCGGCCAAGACCGTGTCGCAGGCGCTGCTGGAAATCGCCATCGAGATCCCCGACACATGCAGCCATTGGGCTTGCGCTATGCAAGAAGCCGGTGCACCGCTGAGCCAGTCCGGGTTCATGCGACTCGCTGCTGAATGGGCGCGCAGATAGCTGAATTCATGGCCACCGGGGCCGTGGCTGACAAAGTAAATGCCGGTGGCTGCGCTGGCGTCCTGCGTCACCGCGTGGGTGTCCACCTGCTCCGCTTGCCAAAGCCCCAACAGGCTGTGGCCAAAAGCGTCATCGCCGACGCGGCTCAGATATGCGGTTTTCGCACCCGCACGCGCTGCGGCAATGATGGCATTGCTGGTGTCGCCGCCAAAACCTTGTTGGTAATGCGGCTCGCCTGCGCGGGTTTGGTTGAATTCAACCATGGCCTCGCCCAAGGCCACCACGTCCCACCGACGCTGTGGCTTCAAAGTGCCAGACCTTTCAAGGCGTCGGCCGGGTAGCCCGGGCCTTGGCAGTCTTCGATGTATTGCTCGATGATGGCTTCAAACGAGGCGTCAGGCCGCAGGCCCAAGGCATGGGCGCGTTCAGCCGTGCTGCCGCGTGACCAGTTGGCCACGATGTTGGCCACGGTCTCGTTGCGCTCAAAGCGCACGCGCTGGCGCACCGCTGCGCCGCCTACCTTCTCCAAGGCTTGCAGCATGTCGCTGACTTTCACATTCAAGCCCGGCAGGTTCAAGGCCAGGCGCCCTTTCATGGCTTCGCGGCTGGCTTCAAACACGGTGATCAAACCTTTGACGGTGTTGCCCGGCGAAGACACCGGGTGCGAAACGCTGGCGTCGACCGGGCAAATGCTTTCCACGCCCGCCAGCGGTTCGCGGATGATGCCGCTGAAAAACGAGGAGGCCGCGCCATTGGGTTTACCGGGGCGCACGGTCACGGTCATCAAACGCGCTGAACGGCCGTCGATAAAGCCTTTGCGGGTGTAGTCGGCCACCAGGTATTCCAGCATCAGCTTGTGCGTGCCATAGGACGTTTGGGGCGAGGGCAGGGTGTGGTCGCTCACCAAGTCGGGCAAGGGGTTGGACGCGTCGGGCCCGTACACCGCGACCGAGCTGGCAAACACCATGCGCGGTGCATTGCCCGCGTGGCGCAAGCCATCGAGCAGGGCGCGGGTGCTGTCCAAATTAGAGCGCAAGCCCAGTTCAAAGTCTTGCTCGCACTCGCCCGAAACCGCTGAAGCCAAATGGAAGACGCCGTCAAAGCCACTGGCAAACAAGGCTTGTTGTGCCAGCATGGGGCCTGCGTGGTGGCTGACCCGGGGGTCGGCCTGCAGATCGGCAGGTGGTGCGAACAAATCGGCAATCACCAAAGAGGTGATGCTTTGGCCGCACAGCGTGCCTTGTTTCAAGATCGTGCGGGCCAGTCGTGCGCCCAAGAAGCCGGCACCGCCGGTGATGAGGATTTTCATAAGGTCAATTCAAAAAAAGGGTGTCGCTGATCAATGGTTGTCTTTGGGCACAAAAGCGCCGCGTTGACCCACCAAGAAGTCCAAGTCGGCGCCTTGGTCAGCTTGCAGCACGGTGTCCACATACAGTTTCCAGTAGCCAGAGCTCAGCGGTGGCTCGGGCGCTTTCCACTTCGCCAAGCGTGCGGCCAGCTCTTCGTCGCTGATCAACAAATGCAGTTTGCGCGCAGGCACGTTCAGCTCAATCATGTCGCCGTTTTGCACCACGGCCAGCGGCCCGCCCGCTGCCGCTTCGGGCGTGGTGTGCAAGACCACCGTGCCATAGGCGGTGCCGCTCATGCGCGCGTCAGAGATGCGCACCATGTCAGTGATGCCTTTGCGCAGCACCTTGGGTGGCAGCGGCATATTGCCCACCTCGGCCATGCCGGGATAGCCTTTGGGGCCGCAATTTTTCAGCACCAAGATGCAGCTCTCGTCCACGTCCAGGTTTTCGTCGTCAATGCGGGCATGAAAGTCGGTGCTGTCTTCAAACACCACGGCGCGGCCGGTGTGCTGCATCAACGCGGGTGTGGCCGCGCTGGGTTTGATCACGGCGCCACGCGGCGCCAAGTTGCCGCGCAAGATGGCGATACCGGCTTTCTCCTTGAACGGCGCGTCGAAAGTTTTGATCACGCGCGGATCGTAGTTGACCGCGTCGGCAATGTTCTCGGCCACGCTGTGACCGCTGACGGTGATGATGTCTTTGTGCAGCAGGTGTTCAATTTCTTTCATCACCACCGGCAAGCCACCTGCGTAGCAAAAGTCTTCCATCAAGTGCTCGCCCGAAGGCTGCAGGTTCAGCAAACAAGGTAACTCGCTGCCCAGGCGCTCAAAATCGTCGACCGTCAGTTTCAGGCCCAAGCGGCCGGCAATCGCAATCAAGTGAATCACCGCATTGGTGGAGCCGCCGATCGCCGCCAAGGTTCGGATGGCGTTCTCAAAAGCTTCGCGCGTCAGCACTTGAGAGATGGTTTGGTCGGTGTGCACCATCTCCACAATGCGGCGTCCGGCGTTACGCGCCAACACATTGCGTCGACCATCGACCGCGGGGTAAGCCGCGTTGCCGGGCAGGCCAATGCCCAAGGCTTCAACCATGCTGGCCATGGTGCTGGCGGTGCCCATGGTCATGCAGTGACCGTGGCTGCGGTGCATGCAGCTTTCGGCTTCAAAAAAGTCAGCCAGTTTCAGTGTGCCGGCGCGCACTTGCTCGCTCATGCTCCACACGCCAGTGCCCGAGCCCAGTTCTTGGCCGCGCCATTTGCCGTTGAGCATCGGGCCGCCCGACACGCCAATCGTGGGCAAGTTCACACTGGACGCGCCCATCAGCAAGGAGGGGGTGGTTTTGTCGCAGCCCATCAAGAGGACCACGCCGTCGATCGGGTTGCCACGAATACTTTCTTCGACATCCATGCTGGCCAGGTTGCGGTACAGCATGGCGGTGGGGCGCAGCAAGGTTTCACCCAGCGACATCACGGGAAATTCCAGCGGGAAACCCCCAGCCTCGTAAACCCCAATTTTCACCTGCTCCGCCAGCGTGCGAAAGTGCGAGTTGCAAGGCGTCAGTTCGCTGAAGGTGTTGCAAATACCGATTACCGGGCGACCGTCGAATTGGTCGTGCGGCACCCCCTTGCCTTTGACCCAACTGCGGTAAGCAAAACCATCGCGGTCTTGGCGGCCAAACCATTTTTGGCTGCGCAGGTCTTCGGGTTTTTTGCGGGGAGTTGAGGTCATGGTGGTCCGGTAAGAGTGAGGGAAAACTAGGGGGTGAACATTAAAATACTATCGTATGATGATAGGAAATTGCGCGCCTCCTGTAAACCCAGGAGACACCCGTGCAAACCCCTAAACACCTCAGCCCCGCGGCTCTTTGAATGGAATGTGTTTCATGCGTCAGACTGAAATCCTGTTGGCCTCCCGCGTACCGCCATTTTTGATGGCCAGTTTGGAGCAGCATTTTGTCATCCACCCGCGCGACCCCATGCCCGCACCCGAGGT
>CANGEE010000144.1 GCA_947452635.1 Comamonadaceae bacterium | reverse complement strand
TCTGACGCATTCAACACCAAGACCCGCGTCAACCCCGAAGCCATTTGGAACGGCAGTTTCCTGCCCACCGCCAAAGAGCTGGACATCTTGCCCAAGCCGAAGAAGTAATCCCCGTCCACCAAGCTGTCTGTATGTCCTCACCCCACTTTGTTGACTTTGAAAATGTCTGGCTCGCCTACAACGACGAGTTGTTGGCGCAAAACCATTTCGCCGTGGAGGACATCAACTTGCAAGTTAAACAGGGGGAGTTCATTGCCATTGTCGGACCGTCTGGTTGTGGCAAGTCGACCTTCATGAAGCTGACCACCGGTCTGCGCATGCCCAGCAAGGGCCGCATTCTGGTGGATGGCGCGCCGGTGACCGGCCCTTTGAAGATCAGCGGCATGGCCTTCCAAGCCTCCTCTTTGCTGCCTTGGCGCACCACGCTGGACAACGTCTTGCTGCCCCTCGAAATCGTCGAGCCTTTCCGCTCCAACTTCAAACAAAAGCGGGCCGAGTACGAGGCCCGGGCCATCAAGTTGCTGCAAACCGTGGGCTTGGGCGGTTACGAAAAGAAGTTCCCCTGGCAACTCTCAGGCGGTATGCAACAGCGCGCCAGCATTTGCCGCGCCCTGATTCACGAGCCCAAGATGCTGCTGCTGGACGAGCCTTTTGGCGCGCTCGATGCCTTCACCCGCGAAGAGTTGTGGTGCATCTTGCGCGACCTGTGGACCGAACAAAAGTTCAACGTGATTTTGGTCACCCATGACCTGCGCGAATCGGTGTTCTTGGCCGATACGGTGTACGTGATGAGCAAGAGCCCGGGCCGCTTTGTGGTCAAGCGCGAGATTGATTTGCCACGCCCTCGGGATTTGGAAATCACCTACACCCCAGAATTCACCAACATCGTGCACGAATTGCGCGGCCATATTGGCGCCATGCGCCAAAACGGTGCCACCATCAACCAATGAAGCCCTCATGAAACCCAAAACGCTTGAACGTTGGTCGCCTTGGATTTTGCTGGTGCTGACCATTTTGATCTGGCAAGGGCTGTGCTCGGCCTTGCATGTTTCGGAATTTATTTTCCCAAGCCCTTGGCGCATTGCCGAGCAAACGGTGGAATACCGTGATGTGATTGCCGGTCACGCCTGGCGCACCTACTGGGTGACCATGGCCGGCTTTGGCATCGCCATCGTGGTGGGTGTGCTGCTGGGCTTTGTGATTGGCAGCTCGCGTTTGGCTTATGCCGCGGTCTACCCCCTGATGACGGCTTTCAACGCCTTGCCCAAGGCGGCTTTTGTGCCGATCTTGGTGGTCTGGTTTGGCATTGGCATTGGGCCGGCCATCTTGACGGCGTTTTTGATCAGCTTCTTCCCAATCATGGTCAACATCGCCACGGGCTTGGCGACCTTGGAGCCGGAGCTGGAGGATGTGCTGCGGGTCTTGGGTGCCAAACGCTGGGACGTGCTGGTCAAAGTCGGCCTGCCCCGCTCCATGCCTTATTTCTACGGCTCGCTCAAAGTGGCGATTACTTTGGCCTTTGTCGGCACCACCGTGTCTGAAATGACCGCCGCCAACGAAGGCATTGGCTACCTGCTGATTTCTGCCGGCTCGGCCATGCAAATGGGCCTGGCTTTCTCAGGGCTGGTGGTGGTCGGCGCCATGGCCATGGTGATGTACGAGTTGTTCAGCTACATCGAAAAACACACCACAGGCTGGGCACACCGAGGCTCTCAAGGGGAATAAGCAGAATTTCGAAACTGCCAACGCCCAAAAAACGTGCCTTTGGCACGTTTTTTTTATCGATTTTGATTGATAAATATCAATTTTTTCGATTTAATATCAAAACCTAAGCGACCTCACTGCAAACACATCGAGCGCAAACTTACAAGGTGCATGAATGACGACTCACGATACAGCGAATGAACCCATTAAAACGGGAATGACCGCCTATGACATGGCTTTTGTGGGTCTCATGGCCTGTTTGCTGGTGTTTGTGTTCTGGTTGACCACCGTCAACTACCAAGAAGGCATGAAAACCGAAGTGGGCAAACGCAATGGCGAAGCCTGGGTGGAGTGGCTGACCACGGCAGGGACCACCCGCTTTGATGACGGCTTTAGCCACGCCCCCTGCGCAGGCAAAGCCGAGCCGGGTACCTGGGGCGAATGCGCGGCTTACATCAAGACACAAACCAGCTTGAAGGGCTTGGTCAACACCTTCTTCGACAAACCGCCCGAATTGATCGCGGCCTGCAACAAAGAAGACCGCTCCACCACAGGCGCCATCGTGATCGAGAACTTGGTCGCTACCCCGCCAGGATCGGCGATTCCTGTGATTGTCAAACCCTTGGTGGATGAAGACCTGATCACCAGCAAACTGCAGCTGCGCATCACCGTCTGTGACAAAGGCGGCTATCCGATCAAAATTTCCGAGTTTGAGTTCTGAGGCGCACCATGGAAAACAATAAAACGATTTATCTGAAAGACCTGAACGTCGCCTCTTTGCTGGGCAAAGACGAGGAAGCCCATATTGCCAGTGACTTGCCTATGCGCAAGTGGCTGTTCTCCTGGTTACTGGATACCACCATACCCGGCAATATGCAAAAAGCCGTAGACAAGTGGCTCGGCATTTTGATTGTCGCCAACTTGTTCACCTTGCTGTTCGAGCATGTGCCCGCCGTGTTTGAACCCAACAAAGAATGGTTCCACTGGTTCGATATTTTCTCGGTCGCCGTGTTCACGGTGGAGTACTTGATGCGCCTTTACTTGGCGCCAGAAGACCCCGAGTTCAACCAAAAGAAGTTCGCTCGCTTGGGCTTTGTCACCAGCCCATTCGCCATCATCGACTTCTTGGCTGTTGCACCGTTTTATTTGCAAGCGTTCTTGCCCGTCGATTTGCGCGTCTTGCGGGCCTTGCGGTTGCTGCGGATCTTGAAACTGTTTCGCATTGTCGTGCCGGCCTACAAAGATTTTCAGGTCTTGAATGCGGGCCGCACTTTCCGTCAAAAAGTGCATGCCCTGGTGTTCCCCAGCAAGTTCGGTGGTGAATTACAAAAAATCTTTGATGTCTTTATTGGCATCTGGGTCCTGCTGTCGGTGATGGCCGTGATTTTGGAGTCGGTGCAAAGCATCCACTACATCCTGAACTTGCAGTTCGTGATTTTGGACGGTGTGGCCGTTGGCATTTTCTCCCTCGAATACTTCATGCGCCTTTACGCCTGCGTGGAAGAGCCGGGACACAAAAATCCGATCATGGGTCGCATCACCCAAGCCAAGTCGCCCGCCACCTTCATCGACTTCATTGCCATCTTGCCCTTCTTCTTGGAAGTGTTTTTGCACCACCTGCTGGATTTGCGGTTTTTGCGGGTCTTTCGTTTGTCGCGCTTGCTCAAACTCACCCGCAACAGTGATGCCACCGATGTGTTGTTCCGTGTGATTGCCCGCGAATGGCCCATCATGAGTGCCGCGTCCTTCATCATGGGTTTGTTGCTGGTCCTGACGGCCAGCCTGGGTTATTTGCTCGAGCACGATGCGCAACCCGAGAAGTTCGAGAACATTCCACAATCCATTTACTGGGCTGTGATCACGCTGGCTTCCGTGGGCTATGGTGACATCTCTCCCGTCACCCCATTGGGTCGCGCGATGACCTCCATCCTTGCGCTGTTAGGTATCGGTATCTTTGCGATCCCCGCAGCGCTGTTGGCCTCGGCGTTCAGCGACGAATTGATCAAAGACCGCGAGGCGCTGAAAGCCAATTTGTTCCAAATTTTGAAGGACGGCAAGATTGTCGAATCCGAAGCCCAGTTCATCCGCGAAGAAGCCGAGCGCATGCACCTGACGGTGGAAGAACTGAATGCCTTGATTGACACGGTGATGAAGGAAAAAGAAATTGAGGACAACCTCAAAGCCATTCCCATTCACACCATCGCAAAACGTCCGGCGCATGCGGTCGAATACTTCAAAACGTCCATCAGCGAGCTGCGGCAATTGGGCATGCAAATGACGCCTGGAGAGTTTGAAGAAGCCGCCAAAACCTCAGACCGTCTGACGGCCAGCGAAATGGCTTTGTGGCAACAAATACAGGGCAAATCGTAGGATTACCACGTTATCATTAGTGCTAAATTGATATTTTTATCAATTTAGCACTTCAACTTATTTCGCGTTCAAGACATGCTCGGCAAATTACAAAAAACGGTGATGGAGATCCTCGCCGGCGCTCCTCACCAACCCCTCAGTCGGTATGTGGAATGGATGATCACCGTGGTCGTCTTGGTCAACTGCTCGGCGGTGATTTTGGACTCGGTGCCTGAAATTCACGCTGAGCACAAAGAATTCTTTCACGAGTTGGAATTTTGGAGCGTGATGTTCTTCACGGTCGAATACATCTTGCGCGTCTGGTCTTTGGGGGCTCGCTTCACACCTGAAGAAGGTGGTGCCTGGAAAGGCCGCAGAGGCTATGTGTTCAGTGCTTTTGGTCTGGTCGACTTCTTTGCCACTGCGCCGCACTACGTGCACATGTTTTTCCCGGGTTTGGATTTGCGCATCTTGCGGGTCTTGCGTCTGCTGCGCATTTTGAAACTGTCCAAATACAACACCGCGCTGCAAGACCTGTTTCAAGCTGTCTATGCCGAGCGTCGCGCTTTTGGCTCTGCCGCCTTTTTGTTGCTCATTTCCACCGTGGTCTCGGCCTCGTTGATGCACTTTGCCGAAGGTCATGAGCAGCCTGAATTTTTCGGATCGATACCGCATGCCATTTACTGGTCCATCGTGACCATCACGTCCGGCTACGGTAACGTCGAACCCGTGACCAAGGCAGGCGAAGTGATTGCTTTGCTCACCGGCTTTTTGGGTGTGTGCATGGCCGCGATCATGACCGGTATTGTGGCCTCGGCTTTCGCCACCCAACTGTCGCGCAAAAAATCAGCCTACCTGTTGCAACTGCGCAAGGTTTTGGAGGACGGTGTGGTCAGCGATGCAGAGCGCAATACCCTGAAACATTTGCAGACGCAGTACCGCCTGTCTGACGCAGATGTGAAAAAAATGGTCGATGAAATCAACGCTGAAAAAGCAGCGCAATCATGAGTCAAGTTCCTACCCGCGGTCTGCCCCGAATCAAACGCAGAATCTACGAAATCTTAGAAGGTGCCGTCGTTGACCGCGCCAGCCACGCCTGCGAAATTGCCATTGCCGGCTTGGTCGTGGCCAACGTGGTCGCCATCATTTTGGAGTCGGTGCACTCCATTCATGAAGCCTACGAAGCCTACTTTCACATCTTCGACTTGTTCAGTGTGATGGTGTTCTCACTGGAGTATGTGCTGCGCGTGTGGACCTACAGCGAAAAGCACACCGGCCCCGGTGACAGCCCCTGGAAAGGCCGCAAAGAATACGTTTTCAGCATGTTCGGGCTGGTCGATTTTTTCAGCACCGTCCCGTTTTATTTGCAGCTGCTTTTCCCGGGCGCCGACTTGCGCGTCCTGCGGATGTTCCGTCTGCTGCGGATTTTCAAACTGTCACGCTACAACAGTGCAATGGAGGACATGCTCGAAGCCATCAAGGCGGAGAAAGACTCTTTTTCATCGGCCATGTTTTTGCTGTTTATCAGTTGCTTGTTGTTCTCCTCGCTGATCTACATCATCGAAGGGCACGATCAGCCCGAGATCTTCCCCTCTATACCCGCGGCCATGCATTGGTTTGTGTTGACCATCATCTCCGGTTGGGGCAATGTGGACCCCTTGACCTACCTGGGTACGGTGTTGGTGATCGTGACGCAGGTGCTGGCGATTGCACTGGCCGCCATCCTGACCGGTGTGGTGGCCACGGCCTACACGGCGCAGGTGCAACGCCGTGAATCCATCTATGAGATGGAAGTGCGCGAAGTATTGGCCGATGGCGTGGTGACGGAAGAAGAAAAAAACAAACTCAAAGCCTTGCAGGCCAAATACGGCATGTCGGACGAACAGGTCGACGCCATTGCGAACCAAGTCAAGGCCGAGCAAAGCAACGGCTGAGCTGGCTATTGCCGGTGAACTTCGGCTTCACCGTGGCGCGCCAGAAGTTCCATTAACTTCTTGCGAATCAAGATGCCCGGACGGTCGGAGTCCATCGAGAACTCCACACCGCGCCGGCGTGGATCGACCACTGCATCCGGATCGGTGGACTCCAAAATGTCTTTGTCTTCGCGGGTGATTTCATGATCGAAGTCGATCAGCATTTGCGCCGGACAATCGGCCTCGGTGTCGTTTCTGAACAGCCACTGACACAACTGGATGCGCCCATCATCGATGGGCGTGAAACAGTTGAGGATGATGTGCCGTATGCCGCTGGGGTATTCAATGTCCAAGCGCCGCGCAAACGGCAGGTAATAAGCATTGCGCATGTGCCGCGTGGTCAGCGCTTCTTTCACCCCGCTGATGCGCTGGAACCGCGCAGGATTGAGCG
>CANGEE010000143.1 GCA_947452635.1 Comamonadaceae bacterium | reverse complement strand
TTTCGCAGCGAATTTTTGTTCATGGGCCGCCAAGGGCATTTGCCTGACGAAGAGGAACAGTTTGAGGCTTACCGCCGTGCGGTGGAGGGCATGGCCGGGTTGCCGGTGACCATCCGCACCGTGGATGTGGGCGCCGACAAACCGCTGGATGAAGCACGTCACGATGCGGCGCACCTCAACCCGGCACTGGGCTTGCGCGCCATTCGCTGGAGTCTGGCCGACCCCGACATGTTCTTGAACCAGCTGCGCGCGATCTTGCGCGCCGCTGCGCATGGCCGGGTGAATTTGCTGATACCGATGTTGGCGCACGCCAGTGAGATCCGCCAAACCGTGGCCCTGGTGGCGCAAGCGCAGCGTGACTTGGACCAACGCGGCGTGGCCTATGGCACGGTGCGTTTGGGGGCCATGATCGAAATCCCTGCCGCCGCTTTGACTCTGCCGATGTTTCTCAAATACTTTGACTTCTTGTCCATCGGCACCAATGACCTGATCCAGTACACCTTGGCGATTGACCGCGCTGACGAGTCGGTGGCGCATTTGTACGACCCCTTGCACCCAGCGGTGTTGAAACTGGTGGCCGACACGATTGCCGAATGTCAGCGGCAAGGCAAAGGCGTTTCGGTGTGCGGCGAGATGGCGGGCGACATCAGCATGACCCGCTTGCTGCTGGGCCTGGGCTTGCGCAGTTTTTCGATGCACCCTTCCCAAGTGCTGGCGGTCAAGCAACAAATTTTGCGCGCTGACACCGTCAAGCTCACAGCTTGGGCGCAGCAGGTGCTGCAGTCTGAAGACCCGGCGCAAATGCTCGGTTAAGTGGACGTTTAAGCGCTCGGCCAAGCCGACTCAATCTTGGCGCGTGCCCACCCAGGCTGCACCCACGATCAACACCCCAGCCCCGAGAATGGACACATTCGGAGCCTCAGCCCGCACCCACAACAGCAGCAAGGTCGAGCCCAGCGGCGTCAGAAAACTGAGCAATCCAATGTGCCGTGCATCCCCCCGCTTGAGCGCAGCGTCCCATAAATAAAACGCGGCGCCCAAAGGCCCCAGACCCATGGCGACCACCGACAGCCAGTCGCGACCGCTCAACACCGTCGCAGGCTCCAACCACAGGTGGCAGAGCAAGGCCAACAAGCCCGACACCAGACCAAACAAACCCAATGCGGCGGTCGGGAACCTCGCCACCCGTTGCGTCATCAAGGAATAGCTGGCCCAGACAAAAGCCGCCGCCAAAGCCCACAGGTAAGCCCAGTTGGGGGCGGTGGCCAAGTCGTGCAAAGGCTGACCCCCTGTGATGGCGAGAGCCGCACCGGCAAAACCCACCACGCCAGCGACCACGTGTTTGCGGCGCAGTGAGGTGCCTGGTAAAAACAAGGGGGCCATCACCACCATGCCCAAAGGCCACAGGTAATTCACCAAATTGGCTTGCACTGGCGGCGCATCCCGCAGCGCCATGAAGAGCAAAAAGTGATAGCCAAACAAGCCGTATACACCCAGCGCCAGGGTGCGCCACGGCATGCGCCAAACGCGCCAGTCCAAGCGCGACAGGGGCAGCGCTACCAGGCTGCCGATCAGCAGGGCCAGGCCAGTCAGCAAAAAGGGTGGCACATGTTGCAGCGCGACGCCCAGCGCCGCCAAGCTGACCCACAGGGCTATCGCGCCTAACGCGAAAAGATGGGCGTAAGACACAACCATGGCCCGCAGGTTCAGCCGGGTGTCGTCTGCGCGCTCATGGCCGAATGCGCTTGCTGATCGGCGTGATAGCTCGATCGCACCATGGCGCCGACCGCCGCATGGCTGAAGCCCATTTCATAGGCCTTGGCTTCGAACATTTTGAAAGTGTCGGGATGCACATAGCGGCGCACGGGCAGGTGGCTGGTTGAGGGGGCCAAGTATTGGCCAATGGTCAGCATCTCGATGTCGTGAGCGCGCATGTCGCGCATGACTTCTAAGATTTCTTCGTCGGTCTCGCCCAAGCCCACCATCAGGCCGCTCTTGGTGGGCACGTGGGGAAAGAGGGCTTTGAACTTCTTCAATAGGTTCAAAGAAAACTGATAGTCCGACCCCGGACGAGCTTCTTTGTACAAACGCGGCACGGTCTCCATGTTGTGGTTCATCACATCGGGTGGTGCGGCTTTCAGGATCTCCAAAGCACGGTCGTCGCGGCCACGAAAGTCGGGCACCAAAATTTCAATTTGGGTTTGCGGTGACAACGCGCGCGTGCGGCGAATGCAGTCGACAAAATGTTGGCTGCCGCCATCGCGCAAATCGTCACGGTCCACGCTGGTGATCACCACGTACTGCAGTTTGAGCTGGGCAATGGTGTTGGCCAGGTTCTCGGGCTCATTTGCATCCAGGGGGTCGGGACGCCCATGACCAACATCGCAAAACGGGCAGCGCCGGGTGCACTTGTCGCCCATGATCATGAAGGTGGCCGTGCCTTTGCCAAAGCATTCGCCAATATTGGGGCAACTGGCTTCTTCGCACACCGTCACCAGTTTGTTGGCGCGCAGTACGTCTTTGATTTCGTAAAAACGGGTGGTGGGCGAGCCGGCTTTGACGCGAATCCAGTCGGGTTTTTTCAAGACTTCGCCCGCTTCCACCTTGATGGGGATGCGCGACAGCTTGGCTGCGGCTTTTTGTTTGGCGCTGGGGTCGTAATTCTCGAGCGTTTGTGCTTCGCGCACCACATGGGGAGTTGTCATAGTGTTGTTTTCAAGGAGCTAAGTGGGCCATGAGCTTCTCGCTCAAGATGTGCGCGGCCTCTTGCCACGCGACCTGAACCCCGATTGTAGAAAGGTCTACCGTGCGCAATCCGGCATAGCCACAGGGGTTGATGCGCTCAAAGGGTGACAGGTCCATCGCCACGTTCAAGGCCAGCCCGTGGTAAGTGCAATGGCGGCTGACCTTGATGCCCAGGGCGCTGATTTTGCCCAGCCCCTTAAAAGGATCGCTCGGGTCGGCAGGCCCGACCAAGGCGTGGTGGGCAAAGGGGTCCTCTAGGCGCACATAGATGCCCGGCGCGCCCGCCACGCGGTGGCCCGTCACGCCCAGGTGGGCCAGGCTGCGAATGACGGCTTCTTCCAGCTTGTACACATATTCTTTGACATAGTAGCCGGCCCGCTTCAGGTTCACCAACGGGTAGGCCATGACTTGGCCAGGGCCGTGGTAAGTGACTTGGCCGCCGCGGTTGGTTGCAATCACAGGAATATCACCGGCATTGAGCACATGGCCGGTCAGGCCGGCCAGGCCTTGGGTGAAGACGGGCGGGTGCTCGGCCAGCCACAAGGCGTCGGGGGTCGCGTCATCGCGCGCTGCGGTAAAGGCCTGCATGGCCTCGTAAGTGGGCACATAGTCCACTGGCCCCAAGTTGCGCAAGTCCATGCAATGGCCTCAAAGCACAATTTTGACCATGGGGTGCGAGGTCAGGGCCCGGTACAGATCGTCTAACTGCGCACGGCTGGTGGCGGTGATCGACAGGGTCACCCCCAGGTAGTTGCCCCCCTTACTGGGCCGCAGCTCCACCGAGGCCGCATCGAAGCTGGGGTCGAATTGCTGGGCGACTTGGACCATGGCATGCACAAAACCGTCGTGGCTGGCCCCCATGACTTTGATCGGAAAAATACTTGGGTATTCGATCAGCGTGTCTTTGCGCGGATCGGAATCAGAAGGAGGAAGGGCGGATGCGCTCATGGTGTGTCAAAGTGAAACAGGGGCGTCAGCGCCAAACCACCACGGCGGCCACGGCGATCCAGCCCAGCGCAAAGTTGGTCAGCACCAGGGTGTGGATTTGCGCCAAATGCCGGGCTGCAGTGGGCCAGTCCGCGACCGCTACACTGCGCTGCAGTCGGCGAAAGGGCACGAAATACAGGTGGCCAAAAATGGCGAACATCACAAAGCCCAGGCCCAGCATCACATGCCAGCCCTTGGGGGCGATGTGCATGTCAACGCCAGCAAACATCAGGCCGCCCGTGATGAGCAAAACCAAAATGCACAGCCAAACTGCTTTTAAAAAGCGCGCCAAGATGCCATGCAGCAAAGGAATGCGTTGGCTGGGCTCGAGTTGGGCGATCGCGGTGGGGCGAACCGCCCAGATCAAAATCGTCATGCCGCCCAACCAGATCAAGCCTGCTGCCAAGTGAAAAAATTTGCTGACTTCGTACATGCGGGGATCTCGGTTTGAATGGCAGGGGAAAAATTCGGCAGACAACGCCACCCCTTCAGATTGTGCCGTACCCCGCATGGACAAGGGGCTTCATGGCGAAACCGGGTCAGGGCTTGCGAAGCGTTTGGGTTATCCCCTATAATCGTAGGCTTGGCTGGATGTATGTCTGTTTTGTAACCCCGGTGTAATGCTTCGTGACGAAAATCATGCCGCTGGCTGAAACAGATGATCTGCAAGAAGCAGAAACGTTCAAGCCATTGACTGCGCAAGAGGCGCGTGAGCTCAGACGAAAAATGCCATTGCTCTCCGTTTGGCGGGTGGTGGGTGTGCAAATTTCAGTGGGTGCCGTGTCGGCATTGCTGGCGTGGTGGTTCACCGGTAAATCGGTGGTGGCCCTGTCAGTGGCTTACGGTGCGTTATCGGTGGTGATTCCTGCGGCCTTGTTTGCCAGGGGAATGACCAGTCCAGCGGCCTCGGTGAATGTCGGCGCTGCTGCTTTCGGTTTCTTGTTATGGGAAATCGTCAAAATTGGACTGACCTTGGCCATGTTGTTGTTGGCGCCAAGGGTGGTCTCGCAAGTCAGTTGGCCTGCCATGTTGGTGGGCTTGGTTTTAACAATGAAGGTTTATTGGGTGGCTCTGGGCGTGCGCTCGGTGTTTTACCCAAAAGTCAATTTCAAAACAGAGCAAACGAATGTCAGCTGAAACTGCTCCAACCGCAGGTGAATACATCGGTCACCACTTGACCCATTTGCAGAATAAGCCAATGGCGGGCGTGATTGACTTTTCCGTGTTCAACCTGGATTCGATGTTTTGGTCTGTCTTGTTGGGTTTGGTGGGCAGCTTGCTCTTGTGGAAAGCTGCTCGCGGCGTGACATCCGGCGTCCCTGGGCGCTTTCAAGCTGCAATCGAAATTTTGGTTGAGATGGTGGACAACCAAGCCAAAGGCATCGTCCATAACGCCGAAAGCCGCAAGCTGGTGTCTCCTTTGGCTTTGACCGTTTTTGTGTGGATTTTCTTGCTCAACTCCATGGACTTTTTGCCTGTGGATTTGTTTCACAAAGTCTTTGAGTGGACGGGCGTGGATCACAGCATCCATTATTTCCGTGTGGTGCCTACAGCCGATCTTTCGAGCACCTTGGGCATGTCCGTCTCGGTCTTGTTGATTTGCGTGTTCTACAACATCAAGATCAAAGGCATTGGCGGCTGGTTCCATGAGCTGACCACGGCGCCGTTTGGCGCGCACCCTGTATTGTGGCCGTTCAACTTCGTCTTTCAGATGATCGAATTTGTTGCCAAAACCGTTTCGCACGGGATGCGATTGTTTGGCAATATGTATGCAGGCGAGTTGATTTTCATGTTGATCGCTTTGATGGGTGGCACCGCTGCCATGTCATTGACAGGTATTTTGCTGCCTATCGGCCATGTGATTGCCGGCTCCATCTGGGCCATCTTCCATATCATGATTGTGGCTTTACAGGCCTTCATTTTCATGATGTTGACGCTGGTCTACATTGGCCAAGCGCACGACGCACATTGATTTCCCCTTTTCTTTTCTCAACCCTTCCATCCACATCCTTAGGAGCAACAAAATGGAACACGTCCTCGGTTATGTCGCACTCGCAGCAGGTCTGATCATTGGTCTGGGCGCTATCGGCGCTTGTATCGGTATCGGCATCATGGGCAGCAAGTACTTGGAGTCCGCCGCCCGTCAACCTGAATTGATGAACGAGCTGCAGACCAAAATGTTCTTGTTGGCCGGTTTGATCGACGCGGCTTTCCTGATTGGTGTCGGTATCGCCATGATGTTCGCCTTCGCGAACCCGTTTGTTCTGAAGTAATTCCTGCAACGACCAAAAGAAAGGTGTTGCCGTGAGTATCAATGCAACCCTGTTTTTCCAAGCTGTCGTTTTTGCGATCTTAGTGTGGTTCACGATGAAATTCGTGTGGCCCCCGATTGCCAACGCCTTGGATGAACGCGCACACAAAATCGCCGGCGGCCTTGCAGCAGCTGAAAAAGCCAAAACCGAACTCGCCACGGCTTATCACCGTGTCGAAACCGAGTTGAGCCAATCGCGGACTGAAACGGCTTCTCGTTTGGCGGATGCTGAACGACGTGCCATGGTCATCGTCGAAGAAGCCAAAGCACGTGCCACTGAAGAAGGTAACAAGATCATTGCAGCTGCCAAGGTGGAAGCCGAGCAGCAAGTGGTGAAAGCCCGTGAAGAATTGCGTGAGCAAGTCGCGGTCTTGGCTGTCAAAGGCGCTGAGCAGATTCTCCGCAAGGAAGTCAATGCT
>CANGEE010000142.1 GCA_947452635.1 Comamonadaceae bacterium | reverse complement strand
GCTGAACCCCTTCAGGGTCACGCCCATTTCAGCGCCGACTACTTTCGCCCCTATCTGCACCACGCCGCCATGGGGCCGAGTTGCGCCTTGGCGCATTGGACAGCTGAGGGATTGCAGGTTTGGAGCCACACCCAAGGCGTTTTTGCCCTGCGCCGTGATTTGGCTTTGGCGCTGGGATTGCCCAGCGAACAGGTGCAGGTCACCCACGTGCGCGGTGCTGGCTGCTATGGCCACAATGGCGCAGACGACGTGGCCTTTGATGCCGCTTGGCTGGCGCGGCATTGCCCGGGCCAGCCGCTGCGCATGCTGTGGAGCCGCGCCGATGAAATGGTGTGGTCCCCCATGTCACCGGGCATGCGCATGCGCGTTTCGGCACAACTGGATGCAGACAACACCTTGACCGATTGGCAGCATGAGGTGTGGAGCCAAGGCCACAGTTCGCGCCCGGGGCGTGCCGCCACACCGGCGCTGCTGGGCAGTTGGCAAAAGGCGCAGCCTTTTCCGGCCCTGGAGCCGATCAACGTGGCCGCAGCCGCAGGCGCAGGTGCGGAGCGCAACGCGGTGCCGCCGTACCGCAGCGCACATGTGAAGGTGGTGGCGCACCGGCTTTTGGGCGTGCCGCTGCGCAGCTCGGCCATGCGCGCGCTGGGCGCGCATGGCAATGTGTTTGCGGCGGAGAGTTTCATGGACGAAATGGCGCACGCACGCGGTCTGGACCCGTTGGCGTTTCGCTTGGGGCTGCTGGATGATCCGCGTGCGCAAGCGGTGCTGCGCGTGCTGGCGGACACAATCCAATGGTCAGCACGCCGCACCGAACTGGCGGCGCAAGAAGGCTGGGGCCTGGGCCTGGCGTTTGCCCGCTACAAAAGCAAAGGCGCTTACTGCGCCGTGGCCGCCGAAGTGCAGATCACCCACGCAGTGCAGGTGCGCCGTTTGACGGTGGTGGCCGACATCGGCGAAGTGGTGCACGCCGATGGCGCGGTCTCACAACTGGAAGGCGGTGCCATTCAGTCCACCAGCTGGGCTTTGAAAGAGGCGGTGCGTTGGGATGCCGAAAAAATCCTCACCCACGACTGGGAGGCCTACCCCCTCTTGCGTTTCAGCGAAGTGCCTGCGGTGGATGTGCACCTGATGCCCGGCGGCGGCAACCCCAGCTTGGGCGCAGGCGAGGCCAGCCAAGGCCCCACCACGGCGGCGATTGCCAACGCCGTGTTTCATGCCTTGGGTGTGCGGGTGCGCGCGTTGCCTTTGACGGCGGCCGCTCTTGAACGGGCGATGGACTGAACTTCAGCCCGCAGGCAAAAAACCACCTTGCTGGCGCAAACCGGCGTGGGCCGGGCTGATCATTTGATCAATGAACTGTGCGGCCGCTTGCGGCTGCCTACTTGCCGTGCACACGGCGGCGGTGTAGACCGTGGCCAGTTCAAAAACGGCGGGTAAATCGGCCACCAAAGCCACGCCTGGGGTGATCAGGATTTCGGTCACCTGGGTGCAGCCGATCACCTGCGGGTCGTCGCACTCGGCCATGGCTTTCATGGCCGTGGCACCGTTGGGGAAGGGCCGCAGCCGTTCGGCCACCTCGCTGGCCATGCCCAGTTCATTGAGCACCTTCATGAAGTGAATACCCGCTGTGGCCAGTTGCGGGTCCGGGAAATAAATGCCGGTGGCATGGCGCAGGGCTTGGCGCAAGCTGTCGGCGCTGGCCACATCGGGCCAGGCAGTGCCCGTTTTCACGGCCACACCGGTTTTCACGAGGCCCAGTTTCTTGTCCGAGCCTGCGCGCACCTGGCCGGACTGCACCAAGCCGTCGATCAAGGCTTGCGTCAAGATCAACACATCGCAGGGGGCGCCGTCCAGCAAGCGCTGCTTCATCGCGCCGACCGCGCCGAAGGTGGCGTCCAGTGCCACACCGTGGGCCGCTTCAAAAGAGGCCTGTAATTGCCGCACCAGGCCTTGGGCCGCGCCGCCGCTGAGTAAATGCAAAGAGGTCATGTGTTCGAGTGGTTCAGTCCAGCTTGATGCCGGCGCTTTTGATGACATTCGTCCATTTGGCGATGTCGTCGTTCAGGTATTTTTCAAATTGTGTGGGGCTCATCACCAAGGGCACAGCGCCTTGCTTGCTCCAGGTTTGCTTGACCTCGGCTTGGCTGGCAATTTTAGAAATGGCCTCGTTGAGTTTGTCCACCACCGCTTTGGGCGTGCCTTTGGGGGCCATCACACCCAGCCAGATGGTGGCTTCGTAACCGGGTACACCGGCCTCGCTCACGGTGGGCACATCGGGCAACACATCAGAGCGCTGTTTGCCGGTGGTGGCGATCGCTTTGACCTTGCCGGCCTTGACCTGTTCGGTCATGGTGGTCACCGCATCAAACATCATGTCGACTTGGCCGCCGATCACGTCGGTGCGTGCGCCCGAGCTGCCTTTATAGGGGATGTGCACCATCGAGACCTTGCCCATGCTTTTGAACAATTCGCCGGCCATGTGGTAAGGCGTGCCAGGGCCTGAGGAGGCGTAATTGAGCTTGCCCGGCGATGCCTTGGCCTGCTTGAGTACGTCGGCCAAAGTGTTCAGGCCTGCGCCCGGGTTGGCCACCAGCACCAGGTCGGAGTAGTTGATGGGGGCGACGCCGACAAAGTCGCGCATCAAGGCGTAAGGCTTGTTCGGGATCAGTGATTCGTTCACGGTCTGGGTGTTCGACATCAGCAGCAGGGTGTAGCCGTCGGGTGTGGCTTTGGCCGCCAGGTCGGTGCCAATCACCGAGCCTGCGCCCGGTTTGTTGTCCACCACAAACGACTGGCCCAAACTGTCTTGCAGGCGCTGTGCGATGAAGCGGGCGTAGTTGTCTGCCGGGCCGCCGGTGGCAAAAGGCACGATGATTTTGACCGGGTGGTTGGGGTAGGTTTGGGCTTGAACGTGCAAGCTGAGCGCACTGGTTAGCAAGGCGGCGCTGAAGGTGGCGCAGAATTTTGAACTTAAGGTGGCGCGAAAGGTGGCGGTCAAACGGCGGTGCATGCGAGTGTCTCCTGGAAGCTTTGTTGGTTATTCGACTTTGCCGATTTTGCGTACCACTTCGGACATGCGGCGGGCATCGGCTTGCACGTATTTTTCAAAATCAGGGCTGTCCAAGTACACCACCGGGCTGCCGGTGTTTTGAATCACTTCGCGAACTTTGGCGTCTTGCGCGGCAATGCGTGCGGCCGCACGCACCCGCTGGACAATGGCCTCGGGCGTGCCGCTGGGCAGGAACAGGCCCGACCACTGCGCATACTCGGCGTTGTAACCCAGCTCTTTCAGGCTGGCGACCTCGGGCATCGAGGCCAAGGGCGCGTGGCCCCAATGCGCCAGCACGCGAATTTTGCCGGCTTTGACCTGTTGCAGCACCGTGGCCGGCCCGGTGGACACGGCCTCAATTTGACCGCCCAGCAAAGCCACCACCGCAGGCCCGGCGCCGGTGAAGGGCACGTGGGTGAGCTTCACCCCGGCGGTTTGCGCCAGGATTTCCATGGGCACGTGCATCGTGCCGTAATTGCCCGACGAACCGTAATTGATGGCACCTGGGCGTTTACGGGCGTCTTCGATCAATTCTTTGGCGGTTTTCCAAGGCGCATCGGCGCGCACCGCCAGCACCGTGGGGTCTGCGGTATAGCGGGCGATCGGGCGCAAGTCATTCAAAGCGAACATCGGGCTGCGCCCCAGTAAGTTGTCGGCCTCGGGCAGCACGGTCAGGGACGACAGTGCCATCAACAGCGTGTAGCCATCGGGCTTGGCGCGCGCGACCACCCCCATGCCAATGCCGCCACCGGCGCCGCCTTTGTTGTCGATCACCACCGGTTGGCCCAGTTCGCGACCCAGGGCTTCGGCCACCGGCCTGGCCACAATATCGGCCAGACCGCCAGGCGGAAAAGGCACGACCAGCGTGATCGAACGGCTGGGATAAGCGTTGGTTTGGGCCCGTGCGGCAGGGGTGACGACTGAGACTGCCACCAGCAGGATCAGGGCTGTGATGGCCCGGGTCTGAAAACGGCCTGTGATATTTCGGTACATACCTTGCTCCATGGGGATCTTAGCCACAGCGGGCGCATGGCCCCGCAACGCTGCGTGTGCAGTCTTTCCGCACTCTAACACCGGGTATTTGGATTGCCGTTTGGAGGCCTGTATGACTGGCGTCACAATGTGGGCATATTTTTTTTATTTTTGGATATTTTCATGCGCATTGCTGCTTTTTTCTATCAAGACCAGCCGCAAGTCGGTTGGGTGTCAGACGACTTGCAAACCGTCCATCTGTTTGACATGCCTTTGGCTGATCGTGAATTGGGCGCTTTGACGCTGGTGGACCGGCTCTCGCGTGGCGAGGCATTGCCTGCCCAAGGCGCGGCAGTGGCCTTGGCTGACGTGCAACTGCGTGCCCCGCTGCCGCACCCGCGCCGCAATATCTTTTGTGTCGGTAAAAACTACCATGCCCACGCCAAAGAGTTTGCGCGCAGCGGTTTTGACAGCAGCGCCCAAGCGGGCGGGGAAATTCCGGCCGAGCCCATCATCTTCTCCAAGGTGCCCGAATGCGTGATCGCCAATGGCGAAGCGATTGAGATGCCCTTGGTGTCCACCGCCATCGACTACGAAGCCGAATTGGCGGTGGTGATTGGCAAGGGCGGCAAAGGCATCCGCAAAGCGGATGCGATGCAGCACGTCTGGGGCTACACCATCGTCAACGACGTCACCGCCCGCGACTGGCAAAACCGCCATATGCAGTGGCACATGGGCAAGTCGTTCGACACCTTTTGCCCGATGGGCCCCTGGCTGGTGAGCGCGGACAGCTTGGATGGCACGAACACCCGTGTGCGCTGCTGGGTGAACGGGCAGGAGCGTCAAAACGCCGCCACCACCGATTTGATTTTCGACATCCCGACCTTGATCGAGACCTTGAGCGCGGGCATCACCCTGTACCCCGGCGACGTGATTGCCACGGGCACGCCAGTGGGCGTGGGCATTGGTTTTAAGCCGCCGCAGTACCTGAAGGCGGGCGATGTGGTGCGGGTCGAGATTGACGGGATTGGCGTGTTGGAAAACCCGGTGACCTGAACAACACCTGCCGCTTCAGTCGTTGGGGCGCGCCATGAAAAAAGGGCGGTCACCGTGAGGTGATCGCCCTTTGCCTTTCACCACGCTGGTGGGCTGCTGGCTTATTTCAAACCGGCTTGCGCACGCAGGGTCGCGGCCAGGTTGGTGCGCTCCCAGGTGAACTCGGGCTCGTCACGGCCAAAGTGGCCGTAGGCGGCGGTCTTTTGGTAAATCGGGCGCAGCAAGTCGAGCATCTGGATGATGCCTTTGGGGCGCAGGTCAAAGTGCTCGTTCACCAACGCGGCGATCTGCTCTTCTGGAATCACGTTGGTGCCCATGGTGTTGACGGTGATGTTCATCGGGCGCGCCACGCCAATCGCATAAGCCACTTGGATCTGGCATTGCGTCGCCAAACCGGCGGCCACAATGTTTTTCGCCACATAGCGGGCGGCGTAAGCGGCCGAGCGGTCCACTTTGGACGGGTCTTTGCCAGAGAAAGCGCCACCGCCGTGCGGGCAAGCGCCGCCGTAAGTGTCGACGATGATCTTGCGACCCGTCAGGCCGCAATCACCCTGGGGGCCGCCAATGACAAAGCGGCCGGTGGGGTTGATCAGGTATTGGGTGTTCTGCAGCCACTCCCTGGGCAGCACCGGCTTGATGATTTCTTCAATGATGGCTTCGGTGAAGCTGGCCTTCATTTTGGTGGCCGACTCACTTTGGTCTGGGCTGTGTTGGGTGGACAAGACCACGGTGTCGATGCTGTGTGGCTTGCCGTCCACATAACGCATGGTCACCTGGCTTTTCGCGTCAGGGCGCAAAAAGGGCAGACGGCCGTCTTTGCGCAACTGCGCTTGACGCTCGACCAGGCGGTGCGCGTAGTAAATCGGCGCAGGCATGAGGTCCGGGGTTTCGCTGCAAGCGTAGCCGAACATCAGGCCTTGGTCGCCCGCACCGATGTTCAAGTGGTCATCCGACGCGTGGTCCACGCCTTGGGCGATGTCGTTGCTCTGCTTGTCGTAGCAGACCATGACGGCGCAGCCCTTGTAGTCGATGCCGTACTCGGTGTTGTCGTAGCCGATGCGCTTGATGGTGTCGCGCGCCACCTGGATGTAGTCCACATGCGCATTGGTGGTGATCTCACCGGCCAGCACCACCAAACCGGTGTTGGTCAGTGTCTCAGCAGCGACGCGGCTGCGTGGGTCTTGCGCAAAGATGGCATCAAGAATCGCGTCAGAAATTTGGTCAGCGACTTTGTCGGGGTGACCTTCAGAGACGGATTCGGATGTGAAAAGATAGTCGTTCGCCATGAAAATTCCTTCAGTTGTTGGCATGCGGTTTCAATTCGCGCTGCCTTGTGCTGGGGTGCTCAGGCGAACGCTTTAGCAGTTTTGTCTTTTCAGACAAGGCACAATGTCGGGC
>CANGEE010000141.1 GCA_947452635.1 Comamonadaceae bacterium | reverse complement strand
GTCTGCCGCGGCGGCGGATTTGAGGGCTGCGCCACCCAACTGGATGTGAATCGCACCTGCCGTCGCAGCCAAGATCACGCCGTCGTTGTCGTTGGGAAACTTTTGCGAATGATGGCGCCAGCCGTCCATCGCATCTTCAAAACTGCCCACAATCGCAAACCCCAGCGCGGTGGCGCGGGCAGGCAGCCAGTCGGCCCACTGCCAAGCGGTGGCCGTGGCTTGCGCCAGTGAATCACTGAACAAGGGCGCTTCGCTGCGCTTGCCTCGGTCCTCGGCCCAAAAGCGCGATGTGAATTCGGCAATGCGGTACACCACCGCCCCCACCGGGCCCAGCCCCACCACCGACAGCGCGGCATACCAAAAAAAGACCCCAAACACATGCCGGTGGGCGTCGATCACCGAGTGTTCAATCACATGCCGAACAATCTCGCTGCGCGGCAAGGCGCTGGCGTCCACCTGCTGCCATTGGGCGAGCAACTCGCGCGCCAAGGACTCGTCGCCGTCTTCCAGTGCATCGCGGATGTCGGTGAAGTGGTGGCTGAACTGTCTGAAACCCAAGGTGGTGTAGAGCAGCGCCACATTCCAGGCCACGGCAAAAACCCAGCCCAGCGTCAGTGCCAACAGCCAATGCATGGCCAGCACCAGCAGCGCCGGCACCCCCACGGTGACGGTCCAGGCCAACCAGCCCTGGGTGGGTTGGCCGGCGTCGACATGGCGCGCCACCCAAGAAGCCCATTGGCGCAAGCTGTCATGCAAAAAGTGCTGACCTGACATCGGGCGTACCTGCTCGATCACCAAGGCTAGGAAGATAGAAAAAAAGCTCATGCGCCCATCATAAAGCGGGTGTGCCCAGGCCCGTCCTTTGTCAGGCGGCCAAGAAGCGGTAAAAGTTGCGCAGCATGCCCGCGGTGGCGCCCCAAATGAAACGCTCCACCACCTCGGCCTCGCCTTTGCCCTGGGCGGCGCGTCGTGGCTCAGCGTAAGGCATCGAGAACCATTGCCTGCGCATGCCATTGGCTTCAAAGTGGTGGCGCCGGTGGTGGGCCGGGTTCATTAAAAAGGCCAGCGGCACCTCAAACACATCGGCCACCTCATCGGCGTTGGGTTGAATGGCCATCTCCGGCGAGACCAGGGCCACCACCGGCGTGACGTGAAAGGCCGTGCCGGTCAGGTACACCGGCAATTCACCCAAGACCTGCACATGGCGGGGGTGCAGGCCCACTTCTTCATGCGCCTCGCGCAAAGCCGCCGCTTGCAAACTGGCGTCTTCAGGGTCCAACTTGCCACCTGGAAACGCCACCTGGCCTGAATGGGTTTTCATGTGCGCGGCCCTTTGGGTGAGCAGCACATAAGGGGTCTGACCGCTTGGGCCGCGCAGCACCAAGGGGATCAACACCGCTGCATGCTGCGGCGTACGCTGGGTGAAGCTGGGTTCGCGCACCACTTCGGGGGTCCAGACAGGGGGATTGTCAAAGCGCGCTCGCAAAGCCTCAGGCGTCAATTGCGCTGGTGCAATGGCCGGCAGATGGTCGTCCACGCCCGTCACGGGCACCAAGCGGGGGTCAAAGGAGGGCAGTTTGGACAGCGGCGTGTGCGACATAGTCACCCACGATAGCAGGGCGAATGCCACCCTGCGGCCGCTGGGCGTCGCCCTCGGGTCAGGGCTTTTGCGCTTGAGGACATTGAATTTGGATGCGTTCGTGCGCGATGCCCGCTTCGCCCAAGCGCAGCGCTGTCAGGCAGCCGCCCCAAACGCAGCCTGTGTCCAGCCCGATCACGTCCGAGCGCCCCAGCCAGCCCAGGGTGGACCAATGGCCAAACGCCACAGTGTCGTGCGCGGTGCGCCGGCCGGGCACATCAAACCAGGGCATAAAGCCCTCGGGTGCAGCGCCCGCACCTTCTTTGCTGTCAAATTCCATCACCCCTTGGGCTGTGCAAAAACGCAAACGTGTCAAGGCATTCACCACCACGCGCAGCCGATCGTGGCCTTGCAGGTCGTCACGCCAGTGGTCGGGGGTGTTGCCGTACAGGGCGTGCAAAAAATCGCCGTGTGCAGGACTTTGCAGCACGGCGCTGACTTCGCCCGCCAAGGCCAAGGTTTGCTCGGCGCTCCAGTCGGGCAGCACGCCGGCATGCACCATCAAGATGCCGTGGGCCGACATCGCCAGGTGCTGCTGACGCAGCCAGCCCAGCAGGGCAGGCGCATCCGGCGCGGTCAGCACCTGCGCCAAGGTGTCACGCTGGCCGGCTGGCCGCACACCGTGGGCCACCGCCAGCAAATGCAAATCATGGTTGCCCAGCAGGCACTGGGCGCTGTGGCCCATGGCCATCAAGCGGCGCAAGGTGCCCAGTGAATCGGGTCCGCGGTTGACCATGTCGCCTAGTACATACAAGGTGTCTCGGCTGGCGGAAAAATCAATTTCAGCCAACAGTTGGCTCAAAGCGCTGTCGCAGCCCTGTATGTCACCCACCACATAAAACGCCATTGAACGGTTCCCTGCGTGCATCTGGAACTCAATTGTGCGCTACCTGAGCCCAGCCAGCGCGGCACAATACGGGCTATGGATTTTTTGCTGATCGCATTTCTGACCCTGCTCAACGGCGTTTTTGCCATGTCCGAGTTGGCGCTGGCCGCCAGCCGCAAAGCCCGTTTGGCCGTGATGGAAGAAGCCGGCGACAAAGGCGCCGCCGCCGCTTTGCTGCTGCTGGACAAGCCGACCCAGTTTTTGTCCACCGTGCAAGTGGGCATCACCTCCATCGGGGTGCTCAACGGCATCGTCGGCGAGGCCGCCTTCAGCGCCGGCGTGGCCGCATGGCTCCAGGGCTGGGGTATGGCCCCTGCAGGGGCGGCCATTGCCGCCACTGCGCTGGTGGTCACGGCCATCACCTTCACCACCATTATTTTTGGCGAGTTGGTGCCCAAGCGCATTGGCCAGCTGCACCCGGAGGCCACGGCGCGACTGGTGGCCCGCCCCATGACTTGGCTGGCCAATGCCGCCAAACCCTTTGTCCACCTGCTGTCATTCACGACCCAAAGTGTGCTCAAGCTCATGCGCATTGACACCACGGGCAACCGCGCCGTGACCGAAGAAGAGATCACTGCCAGCCTGGAAGAGGGCGTGGATGCTGGCTTGATCGAAGAGCATGAGCACCAAATGGTGCGCAATGTGTTTCATTTGGACGACCGCTTGCTCGCCTCCTTGATGATTCCGCGCACCGACATTCAGTGGCTGGATGTGAGCCTGACACCTGCGCAGTCTTTGCAAGTGGCCAGCGGGCAAAACGGCCAAGCCGGCCATTCTTGGTACCCGGTCTGTCGGGGCGGCCTGGACCATGTGGTCGGGCTGATCAGTGTGGCCAAACTGCTCAGCTTGCCGCTGGACAGCACAGGTACCTTGGAGCCACACATCAACCCCGCCAACTTCGTGCCCGAGACTTTGAGCGGCATGGAACTGTTAGAACAGTTGCGCGACCAGTCTGGCCGCATGGTGTTGGTGGTGGACGAATATGGCGTGGTGCAAGGCTTGCTCACGCCGCGTGACCTGCTCGAAGCCATCACCGGCGAGTTGCAACCCTTGGCGCAAATCGACGCCTGGGCCACTGAGCAGCCTGACGGCTCCTGGCTGCTGGACGGCTTGATGCCCATCAATGAGCTCAAAGCCCGACTGGAGATCAGGCAACTCCCAGGCGAAGAGCGCGGCCTGTACAACACCTTGGCGGGTTTGATATTGGCGCAGTTAGGGCATTTACCGCATATTCACGAAGCGGTCACCTGTGAGGAATGGGTATTTACCGTGACGCAAATGGACGGACGTCGAATTGATAAAGTCAGTGCGCAGGCTGACATTAATTCAAATTTAAATTAAAATAAAAAATTTGAGAAACACTTCAAAAAAGTTAATCGTGGCGTTTGAATCGGTGTATTATCCATTTTTATTTCATCTCATTTGGATTTCCATCATGACCAACTCCTATAAAGACCTGTTGCAGCAACGTGAAGCTCTGGAAAAAGCCATTGCCGATGCCCGTCAGCGTGAAGTTTCCGATGCAGTGAAACAAGTGCGTGCTTTGGTGGCCGAATATGGCTTGACATCGCAAGACGTATTTCCTTCTGGCCGTACCCCTAAAGCTGCGGGCACCAAAACCACAGCCAAAGTCGCCCCCAAATACCGTGACCCTGCCACCGGTCAAACCTGGACAGGCCGTGGTAAGGCCCCTAAATGGATTGAAGGCAAAGACCGCACGGCATTCACCATTGCCTGATGAGGGCACGCCTGGAAAGGCGTTTTGATTGCGTTACACCTTGCATACCCCGTGCGCTCATGCGCACGGGGTATTGTTTTTATAATCATGCTTCGGATTTGGTAAACTCTGCTCAACGAGACCCTCTATCCATGCTTGAGACCGAAGACCGCTGCCACGATTTACAACCTCTGGAAGAAACCGCGGCCCCCACATTGTTGAGCCCCTGGTTTTTGGCCTACACCAAGCCCCGCATGGAAAGCGTTGCCCAAATCAATTTGCAGCAGCAAGCTTTTGAGGTGTATTTGCCGCTGTACAAAAAATTCAAAAAAACAGAAACCGGCTCCGTCAGCGTATTTGAGCCGATGTTTCCGCGTTATATTTTCTTCCGGCCATCGCGGCCCAGCCAAAGCATTACCACCGTGCGCTCCACCAAAGGCGTGAACAATGTGGTGCGATTTGGTTTTGAGCCTGCGGTGCTGCCCGATACCCTGTTGCAAACGATTCGCCAGCTCGAACACAGCCGCAATCAGCTCAGCGTGCAAGACGCCAGCCCTTACAAAGCCGGGCAACGTGTGCGCTTGAAGCACAATGCCTTGAACAATATGCAAGGCTTGGTTCACAGCGTGGGTAGCCAACGTGTGGCCGTTTTGCTAGAAATCATGGGCCGACCCACGGTGGTTCAGGTCGAGCACCACCAACTTGAAGTTGAATAAGATTTGAACAATTCTGATACCCCGACCATTTTGCCCAAGCACATCGCCATCATCATGGACGGCAACCGACGCTGGGCCAAACAGCGTTTCATGCCGACCGGTTTGGGGCATGCCGCGGGCGCCAAGCGGGTGCGCGAAATCGTCAAAGCCTGCAACCACTTGGGCATCCCCCATCTGAGCATCTTCGCCTTCAGCACCGAAAACTGGAAGCGCCCTGCCGACGAAGTCACCGGCCTGATGAGCCTGTTCATGACCTATTTGCAAAAAGAAGTCGACAGCATGAACGCCAACGGGGTGCGCCTGCGGATCGTGGGCGACATCAGCCGCTTTGACGACAAATTGCAAGCACTGATCGCCTCCGCGCAAGCGCAAACCGCCGCCAACACCCAAATCACCTTGACCGTGGCTGCCAATTACGGGGGCCGTTGGGACATGCTGCACGCCGTCAAAGCCTGGCAGCAAGCGCATCCGGGCCAAGACGTCAGCAATGTGACCGAAGAAGCTTTGGCGCCATTTCTCAGCAATGCCTATGCCCCCGAAGTCGACCTCTTGATCCGCACCGGTGGAGAGTCGCGCATCAGCAACTTCATGCTCTGGCAATCAGCCTACGCCGAGCTGTTTTTCATCGACGACTTGTGGCCCGAATTCAGCCCAACGCGTTTGAAAGAAGCCATCGCCTGGTTCGGCCAGCGCGACCGCCGGTTTGGTTCTTCGGCGCCGCTGTAATACCCGAGATCGCCGCGTCGCTTAGCTCCTCGGGATGACGACTATGCTTTGCCTTCCAAACGATTATGACCATGCTTTGCATCCCTCGCGATGACAAAGGAGAGTTGCTCTTATGCATGGCCCGTTATTGCGAGTCCCAAAGGGCCGTGGCAATCTTAAACTCCTGAGCATCAATTCATACAGGACCCACCCTCCCAAAATTCCTGAGAATTTGCCAATTCAGTAGCTTCAAATACATCACTTCTCAATGTTATCAAATTTATATTAATCAAAGAAGCCGGATTTACTAACTTCCAAGTGGTAAGGAAACTGGGTCAGGGTCAATTGGTTCGGAGCTATTCTGCCAGATTGTCAAGCCGCAGCCGTCTACCTTGCTCCTGGTTGACGTGACTGAATTTGCCTTGTATGAAATTCACCGCGAGCTGGATGCAGCGGTTAATGAGGCGAATGCAGGTGGTAAAGCGGTGACTTTGGTCCCCTTGCTGGCCAGCGTGCGCGACGCTGTGCGCATGGGAGAAGTTTTGCGCACATGGTCCCCCAGCACCGTCTACCATGCCGCTGCCTACAAGCACGTGCCCTTGGTGGAGCACAACCCGGCGGAGGGGGTAAAGAACAATGTTCAAGGCACACTCATCACGGCGCTGCAGTCGGCCTTGCACGGGGTGAGCGACTTTGTGCTTGTCAGCACCGACAAGGCCGTGCGCCCCACCAACGTCATGGGCACCAGCAAGCGCTTGGCCGAGATGGTGCTGCAAGCCAACGCCGCCGTGCAAGCGCAGCGGGGTGGCAAAACCCGTTTCAGCATGGTGCG
>CANGEE010000140.1 GCA_947452635.1 Comamonadaceae bacterium | reverse complement strand
GGCGCTGACGATTTCCACTTTCAAGGTGCTCTTGGTGGCTTTGATGTAGTCCTCTACGGCCATCTTGGCTGCGACCACAGAGCCTGGGCCGCCAATGTCCGCGTAAGGGCCGGACATGTCGTTGAGCACACCGATCTTGACGATGCCGTCAGAAATGTCCGCATGGGCGGTGCCGGCCAGTGCGCATGCCGCCAAAGCGGCCGTAGCGAGAAGTTTGCGTTTCATGGAAATCTCCTGTGGATGAATGGAAAAGAATCAGACGCCGAGGTATTCGTGCAGCATGGGCATCTTCGCTTGCAGCTCGCTGGCGGCAAAGCCTTCAATGATGCGACCGTGCTCCATGACATAGAAGCGATCGGCCAGGGGCGCGGCAAAACGGAAGTTTTGCTCCACCATGATGATGGTGAAACCCTTGGCCTTGAGCGAGAGAATCATGCGCGCCAGCGCTTGCACGATCACGGGGGCCAGGCCTTCCGAAATTTCGTCAAGCAACAGCAACTTGGCGCCGGTGCGCAGAATGCGGCCCACCGCCAGCATTTGCTGCTCGCCGCCCGACAGGCGGGTGCCTGGGCTGTTTTTGCGTTCCAGCAAGTTGGGGAACATCTCGTAAATTTCATCGATCGGCATGCCACCGCCGGCGATCACCGGGGGCAGCAACAGGTTTTCTTCGCACGTCAGAGAGGCAAAAATACCGCGCTCCTCAGGGCAGTAACCCAGACCCAACTTGGCGATCTGGTGGGTCGGCATGTCAATCGACTCTTGACCGTTGATGGTGATCGAGCCGGTGCGCTTGCCCACCAGGCCCAAAATGGACTTGACGGTGGTGGAGCGGCCCGCGCCGTTGCGCCCCAGCAGCGTCACCACCTCGCCTTGGTGCACCGTCAGGTCCACGCCATGCAGGATGTGCGACTCGCCATACCAGGCGTGCAGATTGCTGATGCGCAGGAATTCGTCAGAATCAGCCATGGGCACCTTCCAACTCGTTCTCGGCCGTGCCCATATAGGCTTCCAGCACTTGTGGATTTTGGGACACCACAGCGTAAGGCCCTTCCGCAATGATTTGACCGCGTTGCAACACGCTGATGGTGTCGGCAATGCGCGAGACCACGCTCATATTGTGTTCCACCATCAAGATGGTGCGGTTGGCGCCGACTTTTTTGATCAATTGAGTGACGCGGTCCACATCCTCGTGGCCCATGCCCTGGGTCGGCTCGTCCAGCAGCATCAACTCCGGGTTCATCGCCAAGGTGGTGGCGATTTCCAGGGCGCGCTTGCGGCCGTAGGGCAATTCCACGGCTGTCAGGTCGGCCATGCTGCCCAAGTCGACTTCTTCGAGCAGGCTCATGGCTTTGTCATTGAGTTGATTGAGCACCCGCTCGGAGCGCCAAAAGTGCATCGACAAGCCGGTGTCACGCTGCAGGGCGATGCGCACGTTTTCCAGCACCGTCAAGTTGGGGAAGGTGGCCGAAATTTGGAATGAACGCACCAGACCTCGGCGTGCCACTTGGGCGGGTTTTTCAGCGGTGATGTCCTGGCCGTTGAACACAATTTGACCGCGCGTGGGAATCAAAAATTTGGTCAACAGGTTGAAAACAGTGGTCTTGCCGGCGCCGTTGGGCCCGATCAAGGCATGTATCTGGCCGCGTTGAACGCCCAGGTTGACGCCGCTGACGGCGACAAAACCTTTGAACTCTTTGACCAGTTCATGGGTTTTTAATATGAAATCTTCAGACATGAGGCGAGGCACCAGATCCAGTTGGGAAAGCCGCAAAATTGCCCAGGCAAATGCGTGCCCTATTCTCAGGTCTGCCAGCGGCCCCAACCGTTATGGTTATCCCGGGTTTTGTCTCTCAAGTGTCTGAAAAATGAAGGCCTTTAGCTCAAAACCATGCCGCCATCGACATGGATGGATTGCCCGGTCATGCCACTGGACTCGTTCGATCCCAGGTACACCGCCAAGCCGGCGATTTCGCTGGGCTCGAGCACCCGGCCCAAAGGCACACGCGTCAAGGCGGCTTTCACCATATCGTCAGGGCTGACGCCGGTGGCTTGGGCGACCTGTGTTTTCAAAGCTTCCACCATGTCGGTTTGAATGAAGCCCGGGCAAATCGCATTCACCGTGACGGCAAACGGGCTGGCCTCCAAGGCCACGCAGCGCGTCAGGCCCACCACCGCATGCTTGCTCACGTTGTAGGCGCTTTGGTTGCGCGAACCCCATTTGCCTGCGGTCGAAGCCATGTTGACGATGCGCCCGTAGCGACGCGCCTGCATGCCGGGCAAGCAGGCTTGGGTGAAATGCAGCACGCCAAATAAGTTCACGTCCAGCATGTCTTGAAAGTCTTGCGCGCTGTAATCTAAAAACGATTTGGATCGGTACACCCCGGCGTTGTTGACCAACACATCCACCCGGCCGAAACGCTGCTCGACCTGCGCCACCGCGTCAAAACAGGCTTGGCGATCGGTCACGTTCACACCCAAAGTCATGATGCGCTCGGCGGGCAAGCCCAGGCTGTCCTGGACTTCTTGCAGTCGTGCTGTGTCGGTGGCGATCAAACACAGCGTGGCGCCTTCAGCGGCATAGGCTTGGGCTATGGACAGTCCAATGCCCCGACTGGCCCCGGTGATGATGGCGACTTGCTTGTCGAGGCGGTGGCTCATGGGGTGTCCTTGGCGTTTAAATCAGGGAGGCGCTGCGACCACGGCCAGGGCGGTCGGTGGCGTCAGGGCTGGAAGGGTCTTTGGCCGTGGCCTTGCGCAGCACTTGCCAATAACCTTGCGCCAACTCCATGCGCGGCCCAAAGCCTTGGTCGATCAGCATGCGGTGCGCGGCAGGCAACTTCCAGCATGGGGTGTAGACAAACAAATGGTGTTCCAGGTGGTAGTTGACCCAGTAGGGGGCCAGCACCATGCGCATCAGGCTGTTGGTCAGCGTGGTGCGGGTGTTGCGCAAGCGGTCGTCGTTGTCACCGACCACCGCATGTTCGGCAATATTGCGGATGCGGCTGATGACCTGGTACCAGGTCATCAGGGGCAGCAACCACAGCACAAAGTAAGCCCACCACAGGCCGGCCAGCGACAAAATCAGCAGCAAGGTGGCGTTGCTGGCGATGAAATATTTTTCATGCGCGACCAATTTGATCAGCCGCCGCGCCAGGCTCGGGTCGTCGCCCATGGTGAATTTGAATTGTTCAAGTCGCCGCTGGTAACCGGTCACGCCCAAAATGTCACGCCACATCTTGCGTTTGAAACTGGTTTTGGTGATCGGGAACGGGGCCGACAAAATCAGGTCCGGATCTTGGGCTTGCTGGGTGTGGCGGTGGTGGCTCAGGTGGTAAGGCCGGTACAAAGCCAAACTCGCACCCACCGGAAAGCCGCAAAAATGCGCACCCACAAAATCGTTCAGCCAGGTATTTTTGAACAGCGCCCGGTGCGCCGCGTCGTGCATCAAAATCGCCAAGCCCAGTTGACGTCCACCGATCAAGACCATCGCCAGGACAAACGTCAGCGGGTTCGGCCACGCAACAAACAAAGCCATGGCCAAACCAATCACGCCCCAAGCGTGCAGCACCAAATACAAACCCATGGCGTTCGAGCGCCCGCGCAAGAACGCGTCTTGTTCGGCAGTGAGTTGGGGCTGGGGCAAGGCCATGGACGGGTGCAGGTGAGGGGAGCGAAGAACCAGTTCTGATATTGGGCGCAAAGCGCTGGCGATTCAGTCACTGAAGTGACCTGCGGTGGCTACTCGCAAAGCGGCCTCAGGCGTTGAACTGCAAAGCCGCCAAGCCCGCGTACACCCCGCCTTGCGCCACCAGCTGCGCGTGCGTGCCTTGTTCGACCACTTGGCCGTGGTCTAACACCACGATCAGGTCGGCTTTTTGCACCGTGGCCAGGCGGTGCGCGACCACCAAGGTGGTGCGGTTTTGCATCGCCGACTCCAGCGCGGCCTGCACCATGCGTTCGCTTTGCGCGTCCAGCGCGCTGGTGGCTTCGTCCAGCAGCAAGAGCGGCGGGTTTTTCAGCATGGCCCGGGCAATCGCAATGCGCTGGCGCTGGCCGCCGGACAAGCGCACGCCGCGTTCGCCCAAAAAGGTGTTGTAGCCTTCAGGCAATTGGGCAATGAATTCGTCGGCAAATGCGGCCACGGCAGCGGCGCGCACCTCCTCGTCGCTGGCCTGGGGTTTGCCGTAGCGGATGTTCTCCAGCGCGCTGGTGGAGAAGATCACCGGTTCCTGCGGCACGATGCCGATTTGGCTGCGCAGATCGTCCAGGCTGATGGCGTCGATCGCCGTGCCATTGAGGCGAATGCGGCCCGACTGCGGATCGTAAAAACGCATCAGCAAGCCAAACACCGTGCTTTTGCCCGCGCCGCTGGGCCCGACAATCGCCACGGTTTGGCCGGGTTCGACCCGCAGGCTCACATGGTTCAATGCGGCCTGCGCCGGGCGCGAGGGGTAATGGAACAGCACATCGTCCAGCACCAAGGCGCTGCCTTGACTGCTGGTCGGCAAGGCCACAGGCTGCAGCGGCGACTGCACCGGCGAGACGCTGGCCAGCAATTCCATCAAACGTTCGGTGGCGCCTGCAGCGCGCAGCAAATCGCCATAGACCTCGCCTAACACGGCCACCGCACCGGCAAAAATCACCACATACAAAGCCGCTTGCCCGAGTTGACCGGCGGTCAATTCGCCAGCAATCACCGCTTGCGTGCCTTGGTACAAGCCCCAGAGCATGAGCGCGGCATTGGCGATGATGATGAAGGCCACCAAAATGGAGCGCGCCCGGGTGCGGCGCACGGCGGTTTGAAAGCCTTGTTCGGTGGAGTGGTTGAAACGATCGGCCTCACGTGACTGCGCGTTGTAGCTTTGCACGATCGGGATGGCGTTGAGCACTTCGCTGGCAATGGTGCTGGAGTCGGCCACCCGATCCTGGCTGGCGCGTGACAAACGGCGCACCCTGCGGCCGTACCAGGTGGCGGGCAACACCACCAGCACCACCGTCAAAATGATTTGCAGCATCACCGTGGGGTGTGACCAGACCAGCACCGCCAGCGCGCCCAGGCCCATCACCGCATTGCGCAGCCCCATGGACAGCGACGAACCCACCACGTTTTGCACCAAGGTGGTGTCGGCAATCAAGCGGCTGGTGACTTCGCCGGTGGAGGTGGTTTCAAAAAACGCGGGGCTTTGCTGCAGCACATGGCGGTACACCGCGTTGCGCAAATCGGCGGTGACACGCTCGCCCAGCCAGCTGACGGTGAAAAAGCGCGCCGCTGAAAAAACACCCAGTGCCACAGCCACGCCAAACAGCAGCACAAAATTGCCGCGCATCGCCATCACCTGTTCGCTGCGCTCCCCCGGCGCAAAGCCACTGTCAATCAGGTGGCGAATCGCCCAAGGGAACAGCAAGGTGGTGGCCGCAGCCAGCACCAGCAGCACCAGCGCCAAGCCGATTTGCCAGCGGTAGGGTTTTAAAAATGGCAGCAGCCCCGACAGCGACTGGGGGCTGCTGGCGGCGGGGCGATCGGGTTTGGAGGTGGCCATGAGGTTTATTTACCGATGCAAAAACTGGAAAAAATCACACCCAGCAAATCGTCTGAAGTGAACTCGCCGGTGATGGCGTTGAGCGCGTTTTGCGCCAGACGCAGCTCTTCGGCCAGCAGGTCCAGTGATTGGGCCTGGGCTTGCAGCAGGGCTTGGGCCATGTCCACATGCGCCTGCACTTCGCGCAGGGCGTGCACATGGCGTGCGCGGGCAATGTAGAGGCCTTCGCTGGCCTGCTGCCAACCGGCCACTTGCAAGAGTTGCTGGCGCAAAGTGGCCAGGCCTTCGCCGGTTTTGGCGGACAGGGCAATGCCCTGCGCGTCCTGCGGTGCCGCCAGGGCGTCGCACTTATTCCACACATGAATCACCTGCACGCTGGCGGGCAGTTTGGCGTTCAAATTGCGCGCGATGTCCAGGTCAGCTGCGGCGTAGTCGGGCGTCTGCGCACGCGTCAGGTCGTGCAAAAACAGCACCGCGTCGGCGGCTTCGATTTGGCCCCAAGCGCGCGCAATGCCAATTTTTTCGACCTCGTCCACATCCGGGCTGTCGCGCAAACCGGCGGTGTCGATCACATGCAAGGGCACGCCTTCGATCTGAATGGTCTGCTGCACCACGTCGCGCGTGGTGCCCGCAATCGGCGTGACGATGGCCAGCTCGGCCCCGGCCAAAGCATTGAGCAGCGAGCTTTTGCCGGCGTTGGGTTGACCGGCAATCACCACCTTGATGCCTTCGCGCAGCAGCGCGCCTTGCTGCGTGCGCTGCATCACCGTGGCCAATTGGCTTTGCAAGCGGTCCAGTTGCCCTTGCGCATCGGCTTTTTGCAAGAAGTCGATTTCTTCTTCTGGGAAATCCAGCGTGGCTTCCACCAACATGCGCAAATGAATCAGCGCGTCGCGCAACACATGGATGTCACGCGAAAAATCACCGGCCAAAGAACGGCTGGCGCTGCGCGCAGCGGCGCTGGTGGAGGCGTCGATCAAATCGGCAATCGCTTCGGCTTGGGCCAGGTCGATTTTGTCG
>CANGEE010000139.1 GCA_947452635.1 Comamonadaceae bacterium | reverse complement strand
GTCAGTTGTGGATTGCCCGTATCAACGCCGCTGCGCGTGAATGCGGTCTGACTTACAGCCAATTTGCCAACGGCCTGAAAAAGGCTGCCATCGAAATCGACCGTAAAATGCTGGCGGACATCGCCGTGCATGACAAGGCCGCTTTTGTTGGCATCGTGAACCAAGTTAAAGCCAAACTGGCCGCCGCTTGAGTGCACGAGCGACAAGGGCTCCAGGGCCCTTGTTTCGCGCAGTAAATCAAAGGGGTTGAGGCTTTCAAAGGCTTCAATCCCTTTTTTATTTCGCATTCCTCTTTTGAGTCTTGACGGACTCTTTGTAAAGCATCCTTATGAACGAGTTGGACACCCTGGTTGTCAGCGCCCGCGAAAGCTTTGCGCAGGCCCAAACCCCTGCGGATCTTGAAAACGCCAAAGCCTTGTACACCGGCAAAACGGGCCGCATCACCGAGCTGATGAAGGGCATGGCGGCGCTGGATGTGGAAGAGAAAAAGAGCCGCGGTGCCGCCATCAATCTGGCTAAACAAGCCATCGAAACTGCATTGAACGCGCGTCGCCAAGCCCTGCAAGATGCCGAACTCGACCGTCAACTTCAAGCTGAAGCCTTGGACGTGACCCTGCCCGGCCGGGTGCGCGCGCAGGGCGGTTTGCACCCGGTGTCTTTGACCCTGGAGCGTATTGAGCATATTTTTGGCTCTATGGGTTTTGAAGTGGCGCAAGGCCCCGAGATCGAAACCGACTGGTTCAACTTCACGGCGCTCAACACGCCTGAGGACCATCCGGCACGCTCCATGCACGACACCTTTTATGTGGAGGGCGGTTACCTGCTGCGCACGCACACCAGCCCGATGCAGATTCGCCATGCGGTGCAACACGTCAAGCGCTACAGGAATCAGCTCGACGCGGGCCAAGGCATGCCCGAGATCCGTGTCATTGCCCCGGGTCGCACCTACCGCGTCGACAGCGATGCCACCCACTCGCCCATGTTCCACCAATGCGAAGGCTTGTGGATTGGCGAGAACGTGAGCTTCAAAGACCTCAAAGTGGTGATCACCGATTTCTGCCGCACGTATTTTGAGAGCGACGACTTGGTGCTGCGCTTTAGGCCCAGCTTCTTCCCCTTCACCGAACCCAGCGCTGAGATTGACATCCAGTTCCAAAGCGGCGCTTTGGCGGGCCGTTGGCTCGAAGTGGGGGGCTCAGGCCAAGTGCACCCGAACGTGGTGCGCAACATGGGCCTGGACCCTGAGCGTTTCATCGGCTTTGCCTTTGGCATGGGCATGGACCGTTTCACCATGCTGCGTTATGGCGTGAACGACTTGCGCTTGTTCTTCGATGGCGACATTCGCTTCTTGAGCCAGTTCCAATAATTTCACGCACACACGAGATTCATCATGCAATTTCCCGAATCCTGGTTGCGCGAATTCTGCAACCCCTCACTCTCTACCCAAGCGCTGGCCGACACTTTGACCATGGCCGGTTTGGAAGTGGAAGAACTCCAACCCGTGGCGCCGCCTTTCACCGGCATCGTCGTCGGTGAAATCAAAGAAGCCTTGCAGCACCCCGACGCGGACCGCTTGCGCATTTGCCAAGTGGACGTAGGGCAGGGTGCCTTGCTCAACATCGTGTGCGGCGCACCCAATGCACGTGCGGGCATCAAAATTCCATGTGCCATGGTGGGCGCAGAGTTGCCACCCGGTGAAGACGGCAAGCCCTTCAAAATCAAAGTCGGCAAGTTGCGTGGCGTCGAAAGCCAAGGCATGCTGTGTTCGGCCAAAGAACTCAAAATTGCCGACGACCATGGCGGTTTGTTAGAGCTGCCCGCCGATGCGCCGTTGGGCCAAAACATCCGTCAGTATTTGAACCTGGACGACACTTTGTTCACCCTCAAGCTGACGCCCAATTTGGCGCATTGCCTGAGCGTGTACGGCATTGCCCGCGAAGTCTCAGCCTTGACCGGCGCGCCTTTGAAAGAAGTGGGCTTTCCCCCCGTCAAGCCCACCGTGCCGGACCTCTTGCCTGCCAGCATCGAAGCGCCTGATTTGTGTGGCCGTTTCAGCGGCCGTGTGCTCAAAGGCGTGAACCCCAAAGCCCCCACACCGGCTTGGATGGTGGACCGTCTGGCCCGTTGCGGCCAACGCAGTGTGAGCGCCTTGGTCGATATTTCCAATTACGTGATGTTCGAGTTCGGTCGTCCTTCGCATATTTTTGACCTCGACAAAATCCACGGCGGCCTGCATGTGCGCTGGGGCCGCGCGGGCGAGCAACTCAAGCTGCTCAATGGCAACACCGTCACCGTGGACGCCAAAGTCGGTATCATCGCTGACGACAAGCAAGTCGAGTCGTTGGCCGGCATCATGGGCGGCGACGCCACGGCGGTGTCAGACGACACGCAAAACATCTACATCGAAGCCGCTTTTTGGTGGCCCGTTGCCATTGCTGGGCGTTCGCGCCGTTTCAATTTTTCAACCGATGCCGGTCACCGCTTTGAACGCGGCGTGGACCCGCAGCACACGGTCGAACACATTGAGCGCATCACCCAATTGGTGATCGACATTTGCGGCACGGCCAGCACCCAAATTGGCCCCATGGACGACCTGACGGTCAATGTGCCTGTGCACCCGCCCGTGACGCTGCGCGTGGCGCGCGCGGTCAAAGTCATAGGCATGCCCTTGAGCCAAGACCAATGCGCCAACGCCTTGAGAGGCCTGGGCTTTGCGGTCACCGAAGGCGAGGGCACGGTGACTGTGCAGCCGCCGAGCTGGCGTTTTGATTTGCAGATCGAAGAAGATTTGATCGAAGAGATCGCCCGCATGGTGGGCTACAACAACCTGCCCACCACACCGCCTTTAGCTTCTATCACCGCCAACATTCGTGTTGAAGCGCAGCGCAGCCCATTTGCCGTGCGTCGCAGCCTGGCCGGTTTGGGTTACCAAGAAACCATCAATTTCAGCTTTGTCGATGAAAGCTGGGAGCAGCAACTGGCGGGTAACGCCAACCCGATTCGTTTGCTCAACCCCATTGCCAGCCAAGTGAGCGTGATGCGCTCCAGCCTGATCGGCTCCTTGTTGCAAGTGGTCAAGTTCAATGCCGACCGCAAAGCCGATCGTGTGCGTGTATTTGAATTGGGCCGGGTGTTTTTGCGCGACAGCCAAGTGCAAGACAGCGACACGACGGTCAAAGGCTTTCATCAACCCATGCGCATGGCGGGCATGGCTTGGGGCCTAGAGTCTCCCGCAGGTTGGAGTGGCAAGCCGCGCGGCGTAGACTTTTATGACGTCAAAGCCGATGTGCAAGCCTTGATCGCCCCTGTGATTCCTGCATTTGAAGCCGCCGAGCATCCCGCTTTGCACCCGGGTCGCAGTGCGCGCGTACTGATCAACGGCCAAGCTGTGGGTTTTGTCGGTGAGTTGCATCCCAGGTGGCGTCAGGCGTGGGATTTGACCCAAGCGCCTGTGGTTTTTGAGTTGGATCTGGATGCGCTGCTGCAACGTCCTGTGCCTCAAGCGCAAGCAGTGCCCCGTTACCAAGCGGTGGAGCGTGATTTGGCCGTGATCGTGGCCGAACAGGTGACCCACGCGCAATTGATGGCCGCTGTATGGGCCGCACCCAGCCAGGGCTTGCTGCGTGATGCGGTGCTGTTTGATGTGTACCGCCCGCAAGCCGTTAAAGCGCCTGCAGGCACGGTCTCTGGCGGTCTGGCCGAAGGCGAAAAAAGCCTCGCAGTGCGCTTGACGCTCAACAGTGAAGACGCCACACTGACCGAAGCCCAAATCGAAGCCGTGATGAGCGCCCAATTGGCGCAACTCAGTTCACAGTTGAACGCGCGGTTACGTGCTTGAGCCCATTCGGGTCAATGAAGGAATTACCATGGACTTTTCAGTCGAGAGCTTAGAGACACCCGCACTGACCAAGGCACATCTGTCCGATTTGTTGTTTGAAAAAATTGGACTCAATAAGCGCGAATCCAAAGACATGGTGGATGCCTTTTTTGACCTGATTGCGCAAAGCTTGCGCGAGGGTCAAGATGTGAAAATTTCTGGCTTTGGTAATTTTCAAATACGCACCAAATCCCCTCGCCCGGGCCGCAACCCTCGGACTGGGGAGTTGATTCCGATCGAAGCGCGGCGCGTGGCGACCTTTCATGCCAGTCACAAACTCAAAGCGGTGATTCAAGGTGATCCTGTCGAGGACGATGCCGAATAAGGGTGTTCTTTGAGTGTTTTGGTATTCAACGGCCTTAGCCCTTTGTCACACCCAGCATTTGAATTTAGAAAATGGCGCTAGACGCAAGCACTGAGCTTGGAGTAAGCTCGAAGGTTTTCGAGGTAAGTTCCTGATTCCAATGGAGAAGTCCCTCCCACCCATTCCTGCTAAACGCTACTTCACCATCGGCGAAGTGGGCGAGTTGTGCGATGTCAAACCGCATGTGCTGCGCTATTGGGAGCAAGAATTCACACAGTTGCGACCCGTCAAACGAAGAGGCAATCGCCGCTACTACCAGCACCATGAAGTGCTGATGATTCGGCGAATTTCCGATCTCTTGTACTCGCAAGGATTCACCATCAGCGGCGCACGTAACCAACTGCAAGAATCAGCCCAAGCGCAGCGAGATCTTCGTAAAAATACGGCTTTGAATGAAGTGGATGCAGTGGGCCCAAGATCTGACAACGATGCAAATCCAGACATGGCCAGTGATGCCGCTGATTCGCCCGCCCATCTGATTTCAAGCTCTTTTCCCAATGCAAAATTCGCAAGCCCAATGCAAGATGCCTTGCGCAACGAATTGTTGGAAATTCGTGAACTGCTGGCCGATTAAGGCAACAAGTCGCGTTATAATTTCAAGCTTGTCGGCGTGTAGCGCAGCCTGGTAGCGCACTTGCATGGGGTGCAAGGGGTCGCGAGTTCGAATCCCGCCACGCCGACCAACGAACGCATTCATCAACGGGTCACTTCTGTATCAGAAGCGACCCGTTTTTTGTGGTCTTCGCGTATGCGCTTGGCATTGTCAATTTACAACTTGAATGGCCCCCGGCTTGGCTGCCCCTGATCATTTTTGTGACATGACACTAAAATTTTTCAAGGTGCGGCTTGAACTATGCCAAAATCACCACGTTCATTGACAAGGAGATAAACCATGAACAAGAGTGAATTGATTGAAGCGCTGGTCAAAGAAACTGACATGAGCAAGGCCGCTGCTGGCCGCGCGTTGAACGCCTTGGTGGACATCATCACCAAGACCGTTGCCAAAAAGCAAGACGTTCAATTGATCGGTTTTGGAACATTCAAAGCCACCAAGCGCGCAGCACGCAAGGGCAAGAACCCCCGTACGGGCGAAGCTTTGAAAATTGCAGCTGCGACTGTGCCCAAGTTCTCGGCGGGTGCGGCTTTCAAAGCCGCGGTGAACAAGAAAAAGTAATTTTTCAATTCCCCACAAACAGGCGGCAAAGGGTAACCTTGCCGCCTTTTTCATGGCGCGGACCGTGGTTACCAAGCATCCACAAATCCACGGCCCTTAGCGCCACGCAATGGCGTGCTGGCGTCCAGTCCGCGTACCAACCAGCTTCGGGTTTCACAAGGGTCAATCACCGCGTCAATTTCCAAGGTCTGCGCCATGTTGATGGCCTTACCGACTGCATAGCGCTCGGCCACCAGTTCGGCAAACAAGGCATCACGCTCAGCACCCTCTGGCTTGGCTTGCAGCTCTTTGCTGAAGCCCAAACGCACAGAACCCTCCAGGCCCATGGGGCCAAATTCACCGGTCGGCCAAGACACATTGAACACTGGCGCATCAAAGCCGCCCGCGGTCATGGCTTGCGCGCCCAGACCATAGCCTTTGCGCAGCACGATGGCAAAAAAGGGCACCTCCAATTTCGCTGCCACCACAAACATGCGACTGGTGTGGCGCACTTGGGCTTGTGCTTCGATTTCGGGGCCGACCATGAAGCCAGGGGTGTCGGTTAAAGACACCAAGGGCAGGCCATGGGCGTTGCAAAGCTGCATAAATCGGCTGGCTTTGTCGGCCGCGTCGGCATCGATGGCGCCACCCAGATGCATGGGGTTGTTGGCCATGAGGCCGACCGAGCGGCCTTCGATGCGCGCCAATGCGGTCACAATTCCCACACCAAAGTGCGCACGCAACTCCAGCACGGAGTCGCTGTCGCACAGCGTGTGCATCACGGTGCGCACGTCATACACACGCAGTCGGTTTTCAGGCACTGCGAATCGCAGTTGGCGCTGGTCGTCACAAGTCCAACCGTTCGAGCGACCTTGAAAGTAAGACAGGTATTGGCGGGCCGTGTCGACCGCCTCGACCTCGTCCTTGACCAAGATGTCGATCACGCCGTTGCGCGTCTGCACATCAGAGGGGCCAATGTCCTCGGGTGCAAATTGGCCCAGTCCGCCGCCTTCGATCATGGCCGGGCCGCCCATGCCAATGTTGCTGGCCTGAGTGGCAATGATCACATCGCTGCAGCCCAGCAATGCGGCGTTGCCCGCAAAGCAGCGGCCATGCACGATGCCGACCACGGGCACCCGACCCGACAAGGCGGCAAACTGGCTGAAGGTGTGGTTGTTCAATCCCGCGACCACCGGCCGGTCCACGTCGCCAGGGCGTCCGCCTCCGCCTTCGGCAAACAAGACTAC
>CANGEE010000138.1 GCA_947452635.1 Comamonadaceae bacterium | reverse complement strand
TGCTTCGGCTGCTTGGTCGGGCCCAAGTGCCCGATCTCTCAGCCCTCAAGTTTCCTGCGCCCGTTGGGCGCTTGCGCCAAACCAAGATCTCCGCTTCTCCGTCTGCGCTAAGCCGCGCCATGAACGCCTTGAATGAGGTGCACAACACGAGCGACTCCAAGGGCGGCGAGAACCAAAAGCGCATGTCAAAACTGCAAGCCGTCATCACGCAAATGGACTGCTCTGAGCATGGGCCAGCCAACTTGCTCAAAGACTGGATCTTGGCTGAATGCAGGCTGTGGTGCGATGCCCCCTCGACAGGCAAGATCGTGGTGTCCTCCTTGGCCACCTACACCAGTAATTTGAAGCCCACATTGACCGCCTTCGCCGCAGATATTGATTTCAAGGTCTGGCGCCAGGAATGGCACAGCTTTATTGAAAAGGTGGAGGAAGCGGCAACAGGAGAAACCGAACTGCAGCGTCTGGAAAACCGCGCAAAGCGGCTCACTGCGGCCAAACGTCTGGTCAAACGGCTGCGCCAGGAGAACTACGCCATACCGCTGGATTTGTTCAGCGGTGCAGATGAGTCAGTGGGCAACGGACTGCGCCGCTCTGCCTCGTCAACTTTGCTCATGCAAAGCGACAAAGACCGCATCATTGAGCTCGTGTCTGACCACTTTGCAGACTTGCCATTTGAGCAGTCGCTGGCAACTCTCTACGGCGAACTGCGGTTTGCGGCACCCCTTCGAAGCGGGGAGGCAGAGGTGCTATCGCTGGACGCGGTATCCGAACTCGATCAGCTCATTGTGACCACCGGTGGTTTCAGCAACTTGAAGTCAAAAAACGCGCGCCGGGTGTTGGAAATCCCCAAGGCGCTGGCCGCACGATTTCGTCAGACAGCGAAAACGATCAAGGAGGCCTATCCCCAGGCGAGATGGTTATTTTTGCTGGATGACTCAAGCGACCGCACCACCATCGAGCAAATCAAACTGGCCCTGAGCGCTGCGATCAAGCAGGTCACGGGGGACGTTCATGCACGCGCGCATGCCACCCGTTGCGTGCAAGCACTGCAGGTGCTGACGCCAGGCTGGGAAGCGCTACTGCGCAGCTTTTTACGGGGTGAAGTTTCTACGGCAGCTTGCGCCGACTACTGCTCGCTGCTGACCCAACGGGAGAACGCGGTGCTGATCGACGCTTTACGACAAACAGGCCATGGCCATCCGAGAACATTCCTGAACTACTACTTTGCGATTGGCGATCTCCTGCTGTCGGTCTTCGCCGCCGCCAGCCTCAAGAACTACAGCACGGTGCAGCCGTTGACGGCTTTATCCGCGGCGACGACGCCAGCGGCAGCTTGCAACACGAACTTGCAAACTGCACACATCGATGCCTCAGTGGGTGAATGGATGAGGCTTAAACGCCATAGTGCAGCCAGCTGTCACCACTTGCCCCATTTTTTTGATCAAGAAGTTGCTGCTGCGCTTGAGCAGCCCAAAAGGAACCCGGTGGTCCGCCCGGGCCCTGAACCCGACGATGCCAAGTCGCTCATCAGCTCGGCGCAATACCTGGCGGTGCGCATGATCGGCATGAGCCCGCAAGCGGCCAGCGCCAGACTCAATCTCTCTGGAGTCGCCATGAGCGCTTTGGATGCCTTGCTCGAAACGATCGAATTCAAAACGACCGAATTCGAGAGGCTCAGGCACAGGCATCAGCGCAGCGCGGACAAGGCGTGGGATGCGCGTGCAAAAAAAGAAATCCACTACCTCTTAAGCGACGAGGGGCGCCAGTTTGCCCACAAGTTACTGGGCTCAGATCCGAGAGTTTTGAATGCGTTTTCGCAGGCACTTGACCCGCGCCCGGCGTGCAGCTGTGGCCCCTTGGATATGGCTGTTTTGAGCACGTCCTTCAAAGCGTATGCGAACTGCCTTCCGGTCAATCTGGCTGTGTTGGTGCAGTTTAAAAATGGGCAGATTTCGGCGCGTGATGCACTTCGCCTTTCAAGCCCCAAGGACCGGGTGAGCGTTGGCACATCTGGCAATGATTGGGGCAATCAGCCAAGGATTTTAGTCATCATGAAGGACAGGCCAAGACACTATGTTGCCCGCGCGCGGCTGACAGCAAACACGCGATACCTGATCCAGGCCGCTCGACTGATGAATTTTGGTGAACTCGATTAACGACACTGGGAGCAAGACATGGCGCCACCGAGAAAAAAAGATACCTTGCAATATGTACGGCATGGCCAATGCGACGAGATTTTCACGACCCGCGTGGGAACCGGAGAACTCATATTTGAAGGCGATCATTTTTTGCAGAAAACAGGACTCATCCCCATCTCTGACCTTCACGACGTCTTGCATAACTACGAGGCTTATCTTTGCATCAAGAATCAGGAGCCGCGCGGGGAGTTCTCGGTTGGTGTGGACAGGCAAGCCGCTGAGGCGCTGATTGTTTCGAGTGTTTTAGTCCAGAATCCCACGCAAGAACTGATGGACGGTGTGCTGCCCGATCACACCAAGCTGGCCTGGGCGGTGAAGAACAATCTGCAGGCACAAGACGTGGCGCAGGAAATTCTTAAACAAGCAAGCACCGATACTCGGTTTTCAATGAACCAGTATTTGCAGCTTTTATCTAAGAGCGAAAACACCAAGTTGACCGAAGACCTGCTCCAGGTGGCGGGGCCAAGTTACCCCGAGATGTACTGCAACGATAAGCCACTCAACAGGCTTTGCACAAAGATGCCAGGCGCACTCCCCGCCGTTGAGATGTTGAGTTTCAAGTGTCTGGTGCTGTCAGTGAACAGTCGCGATGGAGCCGCTTTGGTTCGCATCACAGCCAAGGGCGCTGGTGCAGCCCAGGAGTTGCTCAAGTTTTTGCCAGAAATTGTCACCATCACTTTTGGCAGTAGCTACATATTGAAAACGGATCTGTTGATCGCGCAATACTACGAGGACGCGTTATGGCTTTCTACCACCGCGCATTGCCCAACCTCATCCAGCAGCCTTTCGCGAAAGCAAACCAGGCTGGAAGTCATGTCAATCTTGCACGAAAAGACAAACTCCGAGGAGATCTATTTGCATCGAAGGCGACTGCTTCAGGAAATGAAATCGAGCAGGCAACCCGTCTGATCAACGCGCACTGCGCACAGAAATAGCACCGCGGCACCAGTCACGATCTGATGATCATTTATTGGTCGCAACGTAGGGCACGAACACCTAGCACGCTGTGCTGGGTCCGTTAGCACGTTTGCTGCATGTGAGCGAAGCGGCGGATGGGGTAAAAGACTGGCGAACGTAGCCCCAGCAGGGATGAGCCGATACGGATGCACAAACAAAAAAGGCCCACCGAGGTGAGCCTTTTTTGTTACGGAAAGAACCGTATATTTTGGTTGCGGGGGCCGGATTTGAACCAACGACCTTTGGGTTATGAGCCCAACGAGCTACCAGACTGCTCCACCCCGCGGTAAGAATGAATTATACCTTATTCTGCAGCCGTTGGCGCAGAAACTTCAACTCGATCAACCAATTCGACCAACGCCATAGGTGCATTGTCGCCCACACGGTAGCCCATTTTCAGGATACGTGTGTAGCCACCAGGACGAGCTACAGAGCGGGGACCCAGGTCGTTAAACAATTTGGTGACGCTGTCGCGATCACGCAAACGATTGAACGCCAAGCGGCGGTTAGCCAAGGTGTCCACCTTGGCCAAAGTGATCATGGGCTCGATCACGCGGCGCAATTCTTTGGCCTTAGGCACAGTGGTTTTGATGACTTCATGCTCAATGAGCGAATTCATCATGTTTTGCAGCATCGCAAGGCGGTGCGAGCTGGTGCGGTTAAGTTTACGAAGTCCGTGTCCGTGACGCATAGTGCTTTCCTTTCTTTATTAAACAAGCAGCCGTATCAGGTACTGCCCGTGCACTCCCACCCAAAGGTGGGGCATTTTTTAGCGCTTTTCCAAACCGGCCGGTGGCCAGCTTTCCAGCTTCATACCCAATGTCAAACCGCGGGAAGCCAAAACTTCTTTGATTTCATTGAGTGATTTGCGACCCAGATTAGGGGTCTTGAGCAATTCATTTTCGGTGCGCTGAATCAGATCACCGATGTAATAAATGTTCTCGGCCTTGAGGCAGTTGGCAGAACGAACGGTGAGTTCGAGTTCGTCCACTGGGCGCAACAAGATCGGATCGAAACTACCGGCACCACCACGTTGTGATGGAGCGTCAAAGGCGGACAATTCGCTGCCTTCGAGCTGTGCAAACACAGCCAGTTGCTCGACCAAGATTTTAGCAGAAGCGCGTACGGCATCTTCTGCAGTAATGGCGCCGTTGGTTTCAATCTCGATGACCAATTTGTCCAAGTCAGTGCGTTGCTCGACACGGGCGCTTTCGACCGTGTAGCTCACGCGCTTGACGGGGGAGAAAGAGGCGTCCAACACAATGCGGCCCACCGACTTGGTAGGCTCGTCGGCAAAACGGCGCATGGTGCCGGGCACATAGCCACGGCCTTTTTCAACCTTGATTTGCATATCGAGTTTGCCACCGTGTGACAAATTGGCGATCACATGCTCAGGATTGACAATTTCAACGTCGTGCGGTGTTTGAATGTCCGCGGCAGTGACAGGGCCTTCGCCGTCTTTGCGCAGACTCAAAGTCACTTCATCACGGTTGTGCAGCTTGAACACAACGCCTTTGAGGTTCAACAAAATGTTGACCACATCTTCTTGGACGCCGTCTATAGACGAGTACTCATGCAAGACACCGGCGATAGTCACTTCCGTGGCGGAATAACCCACCATAGAGGACAACAACACACGACGCAAAGCATTACCTAGAGTGTGGCCATAACCACGCTCAAAAGGCTCCAGAGTGACTTTGGCACGATTGGCGGCCAATTGTTCAACTTGGATGGCTTTAGGTTTCAACAGATTAGTTTGCATTCAGACTTCCTCTCAATACCCTCGGTACGTTACACCGGTAAGGCTGATGAAGCACCCGGCCCTGCGATGCACCACAGGTCGGGAACGATTGAAACGATAACGAGATTAACGTGAATACAATTCAACGATCAGCGATTCGTTGATGTCAGCACCGAATTCGTCGCGGTCAGGAACTTTCTTGAAAATGCCTTCGGCCTTTTCCATGTTCACTTCAACCCAAGCAGGCATGCCCACTTGCAGAGCCAATTGCAAAGCTTCAACCACACGGTTTTGCTTTTTGGATTTCTCACGCACAGCCACAACGTCACCGGCTTTCACCAAGTAAGAAGGAATGTTCACCAACTGACCATTCACGGTCACGGCTTTGTGAGACACCAACTGGCGGGACTCAGCACGCGTAGAGCCAAAGCCCATGCGGTAGGTCACGTTGTCCAAACGGCATTCGAGCAAGGCCAACAGGTTAGAGCCTGTATTGCCTTTGCGACGATCGGCTTCTGCAAAGTAACGGCGGAATTGCTTTTCCAAAATACCGTACATGCGTTTGACTTTTTGCTTTTCACGCAATTGCAAACCGTAGTCCGATGTGCGCTGACCCGAAGTGCGGCCGTGTTGGCCTGGCTTGGTGTCGAATTTCGACTTGTCCGCGATCGAGCGACGTGCGCTTTTCAGGAACAGGTCGGTGCCTTCACGGCGGGAGAGTTTGGCCTTGGGGCCGAGGTAACGTGCCACTTGAGCTTCCTTTTATGTCATCTGCTGCACTCACGTGCAGGAGCCATTGCCGAGATGGCAATGGCGGTGGGCTTGTTTAAATTAGATACGACGACGCTTTTGAGGGCGGCAGCCGTTGTGCGGCATCGGTGTCACATCGGCAATCGAAGTGATACGGATACCCAAGGCACCGAGGGCGCGAACCGAAGATTCACGACCTGGGCCGGGACCTTTGATTTCAACGTCAAGGTTTTTGATGCCTTGTTCAATGGCTGCACGACCGGCGACTTCAGAAGCAACCTGGGCTGCAAAAGGCGTCGACTTGCGTGAACCTTTGAAACCTTGGCCACCCGAAGAAGCCCAAGACAACGCATTGCCTTGGCGATCGGTGATCGTGATGATGGTGTTGTTGAACGATGCATGCACGTGTGCAATGCCGTCTGCAACGTTTTTACGGACTTTTTTGCGAACGCGTTGAGCGGCGCTATTAGACGGGGCTTTTGCCATAGTGATCTCTCAATGCCTTTTATTTCTTCAAAGCGGTAGCACCTTTGCGCGGGCCCTTACGGGTGCGTGCATTGGTACGTGTACGCTGACCGCGCATGGGCAAGCCACGGCGATGGCGAAAGCCACGGTAGCAACCAATGTCCATCAAACGCTTGATGTTCATGGTTGTTTCGCGTCGCAGGTCACCTTCAATGGTGTACACAGCGATATGATCGCGAATTTTTTCCAGGTCGCCGTCCGTCAGATCTTTGATCTTCTTGGAGTAAGCAATGCCGCAAGCTTCGCAGATTTGACGTGCGCGGGTGCGACCGATGCCGAAAATGGCGGTCAGGCCAATTTCTGCATGCTTGTGCGGCGGGATGTTGATGCCAGCAATACGTGCCATTTTCTTCCTCTATAACTCTTGCAATCAGCCTTGACGCTGTTTGTGACGCGGATCCGTGCAAATGACACGAACAACGCCTTTACGGCGAATGATCTTGCAGTTGCGGCAAATTTTCTTTACCGAAGCCGAAACTCTCATTTCTTTCTCCTAAAACACT
>CANGEE010000137.1 GCA_947452635.1 Comamonadaceae bacterium | reverse complement strand
TTGGGTGAAGAACTACGATGGCGAACTGCGCGCGGGTGCGGAGCGCCCCGGACCGATCCATGCCCGCATGTGGGTGGATCAGGCCATGAAAAAGAAAATGGGTTTCTGAGTCCCCTCACGCGAAATTCAGCGACACCATGTCTGCACCTTTGCTCAGCGTCCGTCACCTGGTCACGCGTTTTCGCACCAGCCGGGGCCAGATCACCGCTGTCAACGATGTGTCCTTCGATGTGGCCGCAGGGGAGACGCTGGCCATCGTCGGTGAATCCGGCTCGGGCAAAAGCGTGACCGCGCTGTCCATCCTGGGCTTGATCCCCGACCCGCCGGGTCACATTGAAAGCGGCGAAATCCTGTTTGACGGCCAAGATCTTCTGAAAATGAGCGATGCCGAGATGCGCGCGGTGCGCGGCAACCGCATCGCCATGATCTTTCAGGAGCCCATGAGCAGTTTGAACCCGTCGATGACCGTGGGCATGCAGGTGGGCGAGCCCGTGCACCTGCATCGCCAAGCCCCCTGGCGCGTGGCGCTGGAGAAAGCACGTGAACTGCTGGGTCTGGTGCGCATGTCCGATGCCGCATCCCGTGTGAACGCTTACCCGCATCAGTTTTCAGGCGGTATGCGTCAGCGCGCCATGATCGCCATGGCCCTGGCCTGCGAGCCGCAGCTGATCATCGCCGACGAGCCCACGACGGCCCTGGACGTGACGGTGCAGGCGCAAATCTTGGACCTGTTGAAAGACCTTGCGGAACGTACCGGCTCGGCCCTGGTGCTGATCACCCACGACTTGGGTGTGGTGGCGCGCTATGCCGACCGGGTGGTGGTGATGTACGCGGGGCGGGTGGTCGAATCCGCGCCTGCGGCGCAGCTGTATGCACGCCCGCGTCATCCCTACACCCAAGGCCTGATGGCCTCGGTGCCTCGCCTCGACAGTGACACCAGCGTGCGATTGGTCCCCATTGAAGGACAACCGCCCGACTTGGCGCGCATCCCTGACGGCTGCGCTTTTGCACCGCGTTGCCAGCACGCCAGCGCAGCCTGCGGTCAATCCCCGCCGCCTCTTCGTGACATTGACCTCAGGCACCAGGTGGCCTGTATTTTGGAAGTCTGAGCCATGGCCGATCCTCTGTTGCGCGTCGACAACCTGAAGGTTCACTTTCCGGTGATGCGCGGTGTGATTTGGAAGAAACAAGTCGGCACGGTGCATGCAGTGGATGGCGTGTCGTTCACCCTGGACCGTGGCGAAACCTTGGGTCTGGTGGGTGAGAGCGGTTGCGGCAAATCCACCACCGGTCTGGCCGTGCTGCGTATGCAAGACAGTACCGCTGGACGCATCGAATTTGAAGGCCATGACATCACGCGCCACGACAAAGCGCAGATGCGGCCCATCCGCCAGCGCATGCAAATGGTCTACCAAGACCCCTATGGCTCACTCAACCCGCGCATGAAGGTCAATGACATCATTGGCGAGCCCTTGGTGGTGCACGGCATGGCCCATGACCCCAAGGCCTATGCAGCGCGCATTGCCGAGTTGATGCGCACCGTCGGTCTGCTGCCCGACATGGCCGAGCGCTACCCGCATGAATTTTCAGGCGGCCAGCGCCAGCGCATCGGGATTGCCCGCGCCTTGGCCATGGAGCCCAGCCTGATCATCTGCGATGAGCCGGTTTCGGCGCTGGACGTGTCGATCCAGGCCCAAGTGGTCAATGTGTTGCAAGAACTGCAAGAGCGACTGGGCTTGACCTACCTGTTCATTGCCCATGATTTGTCGGTGGTGCGCCACCTGTGCCACCGGGTGGCGGTGATGTATTTGGGCCGCATTGTCGAGATCGCTGACCGCGATGCGCTGTACCAAGAACCGCTGCACCCCTACACCCAAGCTTTGATGTCGGCCGTGCCAGTGGCCGACCCCGTGATCGAGCGCTCACGCCAGCGCATCGTGGTGCAGGGGGAAGTGCCCAGCGCCCTGAATCCGCCATCAGGTTGTCGCTTTCACACCCGTTGCCCCATGGCCATGGACCGCTGCAAGACACAGGACCCTGCGTTGACCGACTTGGGCCAGGGCCGGTCCGTGGCCTGCCATCTGCACACAGGCGCCTGATCCCCCTGGTGCGAAATGTGGCTGCATGGACGGCGCAATGAGCTCATCACCCCTGAAGGGTCACCCGCCTGACACCCTCAAGTTTCAGGAAAAGCAAGAGACCATTTTGGCGGCGGCCGCCCAGTTGTTTAACCAAGCGGGCATCAAAGGGGTCACCTTGGGAGAAATCGCTGCCAGCGTCGGCCTCGTCACCACCAGCATCGCTTACTACTACCGCCGCAAAGAAGACCTGGCCACGGCCTGCTTGATGCAGGCCATCCGGGCGCGTCAGGCACTGACCCAAGAGGCTGCAACTGAGCCCAGCGTGGCCTCGCGCGTGGCGCGTTACTTGGGGCTCTTGGCCAGTGAGCGCGCGCGCATCGACAGCGGCGCGCAGGCCGCGCCCATCGTGTTCCATGACATCCGCGCCCTGCCCCAAGCCCAGTCGGTGACGGTGTTCGAGGCTTACACCCAGATGTTCAGGCAGATCCGCGGGCTGCTCCAAGGACCTGAAACTGCGGCATGGAGCCGTGCAGCAATCAATGCCAGAGCGCACTTATTGCTTTCCTCCTCTAACAGTTTTTGCACCTGGGTCAGCCGCTACGAGTTGAGCGCTTACCCGCGTGCCGCCGAGCGACTGAGCGACATTGTGCTCAACGGTCTGGCGGTGCCTGGCGGCCACTGGCCTGAGCCGCAAGTCTTGGCCGCCTTGAACTTGCCCGCACCACCCCATGCACCGGACACGGCGATGGATGCCTTTTTGCGAGCCGCCACCGAGCTGGTGAATGAGCAGGGCTACCACGGGGCCTCGGTGGACAAAATATCGGCCCGCTTGCAAGTCACCAAGGGCAGCTTCTACCACCATAACGACACCAAACTCGACTTGATCACCGCCTGTTTCGAGCGCAGCTTGGACGTGCTGCGCCATGCGATCAACAACGCAGAACAGGCTCAGGGGCCAGGATGGTTACGCCTGTGTGCGGCGGTGGCGCTGCTGCTGCAATTTCAACTCAGCGAACGCGGCCCCCTGCTGCGCACCACGGCCATCAGCGCCCTGCCCGATCAAGTTCAGCGCGAACAGGTCAGCACCGCCTTAAAACGCTTGGACCAGCGCATCGCCAGCTTGCTGGTGGACGCCATGATGGACGGCTCCATGCGGGCGCAGGACATGTCTCTCGGGGCCCTGGCGCTGGCTTCGGCCATCAACGCCGCAGCCGAATTGCGGCGTTGGGCACCGGGCATCGAAGCGCACAATGTCGCACACCTCTATGCGCGCCCCGCCTTGTTGGGGCTGCTGTGCCAAGATACCCCATGAGGCCTGTTGCGATGGCCTCGCTGAGGAGATGTCAAACCACCTTCAAGCGCAAGCCCACCAGCGGTGGCGCGTATTGACTTTGCCAAACCTGCCCGGCCAGCAGCGGCCAAGCATCGGTCCAAGTGCCCGTGGTGATCACGTCCCCCGCCTGAACATCGGGCGCCCCAGGGCAGTTTCTCAGCGCCCTCACAAAGTGCAACAGCGCCATCAAGGGACTGTCCAACACATGGGACGCCATGCCTTTTTCCACGAACTGACCAGCTTGCGTGAGGGTCAGCGACAAGCCCGCCAGCAGGGCATGCAGAGCCTCCCCGTTGCCCGCCACATCGGCCACAGGCACCGACGGGCCCAGCACCAAATGGGCATGCAAGCCGCTGTCGATGATGGTGTCGGCCACTTTGAACTTCCAATCGACCGCGTGCGATTGAACCACTTCAAAGCCACTGGCCATCCAATCGATCGACGCGAACAAGCTTTGCAGTGTCACTTCCGCAGGCGGTGTGCAGCGCATGCCAAACACCAACTCCGGCTCCAGCCGGGGCTGGCACATGCGCGAAATGTCGACGCTGCACTCGCCCGCTGCATTGACCGTGCTCAGGGTGGTGTTCCAGACCGTGCCCCAAATCGGCTCGAACACCTGGTACCGCTCCCAAATACTGCGGTTGGTGAACCCGATCTTGAAACCCCGTGGCAGCTCACCCCGCGCCAGCCGCAACTGGCGCACCTGCAAAGCGGTTTGGTAGGCCTGCGCCGTCGCGTCGGGTATGCGGGCTAACGCAGATTGCGGCCAAAGCTGGCCCGAGTCCATGTGCTGCAAAAGTGTTTCTGGTGTCATCGCCTTGTGCCCTGTGAAATCAGATCATAATGGCCCACAGTCCGCCCTGCTGTCACGGCATGGCGCTCCATCACATGCCCCTACATGGCCCCCGCTGTGCAAGACACCATTCCCCTCTTTCCGCTTTCACAAGGTCTGTTTCCCGATGGCATGCTGCAGCTTCAAATTTTTGAAGTGCGCTACCTCGACCTGATCAAGCGATGTCAGCAACAGCAACAGCCTTTTGGCGTGGCCTGGATCCAACAAGGCAGCGAAGTGCAAGTACCCGGTCAAGTGCCCACGCTCCATGACCACGGTTGCATGGCGCACATTCGAGAATTTGAGCCCCTGCAGCCCAATTTGTTTCGCATTGTTTGCCAAGGCGGTTTGCGCTTTCAATTGCACGAGGTACTGCCCGGCCCTTATGGTGTATGGCAAGGCCGGGTGAGCTATACCGCGCAGGACCCGCCGGTCGAAGTGCCCGCCGCCCTGCAAGCGTACGCGGACCGACTAGGCAAAGTCATTGCATCGGCCCAGCAACAAGGTGTCATCGACAAATTGCCCATGTTTGCCCCCTACCACCTGGACCAATGTGGTTGGCTGGCGAATCGCTATGCCGAAGCCATGCCCATCAGCGTCGCGCTGAAACTGCAACTACTTGCTGAATCAGACCCTTTGAAACGGCTTGAAACGGTGAGCCGCTTCATGCAAGACCATTAAGGCATACGCCCCATCCGCGCATGGGCGGCCACCCTCACAGCATCACGCGAGCACGATGGCGTGGCCAGCTGCCGTGCCCCGTGGATGTTGTGCAAAGAAAAGTAAAGGCGCAGGTCCACTACAATCACCGCATTTCAAAGCGCCGATAGGCGGCTTGTGAAATACACTTCTGAGATGGATGATCGCTTCGCCAGCTCAAGGGGTTCATAATGCATGCACTCAATTTCAACCGGAGGAAAGACGATGACTTCACCATTTTCCAGCACACGCCGTGTCTTCATGATGCAAACCGCCGTGGCGACTTCAGCGACATTGCTGGCCGTCCATGCGCAAGCGCAAAGCATGGTGGCTGAAACCGATCCCCAAGCGGCAGCACTGGGCTACAAAGCCGATGCCAGCAAAGTGGACAAAACCAAACAACCCAAATTCGCAGCCGGTCAAGCCTGCAGCAGTTGCGCACTCTATCAAGGCGCAGCGGGTTCCGCGGCCGGTGCATGCCCCTTGTTTGCAGGCAAGCAAGTCTCGGCCAAAGCTTGGTGCAGTGCCTGGGCCAAAAAAGGCTGATGACCTGGTCCCGGTTCGCTTGAGCATGGCCTACGGACGCTGTTGGAGCGATCGATGAGCGACGATGCGCGATGCTGCGGCACCGGGACCTGCATCATCAACGATGAGGGCTACTGCTGGTGTGGCCAGCGCTGGGATGGCGAGAAAATGTGCTTCGCCCAGGCCTCTCAAGTACCTGAGTCTGCGCCCCAACCCCAGCCGCCTTCTTGGCCAGAACAGACAATCCCTTAGCCGCTTTTTGTCAAGACGCCTGCTGGTTGAACCGCAATTTCAAATGCCGTGAGTCCTCCACTGCCAAACAACACTTTTTTGAAAGCGTGCCTGCGCCAGGCCACAGACCACACGCCGGTGTGGTTGATGCGTCAAGCAGGACGCTATTTGCCTGAGTATTGCGCCACACGCGCCAAGGCGGGCAGCTTCATGGGGCTGGCCACCAACGTGGACTTCGCCACCGAGGTGACCTTACAACCCTTGGACCGCTACCCCTTGGATGCCGCCATTTTGTTCAGCGACATCTTGACGGTGCCCGATGCCATGGGCTTGGGCCTGAGCTTTGCGCAAGGCGAAGGCCCACGCTTTGCCAAAAACGTACGCGATGAAGCCGCTGTGGCCCAACTGGCCGTGCCCGATATGAACAAGCTGCGTTATGTGTTTGACGCCGTCACTTCGATCCGCAAGGCCTTGCACGGTCGAGTCCCTTTGATCGGTTTTTCTGGCAGCCCTTGGACCTTGGCCTGCTACATGGTCGAGGGTGCCGGCTCTGATGACTACCGTCACGTCAAAAGCTTGATGTATAGCCGCCCAGATTTGATGCACCGCATCTTGCAAATCAATGCCGATGCCGTGGCGCTTTACTTGAACACGCAAATTCAAGCGGGTGCCCAAGCCGTGATGGTGTTTGACAGTTGGGGCGGCGTGCTGGCAGACGGCGCTTTTCAAGATTTCAGCTTGGCCTATACCCGACGGGTTCTGGATCAGTTGATTCGCCGCCACGATGGCCAGACCATTCCCAGTATTGTCTTCACCAAGGGCGGTGGCTTATGGCTGCAAGAGATGAACACCCTGGACTGCAATGTCTTGGGTCTGGATTGGACCGTCCATCTTGGCAAAGCCAGACAAGCTGTTGGCGGTTTGGTTGGTCAAGCCGGCAAAGCACTGCAAGGCAATTTAGACCCCCATGTGTTGTTTGCCCATCCGCGTGCGATTGAGCAAGAAGTGCACAAGGTCCTGGACAGCTTTGGCACCCCA
>CANGEE010000136.1 GCA_947452635.1 Comamonadaceae bacterium | reverse complement strand
GGCGCGTTCGCCACTGAACGTCATGGGTGTTTTGTGGGTGGCATAAGCCACGCCGTTGGCGGCGCCGATCAAGCCGGTTTGTGCCACATAGACGCGGTCACGGCTTTCGTCCAACAAAACCAGCGGTTTACTGTGGTCGGCCATGTCTGCGTGTTGGCTGAACTCGCTGCGCACCAAGGAGCCGCCTTCGGTGTCGAAAGTCAGCTTGAGCACGTCGGTGGCCACTTCGATGCGGTCACGCGGCGCGGCGGCCACGGGCGCAGCAGGCGTACCCGGCACTTGGGCCGCAGCGGGCAAGGTGGTCGCGGGCAAGGCGGCAGAAGGTGTGGGAACCCCAGAGGCGGCAGGTGCGACCGCAGTTGCGGCTGCTTTGGCGGCCACGGGCTGCGGGAAAAAGGTGGCTTTTTGGCCGTTGTGCATCTGCCATTGGTCCCACAACAGGACCAGAGAGAAGCCAAAAACCACCCACAAAATGGTGCGACGAATATCGTTCATGAAGTCTTCTTCGAAGAGGTGTGAGAAAGCAAGCGAGAAAAAAGTCGGGGCGGCTGTTCAGGCACGGCGTCCAGGCCACCTGCGCACCACGGGTGGCAGCGGCCCAAGCGTGCCACAGTCAGGTAACTGCCTGCGGCTGCGCCATGCGACTGTAACGCCTGCAAGGCATAAACCGAGCAGGTGGGCTCGAAACGGCAAGCCGATCCCAACCAGGGGCTCAAGAAAAGGCGGTAGCCTTTGACGATCGCCATCAAAACCGTTCGCATCATGGCTGTGGCCTCGCCGCGGTTGCGCTGGCGGCTGTCACCGCGCGCGCAAACAACTGCTCTAACTCGGCTCGAACGGCCGACTTGAGGGCATCAGAGCTGGCGCTGATGAATTGCTTGCGGTCAAATTCGCATCTGAGCCGAACCACATGCGCGGCAAAAGGCAGCGTGCCCGCGAAATGCTGCGACACGTTGTAGATCTGGCGTTTGATGGCGTTGCGAGTGACCGCACGGCGCGCCCAGCGCTTGGGCACCAAAGCGCCCAGCCAGACATCCACCACACCAAAAAGGGCCTGCTCTTGGGACAGCGCAGGCCCGTCAGGGTGGTTCCTGCCAAGAGATGCTGTTGCGCGAGGGACCAAGGCCAGTCTGTGCAAAGCAAAATGCGAGGTGCGACATACCGTGCCGCCAGCCAAGGCAGCTTGAAATTGCGGGCGTGTTTTCAAACGCTGCACTTCAGGGCCTTGCACCACAGGGCTTGGGCGCGAACCGATCAGCCGTCCAGCATAACCGGGGGACTGAATCAGGCGCGCATCGGTAAAGCAAGCTCGCCTTGAGTGAAATCAGGCAGCCAGACGCTTGCGGCCTTTGGCGCGACGCGCGTTGATCACGGCGCGGCCGCCACGGGTTTTCATGCGAACCATGAAGCCATGGGTGCGGGCGCGGCGGGTTTTGGAGGGTTGGTATGTGCGTTTCATGGGAATAGAGTCCTCTTGGGGACCCCTGATCTTTCAGGGGTAACCCGCGATTATCGCAAACTTTCTGGCGCAGGGCAAATGGGGCCCGCCGGACCCCCTCGATTACCCCCATTCCTGTCGCCCGACTTGGGCAGTAATCTGGTTTATGATGCCCCACTTAGAACCGTTGGCCTGCATGTGGATAAACTCTTGATAAACTCCAATTGCAGCGTCATTTTTCGTCCACTGTCCACACAAAAACAAGAACACACATGAACGAGGGACTCCTCCCCCCCGAAGCGGGCGATCCGGGACTGGCCTTATGGCAAATTTGTCTCGATGAACTCGCCCAGGAACTGCCCGAACAGCAGTTCAACACCTGGATCAAACCCCTGACCGCTCAGGTGACCGATGATTTTTCCAAGGTCACTATTTTTGTCGCCAACCGCTTCAAGCTGGACTGGATTCGAGCCCAATATGCGGCCCGTTTTGCCGCTTTGCTGGAGCGTTTGCAAGGTCAAAAAATAATTGTAGAGTTAGCGCTCGCTACGCGTGAAGCCCCCGCCAGGACTGCATTTTCATTGGCTAAAGCCGCACAAGAAGCGACAACCGAGGTGTTGGACTCGGTCGAGGACACCCCGGCCCAGGGTTTCAAGAACCGACTCAATACCGCCCTGACCTTTGACACCCTGGTCGAGGGCTCTGCCAACCGCATGGCGCGCGCCGCGGCCATGCACGTGGCCACCATGCCCGGGCACTTGTACAACCCTTTGTTCATCTACGGCGGCGTCGGTTTGGGCAAGACCCATTTGATGCATGCCGTCGGCAATAAATTGCTCGCTGATCGCCCCGATGCCAAGGTTCTCTACATCCACGCGGAACAATTTGTCTCGGATGTGGTTAAGGCCTATCAACGCAAGACCTTTGACGAGTTCAAACACCGCTACCACTCGCTGGATTTGCTGTTGATTGACGACGTGCAATTTTTTGCCAACAAAGACCGCACACAAGAAGAATTTTTCAACGCCTTTGAGGCCTTGCTGGCCAAAAAGTCGCACATCGTGATGACCAGCGACACCTATCCGAAAGGTCTGGCTGACATCCATGAGCGCTTGGTTTCACGATTTGATTCCGGCCTGACCGTGGCGATCGAGCCGCCGGAGTTGGAGATGCGGGTCGCCATTTTGATCAACAAGGCGATCAGCGAAGGCAGCGTCATGCCCGAAGAAGTGGCCTTCTTTGTGGCCAAAAATGTGCGCTCCAACGTGCGCGAGCTTGAGGGGGCTTTACGCAAAATCCTGGCCTATTCGCGCTTTAACCAAAAAGAAATCTCGATTCAGCTGGCGCGAGAGGCTTTGCGCGACCTGCTGTCGATCCAAAACCGGCAGATCAGCGTTGAAAACATCCAAAAAACCGTGGCCGATTACTACAAGATCAAGGTCGCGGACATGTACAGCAAAAAACGCCCCGCCAGCATTGCCCGGCCGCGCCAAATTGCCATGTACTTGGCCAAAGAGCTGACCCAAAAAAGCCTGCCCGAGATCGGCGAGCTGTTTGGCGGTCGTGACCACACCACCGTCTTGCATGCGGTACGCAAAATCAGTGCCGAGCGACAGCAATTGACCGAGCTGAACCAGCAGTTGCATGTGCTGGAGCAGACCCTCAAGGGTTAACCATGGTCCAGCCGCCTGTTTCGTCCTCATTTAAGCTGCAAATAGCTGGTTCCAGGGCGATAAATAGCGTCAAAAACGGCGAAAATGGTGGCATGGTTTTTTCTGTCGGGCGCTCTTGCACGAAGCCCGTACCAACATTGAGGTTGACATGATCGTTCTGAAGACTACCCAAGACAAACTGTTGTCTGTTTTGCAATCCGTTTCAGGCATTGTGGAGCGGCGTCACACCCTGCCCGTTTTGGCGAATGTGATGATCCGTAAAACCGGCAGCGCAGTGCAGCTGACCACCAGTGATCTGGAAATTCAAATACGCACCACCGCGCAGCTCGATGGTGACGCTGGCGACTTCACCACCACCGTGGGCGCGCGCAAACTGATCGATATTTTGCGCACCATGCCGTCAGACCAAACCGTCAGTTTGGAGTCCAGCCAAAGCAAGGTGATTTTGAAGGGCGGCAAATCCAAGTTCACACTGCAAACGTTGCCCGCTGAAGATTTTCCGCTGGTGCAAGAAGCGGCCAGCTTTGGCCCCGCCTTCAGCGTGCCGCAAAAGACCCTGAAGGCTTTGCTGGGTCAGGTGTCGTTTGCCATGGCGGTGCATGACATCCGCTACTACCTGAACGGCATCTTGTTCGTGGCGGAAGGCAAAAAACTCAGCCTGGTGTCCACCGACGGTCACCGCCTGGCGTTTGCCTCTGCCACCTTGGATGTGGACGTGCCCAGCAAGCAAGAAGTGATTTTGCCGCGCAAGACCGTGCTGGAATTGCAACGCCTGATGAGCGATGCCGAAGGCGCGATCGACATGCAGTTTGCCAACAACCAAGCCAAGTTCACTTTTGACGGCATGGAGTTCGTGACCAAATTGGTCGAAGGCAAGTTCCCCGATTACAACCGTGTGATCCCCAAAGGCCACCGCAACAACGTCACCTTGGGCCGCCAGGCTTTGCTGTCTTGTTTGCAGCGCACTGCCATTTTGACCAGCGACAAGTTCAAAGGTGTGCGTTTGAATTTGGAGCCCGGCACCTTGCGCGTGGCCTCGACCAATGCCGAGCAAGAAGAAGCGGTGGACGAACTCGACATCGACTACGGCGGCGACGCCATCGAGATCGGCTTCAACGTCACCTACATCATCGACGTATTGGGCAATATGGGCCAAGACATGGTGCGCATCGACCTGGCCGACGGCAACAGCTCCGCGCTGATCACCATCCCTGAAAACGACGACTTCAAATACGTGGTCATGCCGATGCGCATTTAAGCCCCGGCCCCACTGACCTGCAGCCCATGAAACCCGCGACACTTCGCGGGTTTCGGCCATTCAAGAGATAGAGAAAAAAAGACCATGACCGAAGAAAATACGCCGAGCGAAGAGTCGTTCACCACCGTTCAACCCAAAATTGACGCGCACCAAGCGGGCGCTTCCGAGGGTTACGGCGAAGGCTCGATCCAGATTCTGGAAGGCTTGGAGGCGGTGCGCAAGCGCCCCGGCATGTACATCGGCGATACCTCCGACGGCACCGGCCTGCACCATTTGGTGTTTGAGGTGGTCGACAACTCGATTGACGAAGCCTTGGCCGGTCACTGCGACGACATCGTCGTCACCATCCACTCTGACAACTCCATTTCGGTGACCGATAACGGCCGCGGCATTCCTACCGGCGTGAAGATGGACGACAAGCACGAGCCCAAGCGCAGTGCGTCAGAAATCGCCTTGACCGAACTGCACGCGGGCGGCAAGTTCAACCAAAACAGCTACAAAGTTTCGGGGGGTCTGCACGGCGTGGGCGTGTCTTGCGTGAATGCACTGTCCAAATGGCTGCGTCTGACGGTGCGCCGTGAAGGCAAAGTGCATGAGATCGACTTTGCGCGCGGCTTTGTGCAAAACCGCCCGCTGGAAATGGTGGACGGCATCGAAGTCTCACCCATGCGCATCACCGGTGCGACCGACAAGCGCGGCACCGAGGTGCACTTTTTGCCGGACACCGAGATCTTCACGCAAAACACCGACTTCCATTACGAAATCCTGGCCAAGCGCCTGCGCGAACTGTCCTTCTTGAACAACGGTGTGCGCATTCGCCTCAAAGACGAGCGCAGCGGCAAAGAAGACGACTTCTCGGGTGCCGGTGGCGTCAAAGGCTTTGTCGACTTCATCAACGCCAACAAAAAAATCTTGCACCCCAACGCCTTTCACGCCATGGGTGAGCGCCCGGCGGACAGCTACGGCGGCATTCCCGGCACCAGCATCGGTGTGGAAGTGGCCATGCAATGGAACGACGGCTACAACGAGAGCGTGCTGTGTTTCACCAACAACATTCCGCAGCGTGACGGCGGCACCCACCTGACCGGTCTGCGCGCCGCGATGACGCGCGTCATTGGCAAGTACATCGAGAAAAACGAGATTGCGAAAAAGCAAAAAGTCGAAGTCAGCGGCGACGACTTGCGCGAAGGCCTGTGCTGCGTCTTGAGCGTGAAAGTGCCCGAACCTAAATTCTCCAGCCAGACCAAAGACAAGCTGGTGTCCAGCGAAGTGCGCGCCCCGGTGGAAGACATTGTGGCCAAAGCCCTGTCGGACTATTTGGAAGAGCGCCCGAACGACGCCAAAATCATTTGCGGCAAGATCGTCGAAGCCGCGCGCGCCCGCGAAGCGGCGCGCAAAGCGCGTGAAATGACGCGCCGCAAAGGCGTGCTCGACGGCATGGGCCTGCCTGGCAAACTGGCCGACTGCCAAGAAAAAGACCCGGCGCTGTGCGAAATCTACATCGTCGAGGGTGACTCCGCCGGCGGCTCGGCCAAGCAAGGCCGTGACCGTAAATTCCAGGCCATCTTGCCGCTGCGCGGCAAGATCTTGAACGTGGAAAAAGCGCGTTACGAAAAGCTGCTGACCAGCAACGAAATCATCACCTTGATCACCGCCTTGGGCACCGGCATTGGCAAAGCCAGCGCTGAAAGTGGCAAGAGCGGCACCGACGACTTCAACGTCGACAAGTTGCGTTACCACCGCATCATCATCATGACCGACGCCGACGTGGACGGCGCGCACATCCGCACCCTGCTGCTGACTTTCTTTTACCGCCAAATGCCCGACCTGGTCGAGCGCGGCCACATCTACATCGCCCAGCCGCCGCTTTACAAAGTCAAGGCCGGCAAAGAAGAGCTGTACCTCAAAGACGGCCCGGCGCTGGACGGCTTTTTGCTGCGTATCGCTTTGAAGGATGCCAGCATCAGCACCGGGGGTGAGGCCTCGCAAGTGCTCGCCGGTGAAACACTGGAAGCCCTGGCGCAAAAACACCAAGTGGCCGAAGCGGTGATTCGCCGACTGTCTAACTTCATGGACGCCGAAGCGCTGCGCGCCATGGCCGACGGCGTGTCGATCAACCTCGAAACCTTAGAGGCCGCCGCCGAATGTGCGCCCGCTTTGCAGGCCAAATTGCGCGAACTCAACACCACCGGCATCCCGGCCGAAGTGGCTGCCGAGTTTGATGTGCGTACCGACAAGCCCATATTGCGCATCAGCCGCCGCCACCACGGCAACATCAAGAGCAGCGTCATCACGCAAGACTTTGTGCGCGGCGCCGACTACGCGGCCCTGGCCGAAGCGGCCAACACCTTTCGCGGTTTGCTCAGCGACGGTGCCAAGGCCACGCGCGGTGAAGGCGAGCGCCAGAAAGAAGAAAAAGTGGGCGACTTCCGCCAGGCCATGCATTGGCTGATCAGCGAAGCCGAACGCACCACCAGCCGCCAGCGCTACAAGGGTTTGGGCGAAATGAACCCG
>CANGEE010000135.1 GCA_947452635.1 Comamonadaceae bacterium | reverse complement strand
TAGCCCAATTCGTTCAAAGTGGGCACATTGGGCCAACGCTTGGTGCGCTTGCTGCCGTAGGTCGCCAGCAGGCGGCAAGTGCCGGCCTCCACATGCGGGCCCCAGCCGGTGGCGTCGCTGTGGGACATGACGTGACCGCCCAGCAGCGCTTGCATGCCGTCGGCATTGCCTTTGAAGGGGACGTGCTGCAACTTGATGCCGGCCTTCATGGCAAATTCTTCCACCGCCAAATGCGGTGTGGTGCCGTTGCCGGTGGAGCCAAAGGTGAACTCACCCGGCTTGGCTTTGGCGTAAGCGACCAGGTCTTTGATGCTCTTGATGGGCGAGTCCGCACGCACCACGATGCCAAAGGTGTAACCCGTCAGGCAGGCCACGTAGGTGAAATCGACCATCGGGTCGAACTGCATTTTTTGCATGTGCGGCAAACGCAGCACGCCAATGGTCAGTTGCGACAGGGTGTAGCCATCGGGCTTGGCGCTGACCAACTCGTTGGGGCCCAGCATGCCGCTGGCGCCGCCCTTGTTTTCAATCACCACCGGGTTGTTCAAAATGCGCGCCGCACTCTCGCCAATGACGCGCATCACGGCGTCGGTGGAGCCGCCCGCAGGCCAAGGGCAAATCAGTTTGATGGGGCGTGACGGAAAGCTGCTTTGCGCCAGTGCGGGCAGGGCGATGCTGGCGGCTCCGGCCAAACCGGCGTGCAGAACTTGGCGACGTGGAAAAGAAGCGGTCATGAAAATTCCTTGAAGGTTGTTCGTTGATTTATTCGGCGCGTGCACCGGACTCTTTGACCACTTTGGCCCACTTGGCGATTTCCACTGCCTGGTAGCGCGCCAATTCGTCTGGGCTTGAGAGCACCGGGTCTAGGCCGATGGTTTTCAGCCGTTCTTGAATCTCTGGCAGTTTGAACACGCGCACCACTTCGGCGTTGAGCTTGTCGATCACAGCGCGGGGCGTGTTGGCCGGGGCGAACATGGCAAACCAGGTGGTGGCTTCAAAGCCGGGCAAAAACTCCGCCATGGTCGGGATATCGGGCGCCGCGGGTGAACGCTTGGCCGTGGTTTGGGCCAGCGCGCGGATCTTGCCCTCTTTGGCCATGGGCAGGGCCGAGGGCATGTTGTCAAACATCAGCTGGATGCTGCCGCCCACCAAATCCGGAATCGCAAATTGGCGCCCCTTGTAGGGGATGTGCGTCATGGTGGTGCCGGTCATGGACTTGAACAACTCGCCAGACACGTGTACCGAGGTGCCGGTGCCCGGGGAGCCAAACGACAGCTTGTTGGGGTTGGCCTTCATGTAAGCGATCAACTCCGGCACCGACTTGACCGGCAGGTCGTTGTTCACCACCAGCAAATTCGGCGCAGAAGCAATCAGCGACACAGGGGTGAAGCTTTTCACCATGTCATAGGGAATTTTGTCGTACAGCGAGCCGTTGATCGAGTGCGTGCCCACCGTGCCCATCACCAGGGTGTAGCCGTCGCCAGCCGATTTGGCTACCGCATCGGCCCCGATGTTGCCGCCCGCGCCGGGCTTGTTGTCGATCACCACGGGTTGGCCGAGTTGCGCTTTTTCGCTGAACAAGCGGGCCAAAATATCGGGCGCACCACCGGGGGTGAAGGTCACCACCAAGCGGATCGGTTTGGCAGGGTAAGTTTGTGCATGGGTCAGGCAACAGCCCAAGGTGGCGGCTGCCAGCAAAGAAAGGCTGAGGGCGCGGCGCAGCCCAGAAGCAGGTGGGCGTGAATTCAGTGCGCTCTTCAAGGCAATGGGCATGGGTTTTCTCCTTGGCCAGACTGTAGGTGGCACCCTCTACGCGGGCGATGGTAAAAACCCTTTGTGGCTTACTTTTTTGTCGTCTGCGGGACCCCGCCTTACTCGTCGACGCTGGCCGACCAGCGATCGCCCCAGCCCTTGCTGGTTTGGAGCAAGTCGCGCCGGTCGCGCTTGGTGGGGCGACCGTGTGCAATGCTCAGGGCAGGCTCACGTGCCAAATGCCGTTGCTCGGTCACTTTGGCGCGCAGCATCAAGCTTTCAGGTGTTTCTTGGTAAAGCGCCTGCGCCACAGGGGCGGGCCCGCGCACTTGGCTCAAGCCCAGCACCAGCAGCTTACGGGTCAAGTCCCCTTGGCGGATCACCACCGTGTCTTGCGCTTTGATCTCGCGCGCAGGCTTGGCCACCTGGCCATTGATCTGGATGCGTCCTTTGTTGATTTCATCGGTGGCCAGTGATCGGGTTTTGAAAAACCGCGCTGCCCATAACCATTTGTCGATCCGCATGGAGTTCATGCGCTCTATTGTGCCCGGCCTATCGGTGCCTGCTTTATGAGGCATAACCCTCGCAAGCCCCCGCGTTGGGTCGTCCTTTGCATTCGCGCAGCAGACGGCGTTCTCTTTCTGGCACTGTTTCGCCTTGGCCTTTGTCGGGTTTGGGGCGTTTGATTTTTTTGACGGCGTGCAGCGCAAATTCTTCTTGGCTTGGACGCTGCGCCCAACTGAGGCGCCCTGTGCCCACAAGCGCCAAGAGCGTGATCGCACACAGCGATGTGCGGATGGTGGTTGCGTAGCGCATCTGTTCTCCCTGATTGTGGTGATGAGCCGATGTTAGAAACGATGGGCTCTTTTGCCAAGAGAGGTCTGGGCTACCATCGCTGCTCACTTTCCATGAAACCGACCATGCAGCCTTTTTTGCGCCCAACCGTTCTCGATGTTGAAGAGTCCCGCATCCGCGAGGTGGCCAATGCGGGCCTGGGCCGCAGCGATGTGCTGGCCTTTTGGTTTGGCGAGAGCGACGAGGTCACGCCCCAGGTGGTGCGCCAAGCCGCGATCGATTCGATCAACCAGGGTGAGACTTTTTACGCACACAACCTGGGCCTGCCCGGGTTGTGTGAGGCCGTCTCGACTTACATGAGTGCTTTGCACGGCCCCATAGGCGTGGCGCGTTTGGCCATCACCTCGGGCGGCGTCAATGCCTTGATGTTGGCGGTCCAAGCACTGGTGGATGCGGGCGACGAAGTGGTGGCAGTGACCCCGGTCTGGCCGAATTTGACGGCGCAGGCCTTGGTGATGGGGGCTGATTTGAAGTGTGTGTCGCTCAAGCCTGAAGGCGGGCAGTGGGTGCTGGACATGCCCGCCTTGCTGGCCGCTATTTCGCCGCGCACGCGTTTGCTGATCGTCAACTCACCCAACAATCCCACGGGATGGACTTTGACGCGCGAGGAGCAAGCCACCTTGGTGGCCCATTGCCGACACACCGGCACCTGGATCTTGGCGGACGAGGTGTATGAGCGCCTGTATTACGAGGGCGATACGGCCAATGGCGCTGCGCCCTCTTTTCTGGACGTGAGCGAACCCGACGACCGATTGGTGGTGGTGCACAGTTTTTCCAAGAGTTTCCTCATGACCGGTTGGCGCCTGGGTTGGCTGGTCATGCCTGCGGCCATGACGCAGGCCATGGGCAAGTTGATCGAATTCAACACCTCTTGCGCCTCGGTGTTCACCCAGCGCGCCGGCATGGCCGCTTTGCAGCACACCGCAGACATCACGCCGCAGGTGGTGGCGCACCTGAAGCTTTGCCGCGATACCCTGGTGCCGCTGTTGCAGGCCGTGCCCGGGGTCGAGTTGGCTCCTGCACGAGGCGGAATGTATGCATTTTTCAAGTTAAAAGGTCACCCGGACTCCGTGGCCACAGCCAAGCGCTTGGTGTTGGAAGCTGGTTTGGGCCTGGCCCCGGGCGAGGCTTTTGCCCCTGAGGCGCAGGGCTGGTTGCGCTGGTGCTTTGCCTCGAAAGACCTGTCGCGACTGGCGCAAGGGGTGGACCGTCTGAGGGCCTGGCTGTAAGCGGTTATAATTTCAAGGCTTTGCATGGTGCAAGGCAGCACGCTACAAGTCGATCCAATTTGCAGCGCAAGTTTGAAACCTCGCTTTTTTCTTCAGAATTGAGCGAAACACAAGGAAATCAAGATGATTGCATCTTCTATCAAGGCCGAGGTCGTCAAGGCCAATGCCCGCGCCGCCAATGACACAGGCAGTCCAGAAGTCCAAGTGGCTTTGCTGACCGCTCGTATCAACGAACTCACACCTCACTTCAAAACCCACGCCAAAGACCACCATGGTCGCCGCGGTTTGTTGCGTATGGTGAGCCGTCGTCGCAAATTGCTGGACTATCTCAAGTCCAGAGATGCTGACCGTTACATTGCGTTGATTGCCAAACTTGGCCTGCGTAAGTAATCGTCTCTTCAGATGAATAAGGCGCCTGAGTTAGCTCGCTAGCTCAGGCGCTTTGTCCATGTGGTTTTCTCAATAGAGCGTTTTCGGACTTTGTCAGAACGAACCCGCGCTGTGTCATTCCACCAGCCATTGGAGGGGTCTTGTGGAATGGCATCGTGTTCAGACTGTCAAAAACCGGGCTTTCGGTGCAGCCAGATGCACTTGTTTTTCAGGAGTTCTGATTCATGACCATTTTCAATAAAGTCACCAAAACCTTCCAGTGGGGCCCACACAAGGTCATCATGGAAACCGGCGAAATCGCCCGTCAAGCCTCCGGCGCCGTGCTGGTCAACATCGAAGACACCGTGGTGCTGGCCACTGTGGTGGCTTCCAAGACCGCCAAGTCTGGCCAAGACTTCTTTCCCCTGACGGTGGATTACATCGAGAAAGCCTATGCCGCAGGCAAGATCCCCGGCAGCTTTTTCAAACGTGAAGCCAAGCCCAGCGAACTCGAAACCCTGACCAGCCGTCTGATCGACCGCCCGATCCGTCCTTTGTTCCCTGAAGGTTTTTACAACGACGTGCATGTGGTCATCCACACCGTGTCGTTGAACCCTGAAGTGGACGCTGACATCGCCGCGATGATCGCCGTGTCTGCTGCTTTGTCCATCTCGGGCATTCCGTTTACCGGCCCCATCGGTGCGGCCCGCGTCGGCTACATCAATGGCGAATACGTCTTGAACCCGGGTCAAACCCAGCGCAAAGACAGCCAGATGGAATTGATCGTCGCCGGCACCGAAACCGCTGTGTTGATGGTCGAGTCCGAAGCGCAGCAATTGTCCGAAGAGATCATGCTCGGCGCGGTGGTGTTCGGTCACGAACAAGGCAATATCGCCATCAACGCCATCCATGAATTGGTGCGCGATGCAGGCAAGCCGGCTTGGGACTGGAAAGCCCCCGCCAAGGACGAGCCTTTGATTGCCAAGGTCAATGCCTTGGCCGAAGAAAAACTGCGCGCCGCCTACCAGATCCGCAACAAGCAAAGCCGCACCCAGGCTTGCCGCGAAGCCTACGCCAGTGTCATGGCCAGCCTCAAAGCGGAGGGCGTGGAGTTTGACGGCGTCAAGGTTGAAGGCATGTTGTTCGACATCGAAGCCGGTATCGTGCGCAGCCAGATTTTGGCCGGCGAGCCGCGCATTGACGGGCGCGACACCCGCACCGTGCGCCCCATCGAAATCCGCAACAGCGTGTTGCCACGCACCCACGGCTCTTCCTTGTTCACCCGCGGTGAAACCCAGGCCTTGGTGTTGACCACCTTGGGAACCGAGCGAGATGCCCAGCGCATTGACGCCTTGGCCGGTGAGTACGAAGACCGCTTCATGCTGCACTACAACATGCCTCCCTTTGCCACCGGCGAAGTCGGTCGCATGGGCTCGACCAAGCGCCGTGAAATCGGCCACGGTCGTCTGGCCAAGCGCGCTTTAGTGGCCGTGTTGCCGACCAAAGAAGAGTTCCCCTATACCATGCGTGTGGTGTCTGAAATCACCGAGTCCAACGGCTCTTCGTCCATGGCGTCGGTCTGCGGCGGTTGCCTGTCCTTGATGGACGCGGGCGTCCCGATGAAAGCCCATGTGGCGGGTATCGCCATGGGTCTGATCAAAGACGCCAACCGTTTCGCTGTCTTGACCGACATCTTGGGCGATGAAGATCATTTGGGCGATATGGACTTCAAAGTGGCCGGTACCACCAACGGCATCACCGCTTTGCAGATGGACATCAAGATCCAGGGCATCACCAAAGAAATCATGCAAGTCGCATTGGCCCAAGCCAAAGAAGCGCGCATGCACATCTTGGAAGCCATGCAGGCGTCCATGGGCGAAGCCAAGACCGAAGTGTCGGACTTCGCACCCAAGCTCTTCACCATGAAGATCAACCCCGAGAAGATCCGTGATGTGATCGGCAAAGGCGGCGCGACCATCCGCGCGCTGACCGAAGAAACCGGCACCCAGATCAACATCAACGAAGACGGCACCATCACCATCGCTGCTACCGACGGCGCCAAGGCCGACGAGGCCAAGCGCCGCATCGAGCAGATCACCGCCGAAGTGGAAATTGGCAAGGTCTACGAAGGTCCCGTGACCAAGGTGTTGGACTTCGGTGCCTTGATCAACCTGTTGCCGGGCAAAGACGGTTTGCTGCACATCAGCCAGATCGCGCACGAGCGTGTGGAAAAAGTCTCTGACTATTTGACCGAAGGTCAGATCGTCAAAGTCAAAGTCTTGGAAACCGACGAAAAAGGCCGCGTCAAGCTGTCAATGAAAGCCTTGATCGACCGCGCACCCGCGCATGCCGGCGAATAATCCGTTTTTGTTTCAATCGACCCACAGGGGCTCCAGCAGTGGAGTCCCTGTTCTGTCTGAAGGTGATGCACATGCAAGTTATTGAAATCAATGCGTTCGGTGAACCCTCTGCACTGGTGCCGGGCACGCGCCCAGAGCCCGTGGTGGGCGCGGGCGAATTGCTGATTCGCGTCACGGCCAGCGGCATCAACCGCCCGGACGTGTTGCAACGCAAGGGCTTGTACCCCGTGCCGCCCGGTGCCTCGGACATTCCGGGCTTGGAAGTGGCGGGTGTGGTGGTGTCAGGCGACAGCGCCGCCATGACCGCAGCAGGTTTTCACGTGGGCGATCGGGTTTGCGCCTTGGTGGCCGGTGGCGGTTACGCGCAGTTGTGCGTGGCGCCGGTGGCCCAGTGTTTGCCGGTCCCAGCAGGCCTCTCTGACATTGAAGCAGCCTCTTTGCCTGAAACC
>CANGEE010000134.1 GCA_947452635.1 Comamonadaceae bacterium | reverse complement strand
CGCACTGAAATGGGCGCGTCCAATTTCAAGTTGGGCTGGCCAATGTGCAGCGGCGGAAAGCCTGCGTTGCCCAAGTAGTCGATGCGGCAGCCGAGTTCGCGCAGCGCGTCCACCAGGTCGCCGATCGGGCGCTCGTGCATGCGCGCCACGCCTTTGAGCGTGAAGTCGCCGCCCAACATGGCCAAGGCCGCTGTGAGTGGCCGCATGGCGGTGCCGGCATTGCCCATGAAAAATTCAATCGGCTCCGGTCTTGTGAGTTGCCCGCCTAAACCCGTCACGCGCACGCGGGTGCCTTGCACCTCAACGGCGCAGCCCAGTTGGCGCAATGCGGCCAGCATCACGCGGGTGTCGTCAGAGTCGAGCAGGTCGTGAATCTCGGTAGTGCCGCTGCACAGCGCCGACAAGAGCAGCACCCGGTTGGAGATGCTTTTGGAGCCGGGCAGGGTGACCGTGCCTGCAGCACCGGCCAAGGGGGGAAGGTCAATAAAGTCGGTGGCGTACATGGTTCAAGCTCGTTAACGGCAGCAGGCAGGTCAAGGTGGTGACGCCAGATCGGGGTCCAGTCCCCCCAGTCGCCACTGGGCGCGGGTCTGGCTGGCTTGCGCAATCAATTGTTCCAGTGCGCTGGCGTCGCCCTGGGCCATGGCGTCTTCCAACCGGTCCAGTGCCTGGCGCAGCAAGATCGATTGGTGCAACACCTGGCTGCGGTTGGCCAACAAGATGTCGCGCCATACAGCAGGGTCGGAGGCGGCGATGCGCGAAAAATCCCTGAAGCCCGGGCCCGCCATCGACAGGTAATCTGCGCCTTGCGTTTGCTGTGACACGGCATTGACCAGCGCAAACGCCAGCAGGTGTGGCAAGTGGCTGACGGCGGCGAATGTGGCGTCGTGTTGTTCTGGCGAGAGGGTGATGACTTGGCAACCAATGGCTTGCCAGACATGGTGGGCTTGGGTGATTTTGCGCAGGCCGTTGCAGCTTTGCGGCGTCAAAATCAACTGCCGATTTTGGTACAAGTTGGCTTCGGCATGTTCCACGCCAGCCACTTCTTTGCCCGCAATCGGGTGCGCGGGCACAAAGCAGGACAGGCGCTCACCCAAGGTGGCCTGGGCAGCAGCGACCACATCGCATTTGGTCGAGCCCACATCCATCAACAAGGTTTGCGCCGACAAGGCAGGCGCAATCGCGGCAAAGGTGGCTTGCGTGCTGCTCACCGGCACGGCCACCAACACCAAATCGGCTTCTTTCACCGCATCGGCCGCCGTGAGGGCAATGGCGTCGATCACACCCAATTCAAGGGCTTTGTGGCGGGTGCGCTCAGAGGGGCTGTAGCCCACCACTTGGTTCACCAAGCCCGCTTTTTTCAAGGCCAGGGCAAACGAGCCGCCCATCAGGCCACAGCCGATCAAGGCCAGTTTGTCAAACATCATGGGCACGGCTCATTCGCTGACAGGGTAGGAGCCCAAAACTTTGTAGAAAGCACACAAGCCTTGCAATTCTTGCAGCGCAGCGGCCACATGGGGCTGGCTGATGTGGCCCTGAATGTCGATGTAAAAATAGTATTCCCACTGACCCGATTTGGCCGGACGCGACTCAAAGCGCGTCATCGACACGCCATTGTTTTTGAGTGGCACCAGCAAGTCATGCACCGCGCCCGGTCGGTTGGGCACCGACACCACCAAGCTGGTGCAGTCCTTGCCCGATGCAGGCGGCGTGGCCATGGTTTGCGGCAGGCTGATGACCGCAAAACGGGTGCGGTTGTAGGCTTCGTCCTGGATGGCGTGGTGCACGATGTGCAAGCCAAACTGGCTGGCGGCGCGCTCGCTGGCCAAGGCAGCCCAAGCGGGGTTGGTGGCGGCCAGGCGTGCGCCTTCGGCATTGCTGGACACGGCGCGGCGCTCCACATGGGGCAGGTGCTGCGACAGCCAGCCTTGGCATTGCGCTAAAGCTTGCGGATGCGCCATGACCACCTCAATGCCGGCGTCGGAGTTGCTTTGCCGCATCAGGTTGTGGCGGATCAGCAAGCTGACCTCGCCCACCACATGCACCGGCGAGCGCAAGAACAAATCGAGCGAACGGGCGACCACGCCTTCGGTGGAGTTTTCCATGCCGACCACGCCGTACTGCGCGGTGCCGGCGGCGGTGGCGTGAAACACTTCGTCAAAATTGGCGCAGTAAATCAGGTTGGCCGCGCTGCCAAAAAACTCAATCGCCGCTTGCTCGCAAAACGTGCCTTGCGGGCCCAAGACGGCAACGCGCTGCGGTGCTTCCAAGGCCAGGCAGGCGGACATGATCTCGCGCCAGATGGACGCCACATGTTCGTTTTTCAGCGGCCCGGGGTTGGCTTGGGTGATCTTCTCAATCACCTGGGCCACGCGGTCGGGCCGGAAAAAGGGCGAGCCCTCGGCGCGCTTGATCTCGCCGACTTGTTCGGCGACCTTGGCACGTGCGTTGACCAGTTGCAGCAGTTGCGCGTCCAGCGCATCGATTTGCACGCGCAAAGCGGCAAGACCTTGGGATTGAATAGGTTGGCTCATGCGGGCCTTTGGGTTGTCACGCCTGAAATTCAGGCTTGTGTGTGTTCGAAATCGCGCAGGTACTGCACCAGGGCTTGCACCCCGGCCATGGGCATGGCGTTGTAGATGCTGGCGCGCATGCCGCCGACCGATTTGTGGCCTTTGAGCTGCAACAAACCCCGCGTTTTGGCGCCGGCCAAGAAGGCTTCGTTGCGCGACGCGTCACGCAGGTAAAACGGCACGTTCATGCGCGAGCGGCAGTCTTTGGCGACGCGGTTTTCATAAAGTTGCGAGTTGTCCAGAAAGTCGTACAGCAACTGGGCTTTGGCTGCATTGCGTTGTTCCATCGCCGCCACGCCGCTCAGCGCGCCTTCACGCTGGGCCTTGAGCCATTGGAACACCAAGCCGGCCATGTAGATGCCATAGGTGGGCGGGGTGTTGTACATCGAGTCGTTGCGCGCCACCAACTGGTAATCAAAGGCACTCGGGCAATGCGGCAGGGCTTGGCCCATCAGGTCTTCGCGCACCACCACCACCGTCAGGCCTGCGGGCCCGAGGTTTTTTTGCGCGCCGCCAAATGCCAAGCCCACGCGCGACCAGTCCACAGGGCGCGAGGCGACATGCGAGGAAAAATCCACCACCAAAGGCGCGTCACAGCCCAAGGCCTTCAGATCGGGCAGGGTGTGCATTTCCACGCCGTGAATCGTCTCGTTGCTGCACACATGCACGTAACGGCTGTCCGCGCCAAGCTGCCAACTGCTGGCAGCGGGTAATTGGGTGAACTGGCTGGCTTGGCTGGTTGCGGCCACGCGCGCGGTGCAGAACTTGCCGGCTTCTTTGAAAGACTTTTCGCTCCAACTGCCGCTGATGACAAAGTCCACTGCGCCACCACCCGACAAGTTCAGCGGCACGATGGCGTTTTCGGCCAAGCCGCCGCCTTGCATGAACAGGATTTTGAAATGCGCGGGCACGGCCAGCAGCTCGCGAAAATCGGCTTCGGCCTGCTCGTAAATCGAGATGAACTCTTTGCCCCGGTGGCTCATTTCCATCACGCCCATGCCCGAGCCATGCCAGTCCAGCATTTCGCTGGCGGCTTGTTGTAACACCGCCTCAGGCATGGCGGCCGGACCGGCCGAAAAGTTGAACGGTCGGGTCATCGGGCTTTAATCGTCCGTGGCCGCTGGGGTGTCGCTGGCAGGCGCGTCATCGGCACCAGCGTCTTCGCCCATCACTTCAGGGTTGGCGTCGTTTTCCACAATGCGTTGCAGACCTGACAACTTGGCGCCTTCGTCCAAGCCGATCAGGGTCACGCCTTGCGTGGCGCGGCCCAGTTCGCGGATCTCGGCCACGCGGGTGCGCACCAGCACGCCGGTGTCGGTGATCAGCATGATTTCGTCATCGGCTTGCACCAAGGTGGCGGCCACGACTTTGCCATTGCGCTCGGATTGCTGGATGGCGATCATGCCCTTGGTGCCGCGACCATGGCGGGTGTATTCGGTGATGCTGGTGCGTTTGCCGTAGCCGTTTTCGGTGGCGGTCAGCACACTGGCGCGGGGCGCTGCTGGCGCACCCTCCACAGCCACAACGTCGTCTTGTTCGGACACCAGCATGGCGATCACGCTTTGGTGGTCTTCGATCATCATGCCGCGCACACCACGCGCGCTGCGGCCCAGGGGGCGCACATCGTTTTCGTCAAAGCGCACGGCTTTGCCGCCGTCGGAAAACAGCATCACATCATGCTGGCCGTCGGTCAGCGCCGCGCCAATCAAAAAGTCGCCTTCGTCCAGGTTCACGGCAATGATGCCGCCTTTGCGCGGGTTGCTGAATACGTCGAGAGAGGTCTTTTTCACCGTGCCCATGGAGGTGGCCATGAAGACGTAATGGTCCTGCGGGAAGGTGCGCATCTCGCCGGTCAAGGCCAAAATCACGTTGATCTTTTCGCCTTCTTGCAGCGGGAACATGTTGACGATGGGGCGGCCACGCGAGCCGCGTGAACCGGCGGGCACTTCCCACACTTTGAGCCAGTACAAGCGGCCGCGGTTGGAGAAGCACAGCAAATAGTCGTGGGTGTTGGCAATGAAGAGTTGGTCGATCCAATCGTCTTCTTTGGTCGCCGTGGCTTGCTTGCCGCGACCACCGCGTTTTTGCGCGCGGTATTCACTCAGCGGCTGGCTCTTGATGTAGCCGCTGTGCGACAGCGTCACCACCATGTCGGTGGGGGTGATCAGGTCTTCGGTGGCCAGGTCTTGGGCGTTGTGCTCAATGAAGCTGCGGCGGGTGCCGATTTTGGTTTGGCCAAACTCTTGGCGCAGGGCGGTCAGCTCGTCGCTGATGATGGTGGAGACGCGCTCAGGCTTGGCCAGGATGTCCAGCAGGTCGTCGATTTCGGCCATCACCTCTTTGTACTCGGCGACGATCTTGTCTTGCTCCAGGCCAGTCAGGCGTTGCAAGCGCATTTGCAAGATTTCTTGGGCTTGCGTGTCGCTCAAGGTGTACAGGCCGTCTTGGGCCATGCCGAACTGTTTTTCAAGGCCATCGGGGCGGTAGTCGTCGGCGTTGATCACCCCGCCGTCCGCCCGGGTGCGGGTCAGCATTTCACGCACCAGTTTGCTGTCCCATCGGCGCGCCATCAATTCGGACTTGGCCACAGGCGGTGTGGGCGCGTTGCGGATGATGGCAATGAATTCGTCAATATTGGCCAAGGCCACGGCCAAACCTTCCAGCACATGGCCGCGCTCACGGGCTTTGCGCAAGGTGAAGACGGTGCGGCGTGTCACCACTTCGCGGCGGTGTTGTAAGAACACCGTGATCAGGTCTTTCAAATTGCACAGCTTGGGTTGACCGTCGATCAAGGCCACCATGTTGATGCCAAAGGTGTCTTGCAGCTGGGTTTGCTTGTACAGATTGTTCAGCACCACCTCGGGCACGGCGCCGCGCTTGAGTTCAATCACCAAGCGCATGCCGGACTTGTCGGACTCGTCTTGGATGTGGCTGATGTCTTCGATCTTCTTTTCGTGCACCAATTCGGCCATGCGTTCTTGCAAGGTCTTTTTGTTCACTTGGTAAGGCAACTCATCCACGATGATGGCTTGGCGTTGACCCCGGTCAATGTCTTCAAAATGGCACTTGGCCCGCATCACCACACGGCCACGGCCGGTGCGGTAACCGTCTTTCACGCCGCTGATGCCGTAGATCACGCCTGCGGTCGGGAAGTCGGGCGCCGGAATGATCTCCATCAATTCGTCAATGCTGGCGTCGGGCTTGCGCAGCATGTGCAGGCAGGCGTCGACCACTTCGTTCAAGTTGTGCGGCGGAATGTTGGTGGCCATGCCCACGGCAATACCGCCAGAGCCGTTGACCAGCAAGTTGGGCAGACGCGAGGGCAGCACCAGCGGTTCTTTTTCAGAGCCGTCGTAGTTAGGCCCAAAGTCGACGGTTTCTTTGTCGATGTCGCCCAACATTTCGTGGGCGATCTTGGCCAAGCGGATCTCGGTGTAACGCATGGCGGCAGCGTTGTCGCCGTCCACCGAGCCGAAATTGCCCTGGCCGTCGACCAGCATGTGGCGCATGGAGAAGTCTTGCGCCATGCGCACGATGGTGTCGTAGACCGACTGGTCGCCGTGCGGGTGGTACTTGCCGATCACATCACCGACGATACGGGCTGACTTTTTATAAGGCCGGTTCCAGTCGTTGTTCAGCTCGTGCATGGCGAACAGCACGCGGCGGTGCACGGGTTTCAAGCCATCCCGCGCATCGGGGAGCGCTCGACCCACAATCACGCTCATGGCGTAATCGAGGTAACTGCGCCGCATTTCCTCTTCTAGACTGATGGGCAGGGTTTCTTTGGCAAACTGGGTCATGAGAAGGGTGTATTCAGCGCAAGGTGAAAAGAGTCATTTTAGAGGCAATGGGATGTCTCAAATATGCAACATATAGACTTAAAAGCTGTCAACCTGTGACTTAGCACAACAGTTCGTAACAGAAGTCCCACGCTGGCTGTGGCACAATGATTTCACCGTAACGGGTGATGGTCATCCGATACGTTCTTTTTTACGCAGCCCGTCTGCGGCTTAATCCCCCATGAGGAGAACCATGAAGAAACTCAATACATTGGCGATGTTGATTGCCTCCGCAGCATTTGCAACCGCAGCCGGCGCTCAATCTGTCGACAACTGGCGCAGTGCCGCAGGCGAAACATGGAAGAGTGGCAATGGCCTGTGCTGGCGCGATGCCAGCTGGACGCCAGCAACCGCTGCCGCAGGTTGCGACGGTGCCGTGGCGCCAGCCCCTAAAGCCGCTCCAGCTCCAGCTCCAGCGCCAGCTCCTGCTCCAGAGGCCGCACCAGCCCCTAAAGCCGCTCCAGCCCCAGCGCCAGCGCCCGCACCTGCTGCAGCCACTAAAGTGACTTACGCTGCTGACGCCTTCTTTGACTTTGACAAATCCGTGTTGAAGCCCGAAGGCAAAGCCAAGCTGGACGATCTGTCTGGCAAAGTCAAAGCCATCAACCTGGAAGTCATCATTGCTGTGGGTCACACCGACGCCATTGGCGGCGATGCTTACAACCAGAAGTTGTCTGTCAAGCGTGCTGACGCTGTCAAGGCCTACTTGGTGTCTAAAGGCATGGAAAAGAACCGTGTTTACACCGAAGGCAATGGCGAGATGCAACCTGTT
>CANGEE010000133.1 GCA_947452635.1 Comamonadaceae bacterium | reverse complement strand
GGCTTGGTCCAGGCTGGAAGCGTAGGCGATCATGCCGTAGCGGCTGGCACGGCCATAGGTGGGCTTGATGCCGGTGATGCCGCAAAAGCTGGCCGGTTGCCGAATCGAGCCGCCGGTGTCGGTGCCGGTAGCGGCGGGGGTCAGGCACGCCGCCACGGCCGCAGCGCTGCCGCCTGAAGAGCCACCGGGCACACGCGCCGTGTCCCAGGGGTTGGTGACCGCACCATAGGCCGAGTTTTCGTTGGCCGAGCCCATGGCGAATTCGTCGCAATTGAGCTTGCCCAGGGTCACCATACCGGCCTGCGCCAGGCGCTGCACCACGGTGGCGTCAAACGGTGAGCGATAGCCTTGCAGGATTTTGGAGCCAGCGGTGGTGGCAAAGTCGCGCGTCACAAACACGTCTTTGTGCGCCACCGGCACGCCCTCGAGCGGACCGGCGGTGCCCGCGGCCAATTTGGCGTCACTGGCGCGGGCCTGGGCCAGCGTGACTTCGCTGTCAATGTCCAAAAAGGCGTTGTGCGGATTGCCGCCGGTGCGCGCCAAAAAGCGCGTTGCCACTTCGACCGCGCTGACTTGCTTGCGGCGCAAGCTCTCAGCGAGCGCTTTCACGCTCAAGATATGCAAATCACTCATGCTGGATTTCAGTGTTATTCAATGACTTTGGGGACCAAAAACAAACCGCGCTCCACCGCCGGGGCGCTGCGCTGGTTCAGGTCGCGCTGGTTGGGTTCGCTGGCCACGTCGGGGCGCAACCGCAAGGTGATGTCTTGGATGGCCGCCACCGGGTGCGCCATGGGCTCGATGCCTGTGGTGTCCACCGCCTGCATGGCTTCAACAATGCTGAAAAAACCGTTGATTTGAGCCCGCATGCGCTCGCCCTCGTCCGCTTGGAGCTCCAAACGCGCCAGATTGGCGATGCGGTCGATGTCTTGAGAGGTCAATGACATAGGTATGAAAATGAAGTGGTAAGCCTTGAAAGCCGTGAATTAAAGGTTGCTAAACCGATCTTTTCACAGGGGATGCGTTATTATCCAGTGTTTAGCGTAATGCCCAGCGCCAGCAGGATGCAATGGGCTTACCGCTGACCCTTTTTAGACTTTTTCTGCACGGTGGGCGCCCTTCATAAAGGGGACCTGCCTCAAAGGACTTTTGCCATGTTTTCCTCTTTCCGCCGGTATTTTTCCAGCGATCTGGCCATCGATCTGGGCACCGCCAACACCCTGATTTTTGTGCGCGACAAAGGCATCGTGCTGGACGAACCCTCGGTCGTGGCGATTCGCCACGAAGGCGGCCCGCAAGGCAAAAAAACCCTGCAAGCTGTCGGCCACGAAGCCAAGGCCATGCTGGGCAAAGTGCCGGGCAACATCGAAGCCATCCGCCCGATGAAAGACGGTGTGATTGCCGACTTCACCGTCACCGAGCAAATGCTCAAGCAGTTCATTCGCATGGTGCATCCACGCGGCACCTTCCGCCCCAGCCCGCGCATCATCATTTGCGTGCCTTGCGGCTCGACCCAGGTGGAGCGTCGCGCGATTCGCGAGTCGGCCTTGGGCGCGGGTGCCTCCGAAGTGTTTTTGATTGAAGAGCCCATGGCCGCAGCCATCGGCGCGGGCTTGCCCGTTTCTGAAGCCTCCGGCTCGATGGTGGTGGACATTGGCGGCGGCACCACCGAGGTGGGCGTGATCTCGCTGGGCGGCATGGTCTACAAAGGCAGCGTGCGCGTCGGCGGCGACAAGTTTGACGAAGCCATCATCAACTACATCCGCCGCAACTATGGCATGTTGATCGGCGAGCCCACGGCTGAAGCGATCAAAAAGAAAATCGGTTCGGCCTTTCCTGGCAGCGAAGTGCGCGAGATGGAAGTCAAAGGACGCAATCTGTCCGAAGGCGTGCCGCGCAGTTTCACGATCAGCTCCAACGAAATCCTGGAAGCACTGACCGATCCGCTCAACAACATCGTCTCGGCTGTCAAAACGGCACTGGAGCAAACCCCGCCTGAGTTGGGTGCTGACATTGCCGAGCGGGGCATGATGCTCACCGGTGGCGGCGCTTTGCTGCGTGACCTGGACCGTTTGTTGGCCGAAGAAACTGGCTTGCCGGTGCTGGTGGCCGAAGACCCGCTGACTTGTGTGGCACGCGGCTGCGGCATGGCGCTTGAGCGCATGGACCGCTTGGGCAGCATTTTCACCAGCGAGTAAACCCAGACCCGAGGCGTGGTCAGCCACCCGCCCCGTACTTCACCGCCCGTGCACGCACCCCATGACTTTGGAGTCGATTGACCATACGCCCCCACCTTTTTTCAGGCAGGGCGCTTCAGCGTTATCCAAAGTCGCCTTTTTCGGGCTGTTGGCCATGCTGTTGATGGTCTCGGACGAGCGCTTCAAAATCACCAATCCGCTGCGCGCCGGTTTGGCCACCGCCATGACACCCTTTCAATGGTTGGTGTTGCAGCCTTTGCATGCGGCCGACTATTTGGGCAGCTATTTCATCTCGCTGCAAGAAGCCCGCAGCCTGGCGGCGCAAAGCGTTCAAAAACTGACCTTAGATACGCTCAAACAGCAAAAAGTCGAGCAACTGCAATTTGAAAATGACCAATTGCGCAAGTTGTTGGATTTGCGCCCACGACTGCCAGTCAGTGCGCACGCCGTTCAGGTGCTTTACGAAACGCCAGACCCTTACAGCCAGCGCTTGGTGATTGACAAAGGCGCCGCCAACAACATTGCAGAAGGCTCACCCGTGATTGACGGCGCGGGCGTCTTGGGCCAAGTCACCCGCGTCTACCCTTGGGTGAGTGAAATCACCTTGCTGACAGACCGCGACCAAAGCATCCCGGTCATGAATGCACGCACGGGGGAGCGCAATGTGGCTTTTGGCAATCCTGGCCATGTGGGCGGTGCGCTGGAGCTGCGCTTTGTGCCCCCCGGCGCAGATGTGGAAGTGGGTGACCTGCTGACCACCAGCGGCATTGATGGGGTCTACCCTGCGGGCCTGCATGTGGCCACGGTCAGCCATATTGAGCGGCGCACCGATGCGCCGTTTGCCCGTATTCAGGCGTCGCCCTTGGCGCACAAACTGGGAAGGCATTTGCTGGTCTTGCAACAAGCCAAAGAATTGCCGCCGCCACCTGTCGACGACGCCACCAAACCCGTGCGCGGCAAAAAGCAAAGCAATGTCAAAGAGGGGCTGCCCAGCAGTGACGGCAATACAAGCGCCGGCGCCATCGGTGCCTCAGGGGTTAATCCATGATCATGGAACGCGGCAAACCGTTGCTGGCGCGGGTCAACCCCAGCTTCATTTGGTTCAGCTTGTTCGTCGCCTTGGTTTTGCACATGCTGATTGGCTTGGGCAACTATTTCTGGACGCCCGACCTGTTGGCGATGACGCTGGTCTTTTGGAGTGTGCACCAACCCCGCCGTGTGGGCATGGGTGCGGCATTTGTCTTCGGTCTGATGATGGACGTGCATGAGTCCACCCTGCTGGGCCAAAACGCCCTGGCCTATACCTTGTTGTGCTTTGGCGCACTGGCGATGCACCGCCGTCTGCTGTGGTTTCCAGTTCAACAACAGTCCATCCAGGTCTTGCCCTTGTTTGCGCTGGCAACCTTGGCGGAATGGCTGACCCACCTGATTGCTGGTCACACCATGGCCAACTGGAGCTTGTTGCTGGCGCCCTTGATTCAAGCACTGCTGTGGCCACTGCTGAGCACGGTGCTGCTGATTCCTCAGCGCATCGACCGCTCCTCGCCTTTGACCCGTACGCTCTGACATGTCCGCCTGGCTGCCCTCGCTGGCTGAACTGCGCAACTCGCGGCTGGAAATTCACAAATTCCGCGGCCGTGTCGTGGCCACCCAAGCGCTGGTGATCGTCTGTTTTGGCTTGTTGATGGCGCGGTTGGTGTATTTGCAAGTCGTGCGGCACGAGGACTTGCAAGAGCAAGCCGAAGACAACCGCACCGCCGTCATTCCGACCGTGCCGACCCGGGGCATTATTTTTGACCGCAACGGCGAGATCTTGGCGAGCAACTACTCGGCTTACACGTTGGAGATCACGCCAGTCAAAGTCGACGACTTAGAAGCCACCATTGAGCGCCTGTCGCAAATCATCGACATCCAGGCACGTGACAAGCGGCGTTTCAAGCGCTTGCGCGAAGAGTCCAAGGGTTTTGACTCGCTGCCCATTCGCACCCGCCTGAGTGACACCGAAGTTGCCCGCTTTGCAGCGCAGCGCTACCGGTTTCCGGGCGTCGAAATCAAAGCCCGCTTGTTTCGGCAATACCCCTTTGGTGATTTGGCCAGCCATGTGATTGGCTACATTGGCCGCATCAGCACCAAAGACAAAGAACGCATCGCCGACGAAGACGAAGAGGGCAACTACCGAGGCACCGAATACATTGGCAAACTGGGCATCGAGCAGCGCTACGAGCACGAGTTGCACGGCATCACCGGCGTGCAAGAGATCGAAACCTCGGCTGGTGGCCGCGCCGTGCGCCGCTTGGCCAGCCACCCGGCCACGCCGGGTCAAAACGTGGTGCTGACGATCGATATCAAGCTGCAAAAAATGGTGGAAGACCTGTTTGGCAGTCGCCGCGGTGCGCTGGTGGCGATCGACCCCAGCTCAGGCGAAGTCCTGGCCTTTGTCAGCAAACCCACATTTGACCCCAACTTGTTTGTCGAAGGCATTGATGTCGAGAACTGGAAAGCGCTGAGCGAATCCATCGACAAACCCTTGCTCAATCGGGCCTTGCGAGGCACTTATCCGCCGGGCTCCACCTACAAGCCTTTCATGGCCATGGCCGCTTTGACCACGGGCAAACGCAGTGCCAGCACCCTCATCAACGACACGGGGTCCTGGACCTTTGGTAACCACACCTTTCGCAGCCATGGCGATGGCGGTCTCGGGCCGGTGGACATGGTGCGCTCCATCACTTTGTCCAGCAACGTCTACTACTACTCCCTGGCCAACGAACTGGGGGTCGATACGATTCACGAATTCATGAAGCCGCTGGGTTTTGGCCAATCCACCGGTTTGGATTTGCCCGGTGAGGTGCGTGGCGTTTTGCCCAGCCAGGAGTGGAAGCGCAAAACCTACAAACGACCCGAGCAACAAAAATGGTATGCCGGTGAGACCATTTCTTTGGGCATTGGCCAAGGCTATAACGCCTTCACCATGCTGCAGCTGGCGCATGCCACAGCCACCTTGGCGCAAGGCGGGGTGAAATACACACCTCGTTTGGTCATGGCCACACAGGACGCGCTCACCCATGCCAATGTGCCTGTCCAAACACCGCCGCCCGTCAATCTGGGCTACAACCCGGAGCATGTGGCGGTGGTCCACAAGGGCTTGGTTGGCGTTGCGCGCGAAGGCACTTCATCGCGCGTGTTTGCCGGCTCAGCCTACCAAAGTGCGGGCAAAACCGGCACCGCACAGGCCGTGACCATTGGGCAAAAAGACAAATACAACGCTGGAAAATTAGAAGAGCACCAACGCGATCACGCCTTGTACATGGCTTTTGCGCCGGCTGAAAATCCTAAAATCGCTTTGGCCGTGATCGTCGAAAACGCCGGTTTTGGCGCAGCCCAAGCCGCCCCGATTGCGCGCCGGGTTTTTGACTACTGGTTACTGGACCAATATCCGAGCGAAGAAGACATGGCCGCCGCACAAAAAGGCCAAGCCCAGGCGCCAATCGGTCAGCCGCGCAACAAGTCCAACATTCGGCTGAACTGAGCTGGGCTTGCCGCTGCAAAAGCGGGTCCTGGCATCAGGAGGTCAATGCCGTTTCAGCGCAACGCTTCAAATAGCCGCTCAGCCCATGGCGACTGGTGCGCTGCAGATCCATCAGCAATGCATGATCCGGCCATGCAATACCGTGGCGGGTTTGCAAATCATGTTGCATGAACAACAGCAGCGCCGCCGCCACCTCGGCATCGGCCAAGGCACGGTGGGCGCGACCCGCAGCGGGCAAGTGATGCAAAGCCGCCAAAGTGCCCAGCTTGTGATTGGGTGCATGCGGGTACAGACGGCGCGAAAGAAGCAGCGTGCAGGCAAACGGATGCTCAGCGACCTCGCCACAGCGGGCCAATTCAGCCTGCCAGAACTTGCGGTCAAATGCCGCGTTGTGCGCAGCCATGGGCCTACCGGCCACAAAACGAGCGGCTTGCGCCATCACCTCTTGGGCTGGCGGCGCAGACTGCAGCATCGCATTGGTGATACCGGTCAGTTGTGTGATGAAACTGTTGACCCGTACGCCCGCATTCATCAGGCTTTGAAAGCGATCCACCACCTGGCCGTTTTCAACCAAGACAATCGCAATTTCGGTGGCGCGATCGCCCCTGTCGGGGGAGATGCCGGTGGTTTCAAAGTCGATGACGGCGATGGTGCTCATACCGGCATTAAATCACTCACGCGATGCCCTGTTTTGAAGCGCACCTCCATTCGCTATGCATGTTTACACCAACCGCCTGAAGCGCTTCATCGCGCTAAAGTCCCATGAACGTGCAGGGCATTTCATTTCATGTCTTGAGTGGCGCCCTTTCAACAAGCAACTGGCGGAGGTCTTTATGTCAAACAGCATCCAACCCATGGAAACTGCAAGGCCCCATTTTGTGGGCGAGGTGTCCGGTATCGACCTGACGCGTCGTCTCACAGAGGCCGAGGTCGCTGCCATCGTGGCCGGTATGGACCGCTTCGGTGTGCTGGTCTTTCACGACCAGCACTTGGAAGACGAACAGCAAATTGCATTCAGCCGACAGCTGGGTTTACTGGAAGAGGCGACCGGCGACATCATGTCCGAAAATGACCGCCGTCTGGGCATGGCCTTGAATGACATCTCGAACCTCGACAAACACGGCGAACTGCTCCCACGGGATGACCGCAGGCGTCTGTTTAGCTTGGGTAACCAGTTGTGGCACTCCGACAGCTCGTTCAAGGATGTGCCTGCGAAATACTCACTCCTGTCTGCGCGAAAGATTCCACCAACGGGTGGCAACACAGAATTCGCCGATATGCGCGCGGCCTATGAAGCGCTGGACGACGCGACCAAAGACGAGGTCCACGATTTAATTTGCACCCACAGCCAAATTTATTCCCGGGGCATCCTGGGCTTTGATGATTTCACCGACGCAGAGCGGGCGAAGTGGGCGCCGGTGCGCCAACGATTGGTGCGAAGACACCCCAACACCGGAGGCCTTTCACTTTATCTGTCGAGTCACGCCGGCGGCATTGAAGGATGGCCCATGCCCGAAGCGCGTTCATTTTTGCGCGACCTCAACGAACATGCCACGCAGCGCCAGTTTG
>CANGEE010000132.1 GCA_947452635.1 Comamonadaceae bacterium | reverse complement strand
TACCCCCAGGTGCTGCGCGGCCCGGATGAGCCCGAAGACTTCAGCCAGCCCTTGCAGCTGCTGGCCCAGCGCATCGCCTTTGCCGACCCGGTCACGGGCCAAGACACCGTCTTTGAAAGCCAACTGGGTTTGACGTTGGCTTAGCCAACTTTCAAGCCTTAAGTTGCTGCTCCAAATCGTGCAGCACCTTGTAGCACGGCAGCACCTGCGCCACGCTGGAATTGGGCTCACGGCCTTCCTTGATCGCGGCAAAAAACTCACGGTCTTGCAGCTCAATGCCGTTCATCGACACCGCCACTTGGGACACGTCGATCTGCTCTTCCTTGCCGGTGTACAGGTCGTCGTAACGCGCCAAGTAAGTACCGGTGTCGCCGATGTAGCGAAAGTAAGTACCCAAAGGGCCGTCGTTGTTGAACGACAAACTGAGCGTGCAAATCGCGCCATTGGCCGCTTGCAACTGGATGCTCATGTCCATCGCAATGCCGAGTGCCGGGTGAATCGGGCCTTGCACCGCGTTGGCTTTGACGATCGGACTGCCCGCTTGGTAGGCGAACAAGTCCACCGTGTGGGCCGCGTGGTGCCACAGCAAGTGGTCGGTCCAGCTGCGGGCCTGGCCCAGCGCGTTCATGTTGGTGCGGCGAAAGAAATAAGTTTGCACATCCATTTGTTGAATGTTGAATTCGCCCGCTTTGATTTTGTGGTGCACCCACTGGTGGCTGGGGTTGAAACGACGGGTGTGACCGCACATCGCCACCAAGCCTTTGGCTTGGGCCACGTGCACCACTTCTTCAGCGTCAGCCCAACTGTCGGCCAGCGGGATTTCCACTTGCACATGCTTGCCAGCGTTCAAACACGCCAAACTTTGCGAGGCGTGCATTTGCGTGGGTGTACACAAGATGACGGCGTCCACTTCAGGCAGGGCCAGGCTGTCGGCCAAATCGGTGGTGACGTGCTGGATGCCGTACTTGGCAGCGACTTCTTGTGTCTTTGGCAACTCACGGCCGACCAAGGACACAACTTCCACACCGTCGATATGCTGGATGCCGTCCAGGTGTTTGATGCCAAAGGCACCTGCACCCGCCAGGGCGACTTTGATGGTTTTGCTCATGTATTTCTCCAAGGGATTAAGTGTTCTCAAGAATCACGTGCCCCACCGCCGTGTTCGACGCGGGCACATGGTAGAAGCGGTGGCGCAGCTTTGGCGCAGGACCTGTCACTTGACCGGCTTCGATGTCGCTCATCGCGCCGCGGGCGATCAGCCACATCACGAGCTCAATGCCTTCAGAGCCGGCTTCGCGCACGTAATTGATGTGCGGTGTGTTGGCGCAGGCTACCGGGTCGTGGATCAACTGGTCCAGCCAGGCGTTGTCCCACTCACGGTTGATCAGACCGGCACGCGCGCCTTGCAACTGGTGGCTCATGCCGCCCGTGCCCCAGATGTGCACATGGATGTCGTCGTCATAGCTTTCAACCGCTTTGCGAATGGCTTGGCCGAGCTGGAAGCAGCGTTGGCCGCTGGGCACCGGGTACTGCACCACGTTGACCGCAAACGGAATCACCGGGCAAGGCCAAGCGCCCTGGACAGGATCTTGCTCGCCGCACATCAAAGACAGCGGTACCGTCAGGCCATGGTCCACGTCCATCTTGTTGACGATGGTCAGGTCAAAGTCCTGCTGAATCACCGACTGCGCAATGTGTGAAGCCAGCTCAGGATGGCCTTTCACCACCGGCACCGGACGCGGACCCCAGCCTTCGTCGGCCGGCGTGAACTGCGCAGCCGTGCCGATGGCGAAGGTCGGAATGAAGTCCAGGCTGAAGGCGGTGGCATGGTCGTTGTAGACCAAGAAGATCACGTCAGGCGGGTTGTCCTTCATCCACTGCTTGGAAAATTCATAACCCGCAAACAAAGGCTTCCAGTAGTCTTCTTGGGTTTTGCCCAGGTCCATGGCCGCACCAATGGCGGGGACATGCGAGGTGAACACGGAGGCGGTGATTTTGGCCATCTTCAGGCTCCCTTGTTGTGGTGGGCAGCGCCCTGGGGTTGGTTGTGCGCTTGGGCATCGCCGTTTTCACCGATATAGCGATTGCCCTCGACACTGCGCCCGCCCGCGATCATCATGTTGCGGTATTCCGCTTCGGTCATGCCCGTCATGGAACCGGCCATTTGCTGAAAACTCTTGCCATCGGTGGCGCCGATCTTGGCCAGGAAATAAATATTGCCACCGGTGCGCATGCACCAGTTCAAGTCACGCGCCAGCACCGCCTGCTTTTGCTCTTCGCTCATGGCCCACTCGTCCAAATAGGCACGTTCATTAGCCTTGAAACGCTCGCGGTTCTCGGCCTTCATGAGCGACATGCAAAACTGGTTGATCCAGTAACCTTTGCGCGACTGCTCGGCATCAAAAATGAGGGTGCCGGGCACATCCAAATAGGGTTTGTCTAAAGCCACAATTTTTCCTTTATTGCATACATTTGAAGCTGGCCGCGAGGTTCGCATCACCGCTTTGGTAGCGCGGCACCAAAGGCCATTGGCACAGGGGCCGGGTGCGCAGCAAATTGACGGGCAGGCTCACCGATTGATCGAGCAACTCTAAATTCGATGGCGCTTTGCCGCGTTCCACCCAGTCGGTCAAGGCGCCGAGCATGTCCACATTGGCCGGTGCGCCGGCGCCCACATGGTCGACACCCGGCGCGGTGTACAAGCGCATGAAGGCCTGTGTGGTGGATGCGCCCAATGTCTGGCGCACCGACTCGTAGTAGCCAATACCGGCATACGGGCTTTGCGCGTAGTCGGCCATGTTTTCCAGCATGATCAACTTGCCGCCACGGGCGTGAAAGGCCGACAAATCGGGGTTGGTCGAATCCATCAGGGCGGAGATTTCTTTCACCCGCGCCGCATGGTCACGCGCTTGGTAGGTGGTCAGATCCAGCGCGGGGTTGCGGCCATAAAAATACTGAATCGCACCGGCACCGTAAAACCAGCCAATGCCGTTGCTTGGCTGCGGTGGCAGCGAAGGTGCGCTGGCACCGGTCCACCAGGCCATCCAACCGCCTGTGGCGGCAAACGCAGGCGTCGCTTCGCCACTCGGACCGCGCCCGGGGTACTCGCGCAAACCGTTGACTAACTCCACGTCCATGCGCAAGGGCGCGCCCAAGGTTTGCACCGCTTTGACTTGGGGCGCTGTCAAACAGCTGTCGCTGGCCGCGCCTTCGCATTGAAGTTTGCGCACATCAAAGCGCTGGCGGCAACCCACCGGGTCGGACACCACACCGTCAGCCAGGCCATCGGCCGCGTCACAGGCGGCCAATACCGCTTGGCCCACCAGTTTGACTTGTGCAGGAGCCATCCAGCCACCATTCATCAAGGCCATGCCATCACGCAAACCTGCGTGTTGCAAACCGGTCCAGTGGATCACCGGCACGCGGCTGAAAATGCCATCAAAGTCCTGCGGGTAGCGCTGCGCCATGGTCAGGCCTTCGCGCCCGCCTTCAGAACTGCCCACAAAATAAAGCTTTTCTGGGCCTTGGCCGTAGCCACGCTTCATGACCTCGACCGCCACATCACGCACCTTTTTGTAGGATGCATGGGCAAAGTTGCGCAAGGCTTCGTCGTTCAAGGCAAAGGTTTGCGGCGGCTCACCGGCTTTGTTTTGATGCCCTGAATCGGTGCCGTAAGTGACATAACCCTGGCTCAAAGGCACGGGCTGGTCAAATGGCGCAGCCGGGACCATGGACAAAGCGTTGATCAAGGTGCCGTTGAAACCGCCGCCACCGTACTGCACCGAGCGGCCGTTCCAACGCAGGGGCAAATTGATTTGAAACTGAATCAGCGGCGCTTGCGGGTCGATGGGGGCAATCGCACCCAAGACGCGGCAATACGCAGGCAGCGCAGGGCTAAAGCGCGCCGCCGGTGTGGGGCCGCGCTCGGCCACGGCAGCGGCGCTGGCGGCCTGCAGTGTGGCCGACTCGATGCGCACCGGGCCGCTGGGCAGGGCCGTGACTTGCGCCGGCAGGTTCAAGCCGCTCAAGGCCTCACAGGCCGTTGTCAAGGGCAGCGCGGGTGTGGCGGCCAAGGCCGCGGCGCCCGTGCATGCGGCCAAGCAGGCCGTGAGCCAAGGTGTGAAGATGTTGCGCATGGGTTGTCTCCTGCTGGGTGCTGAAAATGAAGGGGCTTTTCGAAATGCTCAGATTTTCTCTTCGGGCCAGTACAAACGCATCGGGTTGTCGACCAACAGCTTGCGTTGCAGTTCGGCGGTTGGCGCGATGTGCGGGATAAAGTCCACCAACAAGCCGTCGTCGGGCATGTGGTCTTTCAGGTTGGGGTGCGGCCAGTCGGTGCCCCACAGCACGCGGTCGGGAAATGCTTCGACAATGCGTTTGGCAAAGGGGATCACGTCTTGGTAAGCGTTTTGCTCACCGTTCAAGGCCTTGGGGCCTTTGAGCGACAAGCGCTCGGGACACGACACCTTGCTCCAGACATTGTGGTGCTCGCGCATGAACTTTTGAAACAGCGCAAATTGCGGACCGTCCACCGGCAGCGCGACATCGGGGCGGCCCATGTGGTCGACCACCACGGTGGTGGGCAGTGCGGTAAAAAAGTCCCACAACTCGGGCAGGTCCACCGCTTCAAAATAAATCACCACATGCCAGCCCCACTTTGCGATGCGGCCCGCAATCTCCATCAACTCGTCTTTGGGCGTGAAGTCCACCAAACGTTTGACAAAGTTAAAGCGCACGCCGCGCACGCCGGCGTCGTGCATGGCCTGGATTTCAACATCCGTCACGCTGCGCTTGACCGTGGCCACGCCACGCGCTTTGCCACCGGAGTGCACCAGTGCATCGACCATGGCGCGGTTGTCTGCGCCGTGGCAAGTGGCTTGCACCACCACATTGCGCGCAAACCCAAGGTGGTCGCGCAGTGCATACAACTGGGCTTTGGACGCGTCGCAAGGCGTGTACTTGCGCTCCGGCGCAAACGGGAATTCAGCGCCCGGGCCAAACACGTGGCAATGGGCGTCTACAGCGCCTGCTGGCACCTTGAAACGGGGTTGGCTGGGGCCGGTGTACCAGTCCAGCCAGCCGGGGGTTTTTTCAAATGGGATGGTCATCTGTTGTGCGTCTTTCTCGTGGAATGCGTTCTGGAATCAATCGGGTTGGATATTGGCTTCGCGCACCAATTTGTCATAGCGCAGACGTTCGGAATGGATCAGGTTGCTGAACATCTCCGCGCTGCCGGGCACGACCTCGCCGCCGACACCGTTCATGCGCTCACGCACCTCCTTGGTTTGCAAAGCCTTTTGCACCTCGGCATGCAAGCGCGTCACGATGGTTTTGGGCGTGGCCGCTGGGGCCACCAGGCCGTACCAGACCGAGGCCTCAAAGCCAGGAAAGCCAGACTCGGCAATGGTGGGTACTTCGGGAAAGTTGGCGCTGCGGTTCGGGCTGAGCACCGCCAGCACTTTCAAGCGGCCGCTGCGCACATGGGGCAAGACCTCCAGCGCATTCACCGCCACCAAGGGCACTTGGCCGCCAATGGTGTCGGTGATGGCGGGGGCGCCACCCCGGTAAGGGATGTGCTGCAGGTCGATGCCGGCAGCGCGCGCAAACAATTCAATCGCCATGTGCGGTGTGGAGCCATTGCCGGGCGAACCGTAGGCGATGCTGTTGGGCTTGCCTTTGGCCGCCTCGATCAATTGCTTGACGTTGGCATAGGGCACATTGGGGTTGATCGCAATCACCACCGGCACGCGGCCAATCAAGGACACGGCCACCAACTCTTTTTCGGCATCAAACGGTGCAGGCTGGTACAGCGACATATTGGCCGCCAGCGCATTGGCGGCCATCAACAAGGTGTGGCCATCGGGCTCGGCAGTGATCACCGACTTGACCGCGATGTTGGTGCCCGCGCCGGGTTTGTTTTCCACCACAAAGGGTTGGCCCAAGCTGGCCGACAGGCTTTGCCCGATGGTGCGGGCCACCACGTCCACCGCGCCCCCTGCGGCATAACCCACCACCACTTTCACCGGTTTGCTGGGGTAGGCGGTTTGCGCCATGCTCACCGAGGCCAGGCTGGTGGCTGCAGCGATGGCGACAGCCCATTGTGCAAATGTCATTAAAGTCTCCTGTGGGGATTGAATGTTGAATTCAGTCGGCCTGAGCCGGTGGAGCCAAGCCGCGCAAACCCGCGCGCTGGGCCATGAGCGCCAAGCGGCCTGAGCGCGTTACCTGATCGGCAAAAGCGGTCAAAAAGGCCTGGCCAGCCGTACGGCCCTTGGGCACCGCAATGGCCAGATTCTCCAGGCCCCAACGGTCGTCCGACACGCTGAAACCGGGTAATTTGTCGCGCATTTCAAACAAGATGCCTTTGTTGGTGGCAAAGGCATCGAGTTGCTTGTTCTGCAGCATTTGCTGCGCCAACGCCAGCGACGCCACCGGCACCACCTGGGCTTGCTGCAGTTGGGATGTCAGCACACCTTGCGACGAGCTGCCCTGGCTCACGCCCACCCGCACACCGGCACGGTCCACTTGTGCCAATTGGGTGATGTTGGCGCCCTGCGGCAACAGCAAGCCCAGCTCCAACTGCACCAGCGTGCGGCTGAAGTCTATGTCGCGCGCACGTGCAGGTGAGGCATTGGTAAAGGTCATGTCCACTTCGCCGCGCTGAATGGCCGCGATGATTTCAGCCACCCGCGCCAACTCCACCACCTGCACCGGCACACCGAGCTGCTGGCCCATCAGCTGGCCCAGCGCCAAGGCCACGCCTGCGCGCTCCCCGGTTTGCGGGTGAATCACCAAAGAGGTCGGGCTGCCGGGGTACACGCCCACGCGCAATGTGCCAGTAGGGGCCAGCGCCTGGCGCGCCTGCGCCAGTTCAGCCGCAGACAGTGGCAGCGCAACAGCATGTTCAGCCGCGACAACAGGCACCGCAGGCCAAGGCGCGCAGGCCGACAGGCACAGCGCCAAAGCCAGCGAAAGAACGTGCATCGCGGTGCGCATGAACGGTCCAGGCCCTGTTCAGTCGATGTACTTCAGACCCGCAGCCGCCAGCGGCTCGCGCATCTTGTACATGTCCAGGCCGAGCACACCCGAGGCGAGCTTGGCGCGCTTTTCACCTTCATTGGCTTCGCGCGCCTGTGCAGTGGTCAAGGTTTGCGCCACCATGGCTTTGGGTACACAGACCACGCCGTCGTCATCGGCGACGATGGCGTCGCCGGGCTGAATCAGCATGCCAGCACAGACCACCGCAATGTTCACCGAGCCCACGGTCGCTTTGATCGTGCCTTTGCTGCTGATGGCTTTGCTCCACACCGGAAAGCCCATGCGGGTGAGCTCTTTCACATCGCGCACACCGGCGTCAATG
>CANGEE010000131.1 GCA_947452635.1 Comamonadaceae bacterium | reverse complement strand
TACTTCATGAGCGTTTGTTAGCTATAAAAGCTAAGTTCCGTAGAACTTGGCAATCACCATCAAACGCCCACGCTTATCGGCTGTATTTTGTTAACGATCTACAGTCTTAAACAAGGCCTAAACCCTGTCCTTAACCTCACTACGCTGCGATCAGCGAAGCCTTGCAGTATACATCGAATTTCGTCTTCTTGTCAAATCCTGGAAATATTTTTAAATTATTTCCAGCATCAACAACACTCTTCGATCTGCTCTTCGCTGCGATCAGCGAAGCCTTGCAGTATACATCGATTCAGGGCCTCAGGTCAAATCAGCGCGAAAAAATTTCTTTTCTCGGCTTCGTTGCTTCAGCGCACGAACCGTCTTCGGTGTGACCGCTGCAAAGCGGCTTTTTAACAGCGAAGCCCTCCAGTATGCCACAAACATGAAAGCGTGCTCTGGGGGTCGAGCCCTCAAGGGCCTATGAGGCGGGCGGCGGGGCGGGGTCGTCCGCGCCAAGAGGATAATCCCGCCTCTATGGCTCTACTTACTTTACTGAACGCGTCACTGGCTTTTGGCCATGTCGCCTTGCTCGATCATGCAGATTTTTCACTTGAAAGCGTTGAACGCGTTGGGCTGATTGGCCGCAACGGCGCAGGCAAGTCCTCTTTGTTGAAAATCCTGGGGGGCATGGAACATACAGACGACGGTCATCTGCATGTCCAGCAGGGCATTCGCATCGCCTTTGTGGCGCAGGAACCCATCTTGGTGGGCGAGGACACCATTTTTGAATCCGTACAGCGTGGCCTTGGCCCTGTGCTCAGCTGGATCGATGACTATGTCAACAGTCGTGGCGATTTGGATGCGCTGCAAAGCCAAATTGAAGCCCATGATGGCTGGGGCTGGGAGCAGCGGGTGGAAGAAACCATGCACCGCCTGCACCTGGACCCCGCAGCGCGGGTCGACTCCTTGTCTGGCGGTAACCGCAAACGGGTCGCCTTGGCCCAGGCCTTGGTCACCCGGCCGGATGTGCTCTTGCTGGACGAGCCGACCAACCACTTGGATCTGGACTCCATCGCCTGGCTGGAACAGTTGCTGATCGACTTCAAGGGCAGCGTCATCGCGATCACCCACGATCGCGCCTTCTTGGACCGGATCGCCACCCGCATTGTCGAGCTCGACCGTGGGCATCTGCTTTCCTACCCTGGCAACTTTGCGCAGTACCAAGTGCAAAAAGAAGAGCAGATGGCACAAGAAGCGGTGATCAGCGCCAAAGCCGACAAGCTGTTGGCGCAAGAAGAAATTTGGATTCGCAAAGGTGTGGAAGCGCGGCGTACGCGCAGCCAAAGCCGCATTGGCCGCTTAGAAGCGCTGCGCGCGCAGCGCATGGCGCGGCGCGAACAAGTGGGCAGCGTGCGCATGGACGTGGCCTCAGGCGCGCCCAGCGGCAAATTGGTGGCCGAGTTAACCGACGTGTGCAAAAGCTTCCCGCATGCCGACGGCTCCCGCAAAGTCATCGTGAAAGACTTCAGCGCCACCCTGCTGCGTGGCGACAAAATCGGCTTGCTCGGCCCCAACGGTGCAGGCAAAACCACGCTGCTCAAACTCATCTTGGGCGAGATTCAAGCCGACAGCGGCAAGATCCGCCAAGGCGCCAACATCGAAGTGGCCTATTTCGATCAGATGCGCAACGCGCTGGACCTGGAAGCCACGTTGGAAGACTTCATCAGCCCTGGCAGCGAATGGATTGAAATTGGCAACAAACGCCAACACGTCAAAAGCTACCTGGCCGACTTCTTGTTTTCACCGGCCAGGGCCACCTCGCCCGTCAAATCCTTGTCGGGCGGCGAACGCAACCGCTTGCTGCTGGCCCGCTTGTTCGCCAGACCGGCCAACGTGCTGGTGCTGGACGAGCCCACCAACGACTTGGACATCGACACCCTGGAGCTGCTGGAAGACCTGTTGCAAAACTACCCCGGCACGGTCTTCTTGGTCAGTCACGACCGCGCCTTCATGGACAACGTGGTGACCAGCATCATCGCCTGCGAAAGCAGCGATGCGCAGCCCGGGTTTTGGCGCGAGTACGAAGGCTCGGTGCAAGACTGGCTGATCCAATCACAGCGCAGCCAGGCCATCCAAGCCAAAGCGCAAGCCGGTCAACCCAAGGCCGTGCAAGCCGCACCAGTGACCGTGGCTGTCACCACCCCCGTCAAAACCGCCGCCAAACTCAGCTACAAAGAGCAGCGCGAGTTGGACGGCCTGCCTGCGCAAATGACGGCGCTGGAGCAAGAACAGCAGACCTTGCGCAGGGCGCTGGCAGACGGCCAATTGTTCAGCCAAGACGCAGCCAAAGCCACCGCCCTGTATGCGCGAGATGCAGCCATTGACGAGGAGCTGATGGCTGCCTTGGAGCGCCTGGAGGCTTTGAGCAGCCGGTGAACAACCGATGATCAAGCGAGTCGCTTGTGATCGCAAGTCAAGCGACTGAAAGCCTTTATATTCAGTCCATGAACCCCACCGAATGGACCGCACTGCTGGTCTTGGCGACCGTCAGCAGTTTCACGCCCGGCCCCAACACCGCGTTGTCAACTGCTTTGGCAGCCAACCGGGGACTGTTGCGCTCTTTGCACTTTGTATGTGCAGTGCCGGTGGGTTGGGGTTTGTTGTTCTGTCTATGCACTGCGGGCGTTGGCGCATTGGTGGCGGCCGTTCCCGAGCTGAAATGGGCTATCACCCTGTGTGGCACCACTTATTTGCTGTGGTTAGCGCAGCAATTGAGCCGCTCACGCAGCCTGTCGCAGGCAGACACATCGCGCTTAGATGTGAGTTTTTTGCAGGGCGTCATGCTGCAGTTCATGAATATCAAAGCCTGGATGCTGGCTTTGTCGATCACCGGCGGTTGGATCAGCGGCCAGCCTGACGCCGCCAGCCGCACTGCCTTGCTTTTGCCCGTGATGGTGGGTTTTGGTTTTTTCAGCAATCTCACCTACGCCTTGATCGGCTCACTGCTGCGCCACTGGCTCAGCCAAGGGCAACGGCTGCTGATCTTTAACCGCTGCATGGCGGTGACCTTGGTTTGGACTGCGGGTTGGATCGTCTGGAGCACGGTATGAGCGCCATTAAGCCCTCTCATAACTCAGCCGCGACTTGGGGAATTTGGCTTGGTTTACTGGGTGTCTTGATTTTTTCGCTGACCCTGCCCATGACGCGTTTGGCCACCGGCACGGTCGCAGACCCGCAGCTCTCGGGACTGTTCATCGCCATGGGAAGGGCCGCTGTGGCCGGACTCCTGAGTGTGGCACTGTTGAAGGTCCAAAAGGCGCCCCTGCCCGCACGCAGCGATTGGCCGATGCTGGGTGCCACCGCACTAGGCGCCGTATTTGGTTTCCCGCTGTTCACCTCCATCGCCATGCGGCATGTGGAAGCCGTCCACGCCAGCGTCATGCTGGGCGTGCTGCCATTGAGCACAGCCGCCTTGGGTGCCTGGGCGTATAAACAACGCCCCTCAGTTGGTTTTTGGGTCTGCGCCAGCTTAGGCAGCGCTTTGGTCATGGCTTTTGCTTTGCGGCGATCAGGCAGCACAGGTCTGAGCTTGCACTGGGCCGATGTGCTGCTTCTGGCCGCCATGGGCTGGGCCGCCTTGGCGTATGTCACCGGGGCCAAATTATCAGGGCGCCTGCCAGCCGAACAGGTCATTTGCTGGGCTCTGGTGATTTCATTGCCCGTGACGCTGCCCGCATCCCTGTGGGCCTGGCCGGAAATCACCATTCGAATGTCGGCGTGGATGGGCTTTGCCTATGTGGCCTTGTTTTCCATGTGGATCGGATTTTTCGCTTGGTACCGGGGTTTGGCATGGGGTGGCACCGTGCGCGTCAGCCAGCTTCAACTACTGCAGCCCTTGCTCAGCATGATGATTTCAGTTCCGCTTCTGGGCGAGTCACTGGACCTTGGGACGCTGGGTTTTTGCCTTGCCATCATGATGGTCGTCATCGTGGGCAAGCGCATGCCAATTCACGATCTGGCTTTAACTGCAGGCTCCCACATCAGAAAACCTTGATCTGGCCTCTGGCGCGGCGACAAGCCACACAGGGGCCGAACTCGCCACTTTGAAAGCAGGCCGAAATGAAATCTCGCACCTTCACCCAAATCGATGTCTTCACCGACCAAGCTTACCTGGGCAACCCGGTGGCCGTGGTGCTGGACAGCGAAGGCCTGAGTGACGAGGCCATGCAGCAGTTTGCGCGCTGGACCCAACTGAGCGAGACCACATTCATCTTGCCTGTCAGTGCAGCAGCCAGGGCCGCGGGCGCGGATTACCGGGTGCGCATTTTCACGCCCGGCGGGGAGTTGCCTTTTGCCGGTCATCCCACATTGGGCACGGCGCACGCATGGCGTGAGGCGGGTGGGCAGGCCCAAAATCCAGACCGCATCGTTCAAGAATGCGGCGTCGGTTTGGTCACCCTGCGCCGTGACGCGCTGCCCCAGGCATGGGCTTTTGCGGCACCGGCCTTGCAACGACGTGAACCTACCGACGACGAGCTGACTCGCGTCTACCAAGCCCTGGGGCTGAACCCTGCTGAGGTGCTGCGCGCCCAGCATCTGCACAACGGACCGCATTGGCTGGGCCTGCTGCTGGACAGCCCCGAGACCGTTTTGGCGCTGGACCCCGACCACGCGGCCTTGAAGCAAACCGGCCTCAAAGTGGGCGTTGCCGCGCGCTATACGGCCACACCGGGCTTGATTGGCCGTGCCAACCGCGAGGCGCGGGCCTTTGCGCACCACCGCCCCCCATCGGAGCCGCCGCAACAAGCCGACCTGGAGGTGCGCGCCTTTGCCGCCGCCATTGGCATTCCTGAAGACCCGGTCACCGGCAGTTTGAATGCCTCACTCGCGCAGTGGTTGATGGCAGACGGCCTCATGCCCCCGCAGTACACCGCCGCCCAAGGCACTGTGCTGGGCCGCTGCGGCCGTGTGCGCTTGACGCAAGACGCCAGCGGTCAAGTCTGGGTTGGCGGGCATACCGTGACCTGCATCACCGGGCAAGTCAGGCTGTGAGCCGCAGTGCGCGTGCCAGCGTTGCGTCGAGATAAAGAGACGCGAAAGCCCGCAGCGCAAAACCCAGCCGTGCACCACCCAGCGGCGCACGCCCCTGAGATAGCGCGTTGGTGACTGGCGCGCCAGGCGATTCTGGCCAGAATCAGCGCATGGGAAATCTCTATCTTGTGCGCCATGGCCAGGCCTCGTTTGGTGCCGACGACTACGACCAACTCAGCCCGCGCGGCATGGAACAAGGCCGGCGCCTGGGGCAGTACTGGCGCGACAAAGCCCAAGCCACTGGGACGCACCAAGCCGCGCCTTTTGATGCAGTGCTGATCGGCACCCTCAAACGCCATCGCCAAACTTGGGAGGCCATGGCCGAAGGCGCGGGCTGGAACCACACGCCCTTGGTCTGGCCTGGCCTGGACGAATACGACAGCCATGCCTTGATCGCCACGGTGCACCCCGAACCCTTGGCCAAGCCCGACTCGCCCGAGATGTACCGTCATCACTTCCGCCTGTTGCGCGACGCGCTGCAATTGTGGATGGCGGGCAAAACCCAGCCCCAAGGCATGCCGTCGTATGTGGACTTTGTGCACGGCGTGACCAGCGCGCTGGACCATGTGCGCAAGAACCACAGCGGGTCGGTGTTGTTTGTCTCCAGCGGCGGGCCGATTTCAACCGCTGTGGGCCACATCTTGGGCGCGCCAGCCGAAACCACCATCGAGCTCAATCTGCGCATTCGCAACACCTCGCTGACCGAGTTTGCCTTCACGCCCAAGCGCCACATGCTGGTGACCTACAACACCCTGCCGCACCTGGACAGCGCGGCGCATGCCGACTGGATCACTTACGCTTGATCGTCTGGGCGCGAGCGCTCGGACTTGAACACCGGGGCTTGGCCATCGGCCTTGCACAGGGGGGTTGCATTCCCTTCAGATCTACAGCCTAGGCCTCAAACGGTCCAATCTGCTCGCTCAACGTCGTGGCCGGCAATGCCACCAGCTCGGTCAGCATCTGCGCCAAGCCTCGCCCTGCGGCGTCGAGCAAGGCCTGGCCTTTGGCGGCCGTGGCCGCAGCCGCGTTGCCCGCCGCGCCCAGGGGGTTGTAGTCTTGCATTTGCCAACCCAGTTTGGCGCTGCGCCCATTGCCCAGCAGGGGCGACGAAGCCGCCCGGTCACTAGACGTGGAATGGAAATTCTGTGCCTTGTCCATGCGCACCCGCTCGGGGCACAGCGCCAGCATCATCGAGGTTTCCACCTCGCCCGCATGCACCCCAAAACGGTGTTCATGGGCGCTGAATTGCGCATTCACATCCTGACCTTGCGCATCCCGTAAAGGCAGGTTGAACCAACTCACGCTGTAAACCAGCATGCCCAAACGCGTGCGCAGATCGCGCGCCACGATGTCCATCACGCTCACCTGGCCGCCGTGGGCATTGAGCAGCACCAGTTTCTTCACGCCACTGGCGGCGACCGATTCGCCAATCTCGGTCCACAAGCGAATCACGGTTTCGGCGCGCAAGGTCAAGGTGCCGGCAAAGCGCGCATGCTCCGGACTCAAACCCACCGTCTGGGTGGGCAAAAACAACACCGACAAGTCGGCACTCAGATGCGGCAAGCTGGCTTGCACCACACCGTTGACCAAATCCGTGTCCACCGACAAGGGCAAATGAGGCCCATGCTGTTCGGTAGCGGCCACGGGCAGCACGGCCACCGTGCGGGTCAGATCGCATTTCGCAAAATCGGCGGTGCTCAGATCGGCCCAAAATCGTGGTGAGGAGTTCATGACCGCATCTTAATAGACCCGCTTGCCGGATGCCTGCATGCAGGCTACAGGCCCCGGGCACAGGGTTATGGCATGCGGTGTACAGTCTGGCGCTATGCCTTTGCCCCCGCTTTTTTCATTTTCAAGCACCCCTTTAGGCCCACGGCGTCCCGCCGTATGGGGCCAAGCCCTGGCCACCTGGTGTCCAAGCTATGGCCTGCCCTTTTTGCTGACTTTGTGCCTGGTGCTGTGGGGCGGTGCAGCCACACCCGCCTGGGCCCAGCTTTTCCCAAACAAGTCCACTGCGGCTTCGCCCAGTTTGGCATTGCCAGCCACGGTGGCACCCAGCGACGTGGTGCAAACACCCCAGGTGCGGGCCCAGTTTTGGGCGCACGCGCCACAAGGCGTGGTCGCTGGAAAAACCTTTTGGCTGGGCCTGTCGCTGGAACACCAGCCCCATTGGCACACCTATTGGCGCAACCCCGGTGACTCCGGCTTGCCCACACAATTGACCTGGACCTTGCCCGCCGGACTGAGTGCGCAAGAGGTGCTGTGGCCTTTGCCGCAAAAAATCGCCATCGGCAGCCTGACCAATTACGGCTATGAAGACAAAACCCTGCTGGTGGTGCCGGTTCGGGT
>CANGEE010000130.1 GCA_947452635.1 Comamonadaceae bacterium | reverse complement strand
TCCAGCGGTTTGTCGGCGCCCACATCCACGGTGCGGATGGTCACCGGCAACCCGGCCATGCCCTCCACCGCACGGCGGTAAGCCTCAAACTGTTCCTCTTCGTCAGGCAAATGCCCTTGGCGGCCCATGAACAAAAATTCGCTGCGAAACAGCCCCACACCGACGGCGCCCACCTGCATCGCGGCTTTGGTGTCTTCCGGCATTTCAATGTTGGCCAGCATTTCGATTTTTTGCCCGTCCAAGGTGATGGCCGGGGTGTGGCGCAGGCGGGTCAAGCGCTCGCGCTCTAAGTCGCCCTGGCGCTGTTTGAAGCCGTATTCGGCCAAGATGATGGGCGTAGGGTCGACAATGATCACACCGGCATCGCCGTCGATGATGACCCAGTCGTCTTGCCGCACCAATTGGCTGGCGGTTCGTGCACCGACCACGGCCGGAATGTCCATGCTGCGCGCAACGATGGCGGTGTGCGAGGTTTTACCGCCCACGTCGGTGACAAAGCCGACAAACACACTTTGTTTGAACTGGATCATGTCGGCCGGTGACAGATCGTGTGCCACCAAGACCAGCGGCACATCCATGGTGTCGCCCAATTGCAGCTCTTGCTGGGGGCGTGAGGTGGGGCGCGTGGGCACCACCGGCGAGCTGCCGCCCTTCATGCAGTGCAAGATGCGCTCGGTCACCTGCTCCAAATCGGCCTTGCGCTCGCGCAAGTACGGGTCTTCCATCTCATCAAACTGTCGCGCCATCACTTCGAGCTGGCTGGTCAGCGCCCATTCGGCGTTGTACAAACGGTCTTCCACCCAATGCCTGACGCCGCTGACCAGCAACTCGTCTTGCAGCAGCATCAAGTGCACGTCCAGCAGTGCGGCCAATTCGTGCGGCGCATCTTTGGGCATGTCATGCTGCAGGCGCTGCAACTCATCCACCACCGCATCACGCGCCACGCGCAAGCGTGCAATCTCGCTGGGAATTTGCGCTGCGGTGATGAAGTAATGCGCCACATCCAGGCGACTCGAGGCCACCAACACCGCCCGCCCAATGGCGATGCCGCGCGCGACTGCGAGACCGTGGATGCTGAAGGTCATGGCGTGATGGGGTCCTGTCGTGCGGCAAGCCGTGCGGCTTACTCGCCTTCACCAAATTTGTCGGCCATGAGGGCCAGCAAGGCATCCAAGGCTTCTTGGGCCTGATCGCCCTCGGTGTCCAAAGTGACTTCGCTGCCGATGCCCGCCGCCAACATCATGACGCCCATGATGCTTTTGGCATTGACCCGGCGCTCGCCTTTGGCGATCCACACCTCGCAAGGAAAACTGCCCGCCAATTTGGTGAGCTTGGCCGAGGCACGGGCATGCAGGCCCAATTTATTGCTGATGGTCGTGGTGGCTTGAGGCATGTCTTTTTCCTGACTGATTTTGCGGGGCTGTGCTGCCCACCGGCATGACGCCCTGGACGCCACCGCTTTGCGCGCGGGCGGTCAAAGCGTCCAAACTTTCGTGGCGGTAACACACACTGCGCAGCAGCATGGGCAAATTCACACCCGCCAGCAATCGCGTGTGCACGCCGTCGGTCAATTTTTGGGCAATGTTACAGGGCGTGGCACCAAACACATCGGTGAGCAGCAACACTTCGGTGCTGCCCAAGCGGTCCAGCGCCTGCGCTGCGGCCTCCAAGGTGTCTTCGGGGGCTTCGTGGGGCGGCACATCGATGGCCAAAACCCCCGCAGCGCAATCCGGAAACACATGCAAGGCGCAGTCACGCAGGGCCTGGGCCAGCGGAGCGTGGGCGATGATGAGGATGCCGATCATGGGGTTGAATTATCAGGCTTAGACCACAAGAAATAGGCGTAGGCGGCCATGGAGCAAATCAAAAAGACCGTCATGGCTCCCTGAAAGGCTGCCACCGTGGCCCAACCCCAGCTTTTGAACAAGTCCACCGTCAAGCCGATACCCCACTGCACCACAAAGATGCCGGAAAATATCACCAGGTTATAAGCCGACAGGGCACGACCCGCCAAGGCCGCAGGAAATGCCTGCCCCACGGCCGGTTGGGCTAAAGAGACAAAGCTGCTGGTCAAACAAAACAAGGCCAAGACCCCGGCCGTTGAGGCACCCAAGCCCTCGGCTGCGACGATCAACAGTCCCATCACTCCAAAGCTGGCGGGCAGACCCCAAGCAATTAACTTGTTCGGATGGATGCCACGGCGCGACAATTTTGGCGTGACCAAGCCCCAAGTCCAAAACACGCACAACATGGTGAGGTTGATGATGAACAAGCCGGTCGCCGCCTCCATCGAACTCCAGCCGCCTACTTGCGTCAGCCAGGGTCCTGCCCACAGGGTTTGGATGGCCACCATGCCGCCGTAGCTGAAAAAGCCAATCGGTGTCATGCGCCAAAAATACCGGCTGCGCCACACGGCGGCATAGCCTTTTTCTGTGGCAGGGGTCTGTGCCTGCGCATCCTCGGAGGGCACCTCCCAAGCAGGAACTTGCCAGGCCATCAACAACATGGTCAAAGCCACCATCACCGCCAAAACCAGAAACATCACGCGCCAACCCATCCAGGGCATCAGCCACTGCACGGGCAAGGTCGACGTCAGCATGCCCAGAGAGCCGGTCATCAACATCCAGGAATTGGTGCGCAATTGGGCCGCAGGCGTCAACCAGCGGCGGTAACCGGTCAATGGGGCCATCAAACAGGCGCTCACACCCACCCCGCACAACATGCGCGCCAGCAGCAAGCCGGCAAAGCTGCTGGCCGTGGCAAAGGCCAAGCAACCCAACACCGCCACACTCAAAAATGCAATATTGACCCTTTTAGGGCCAAACCGGTCCAGCCAAGAGCCCAGCGGCAGTTGCGTCAGGGAGAAGCCCAAAAAATAGCCGCCGGCCAGCAGCCCCAAATCGCGCGCGGTCAAGCCCAACTCCTGCGTCAGGGTGGGTGACAGCGTGGCGGTGATGGCGCGGATCAATGCCGACAAAAAATAGGCGCTGGCAAAGGCCAGAAATACCGTGATAGCCGCTTTGCGTGACAGCAGCGGGTGAAGAGAGGTGACCATCATGGTTGGCGAATGCTTTCAAAAAAAGTGTCGGCAGTATCGCCTTGTATGGTGGTCTGGTAGACCATGGCATTGACCCATTGCACGCCATCGCCCTCAGCCCAGGCGGCCCAAACCCCTTGCGCTTGTGTGGATTGGCCATTCGGCTGCACCCCCTGCACGCTGACGCGTACCGCGCCCGGCAAAACCTTGGGTGCAAGCCACTGTTGCGATTTTGGATTTTGCGCTTGCAGCGTTCGCCATGTGGCAGCCTGCCACCCATTGAGCACTTGTGCTGCGTCCACATGGGTGGGCAGGCGCCCCGTCATCACCACCCACATCCCGCCGCCCGCCTCGCAACCGGCCACCTCCAAAGTAACCCGACTTTGTGCCATGGTGACTTCTTTTTGGGTGCGGTCGGGCTTGCAAGGCAGCTGGGCTTGAAGCACAGTGCCCTCAAAATGAATGTCTCGCCAGTTGTAAGTGGGCTGGCAAGCAGACAGCATGAAAGCCATGGCCCCTGCCCCAAACCCTGAAATTTTTCTCATGACTGTCATTATCGTGTCCGAATCTTGATTTGAATTTCGCGACAATGACAGCATGAACTCATTACATGGTATTCGCGTCCTCGACCTGTCCCGCGTGTTGGCCGGCCCTTGGTGTACCCAAACCCTGGCCGACTTGGGCGCAGATGTGATCAAAATTGAACGCCCTGTCACGGGTGACGACACCCGCACCTGGGGGCCGCCGTTTTTGAAAGATGCCCAAGGACAAGACACCGCAGAAGCGGCTTACTACCTGGGCACCAACCGCAACAAACGCTCCGTCACCTGTGACATTGCACAGCCGGCGGGACAGGCGCTGATCCGTGAACTGGTGTTGCACTGCGATGTCTTCATCGAGAACTTCAAAGTCGGCGACATGGCCCGCTATGGGCTGGACTACGACAGCCTTAAAACCCTCAATCCCAAGCTGGTCTACTGCAGCGTGACCGGGTTTGGCCAGACCGGGCCTTATGCCGAGCGCGCCGGTTACGACTACGCGGTGCAAGGCATGGGGGGCTTGATGAGCGTCACCGGTGAGCGCGACGACTTGGGCGGCGGGCCACAAAAAGTCGGCGTGGCGGTGGCTGACCTGTTCACGGGCATGTATGCCACCGTGGGGATTTTGGCGGCGTTGCGCCATGCCGAACAAACCGGCCTGGGCCAACAGGTCGATATGGCCTTGCTGGACACGCAGGTGGCCATGCTGGCCAATTTGGGGGCCAACTACCTGGTGGGCGGCAAGGTGCCCGGCCGCTCCGGCAATGCGCACCTGAACGTCGTCCCCTACCAGGTCTTTGAAGTGCAAGCGCCGCAGAACGCAGCGCCCGGTGCGACCGACCATTTGATCCTGGCCGTCGGCAATGACGGCCAATTTGCCAAATTTTGTGCCGTGGCTGGTTGCACAGAGTTGGCCAGCCACCCCCACTTCACCAAAAATGCCGATCGGGTGCGTCACCGCGACGAGTTGGTGCCACAGCTTGAAGCCATCATGAAAACCCGGACCAAAGCCGCATGGCTGTCCGCGCTGGAAGCCGCCAAGGTGCCGTGTGGGGCCATCAACAATCTGGCCGAGGTGTTTGCCGACCCGCAGGTGCAAGCACGCCAGATGGTCACGCCCTGGAACCACCCGGTGGAGCCCCATCTGCGTTTGGTGGCCAGCCCTCTTAAACTGAGCGAGACACCCGTGCGCAATGATTTACCGCCCCCCTTGTTGGGCCAGCACACCGACGAAGTTCTGCGTCAGGTCTTGGCTTATTCCGCCGATCAAATGCACCGCTTGCGTGAACAAGGGGTGATTTGAGGCGACGCGGTTCACGCCCAAAACCAACGCGACCATTTGGCTTTTTTGCCACAGCATCTTGTGCCATTTGGACCCCGAACGCCAATCGTTTGGCAATGCACACCGAGTCCGTGTCCATGAAGCCATCGGTTGTGTCGACTTGACTGATGGCAGCGATCGCCCCTTTTCCAAGGTCAACATCCATCCGAACAAAGCATCTTCGCCACTCAGATTGGCCCGCAAAATCGCCTAGGCTGCAAGGGCCTGGGCAATCAGCGATACTGACGACGGCGAATACATCGGACTTCCAGGAATTTCATGCATCTTGTTTTGACACGCTTTGGCCGATGGCTGTTTGGCGCGCTCTTGTGCCTGCTGGCGGCTTGCTCATCGCAGACCGCTCCTGAATCTCACTTTGTTTTGTTAGATGGATCTCGCTTGAGCACCTCGCAATTGCGGGGGAAAGTTACACTGGTTAACTTCTGGGCCACCAGTTGCACCACCTGCGTGGCTGAAATGCCAGAAATCATCAGCACCTACGGCAAGTACCAAGCGCAGGGGTTTGAGACAGTGGCAGTGGCCATGCAATACGACCCACCCAGCTATGTCGTGAATTTTGCGCAAACTCGCCAACTCCCGTTCAAGGTCGCGATCGACAACACGGGCGCCGTTGCGCAGGCATGGGGCGAGGTCAAGCTCACCCCCACCACTTACTTGCTTGACAAGCAAGGCGTCATTGTCAAGCGGTACGTGGGCGCGCCCAACTTCAGTGAGCTGCACCAGTGGATAGAACGGCTGCTCGCGGCCACTTGAGGCCACATCAGCGCCAGTCGCCAATGCAGTGGTGAATGGCGCAGTCCGCCGCCCTCAGTCCTTGCGGAAGTTGTCGTGACAGGCCTTGCAAGATGCACCGGTGGCACCAAAGGCTGTTTTGATCGCGTCCAAATTACCGGTTTTCGCTGCCGCTTGAAGCTTGACTGTTTCGGCCTGGAACTTGTCGGCGGCCTCTTTGAATTTTCCAGCCTCTTTCCAGATTTCAGGCTTGGCACGGGTTTCGCCCTTGTCGGTCCCTTCACCAAACGCCGTCCAAGGCAACTTGGCCAGTTCAGCCACAAGCTCTACGTTTTCGGCGGCGACTTTGGCATCGAAGGGAACGCGGCCACTGGCCATGGCGCCGACGCGGCCAAAATGCGTGCCAATGACTGTCAAACTGGCTTTGCGGTATTTGATGGCATCTTCGGGTTTGGCAAACTGCGCAGCGGCGGGCAAGGCCATCGCCGTGACCACTGCGGCTAAGATCAAAGACAATGTTTTATGCATAAGGACCCCTTGTGAGTGAAGGGCCGCACAGGTTGGCACGGCCCGAAAGACATCGCCTGACGTGACGACGATCGACAGTCTCTCACGTTTTCATTTTCCCCGCAGTGTGCGGCCAGTTAGGGAGTATGTTCATGTTCAAAGTTCGCATTTGGGATTTACCCACCCGTTTGTTTCACTGGGCCTTGGCCTTGTGTTTGGTGGCGCTGGTGATCACGGGCAATATCGGCGGTGAAGCCATGGTCTGGCATTTCAAATTCGGCTACGCGGTTTTGACGCTGCTGATTTTCCGCCTGCTGTGGGGTTTTGCAGGTGGGCATTGGTCGCGTTGGTCCACGTTCCGTGTCTCGCCGAGCGCCCTTTGGTCTTTTATTCGCCGCCCGCCTCAAACTGCAGAACCTGGCCACAGCCCTTTGGGTTCTCTGTCCTCTTTGGCCCTGATGTCTTTTTTGATGTTGCAAGTGACTTCAGGCTTGATCAGTGACGATGAGATTGCCACGGCTGGCCCCTTTGTTCCCTGGGTTTCCTCATCGCTTTCGGCCACGGCCACCCACTGGCACACCGAAACAGGCAAGCTGATCTTGCTGTTGCTGGTGGCCTTGCATGTGGCCGCCATCTGGTTTTACCGACGTTTCAAAAAGCGCCACCTGACCCAAGCCATGTGGACTGGCGATCAGATGTTCCCAAACGATGTAAGCGCCTCACGCGATGATGGTCGTTCACGCTTTCAGGGCCTGTGCCTGGGATGCCTTTCTCTGGGGCTTGTGGTGGTGTTGATGTGGTGTGCTCCTTAACCCAGTTCAAGGCTTGAATACGCTGCGGTCACCCTGTCCCTGTTGAGGCTGTAAACTGAACTTTTTTCGAGTTTGAATCCCCACCTTGACCGCACCTGCTATTACCTTGCTGCCCCCCTCCACCAGCGAAGAGTTGGCGCAGGTTCGTCGAATTTTTGTGGCTTATGCGCAATCGCTGAGTGTCGATCTGGATTTTCAAAACTTTGACACTGAGCTTGACGATCTGCCCGGCGATTACGCTGCGCCTCGCGGGGCTTTGCTGTTGGCTTGGGTGAACGGGCAGGTGGCAGGCTGTTGCGCCCTGCGCCCGCTGGACAATGTGGACTATGCGAATGCGGCTGAAATGAAGCGTTTGTTTGTGTACCCTGCTTTTCGTCGGTTAGGCTTGGGCCGCATGTTGGTCGAAGCCATTTTGGATGCGGCCAGGCTGGCCGATTACAGCTGCGTGCTGTTGGACACTTTGAACGAGATGGAAACGGCTCGGGCGCTGTACGAAG
>CANGEE010000129.1 GCA_947452635.1 Comamonadaceae bacterium | reverse complement strand
TGGTTTACCGAGCTGGCTGCGCCTTACTACATCTTGACCGAAGCGGGTTATGAGGTGGTGTTGGCGTCACCAGACGGTGGCGAGGCGCCGATTGACTGGTTGAGCATGAAAGCGCCTTTCACCACCGAATACACACAACGTTTCTTGAAAGACGAAGTGGCATTGCACGCAGCCAAAGAAACACGCAAGTTGCGCAACATCAACTACAACACCTTTGATGCGGTGTTCATCCCTGGTGGTTACGGTTTGTTGTGGGACTTGGCCCATGACTCGCACCTGATCAAGTTGATTCAGGACTTCTACACCAGCAACCGGCCCATCGCCATGGTGTGTCATGCACCTGCCATCTTGCGTGATGTGAAATTGCCAAGCGGTGAGTACCTGGTCAAAGGTGTGAACCTGACAGGCTTCAAGAACGACGAAGACACAGAAATTGAGTTGCTCAAGCATCTGTTGTTCTCGTTGGAAGACGAGCTCAAGGGCCGTGGCGCGAAGTACCAGAGCAAAGCCAATTGGGAACCCAATGTGGTGATCGATGGTCCTTTGATGACCGGTCAAAGCCCAGCTTCTGCGCCTCCTTTGGCGCAAGCATTGGCTGAACGTCTGAAGGCTTGATGCAACAGCGATCTCCTGGGGCAAGCACATCGTGCCGGGCCCTGGGAGGCCGCTTGTTTTAGCAACCCAATTCCCAACGCCATATTGGCATTTTTAAAAGAGGTTATTTATGCAACGATTTTTCAGTTATTTCACGGGGCGTCGGCTCATCACGCACGGCATGCTGGCCCTGGCCATGCTTTTGGGTATGCAGGCCCATGCTCAAAACAACACGATGAAGGTGCTGCCATTTGAGACTTTGCAGTTTTCGCTGAAAGAAGCGGGTTCGCCGCAAATTTCGCCTGTGATGGGCGATCCGGAAAAGGCGGCTTCTTCCATCGTCATGAAAATGGGCAAAGGCGATTTTCCTTTGCATACGCACACGGCCAATTACCAGTTGGTGGTGGTCAAGGGAACGATGAAGCATTGGGGGCCTGACGGCAGCAAAGAAAAAGCCAAGCCTATTGGACCGGGGGGCCACTGGTACCAGCCCGCGGGTGAAGTGCACGGCGATGCTTGTTTGAGTGACGAATGCGTCTGGTTCATCCATTTTGACGGTGCACGTGACTTTGCCTTAGCCAAGGACAGTCCAGCGCGCGCTCATAAATTGGAAACGACCCGTGTCCAGCCTTTTGAATCGTTGAAGTTCTCCAAAAAAGAGCCTGGCAATCCCCAAATCGCACCGGTGCGCGGCAACCCCGAAAAGGAAGCCTCTTCGATCATCATGAAAATGGGTCGTGGTGCGTTTCCTCTGCACACCCACACTTCGGATTACCAGTTGGTGGTCATCAAGGGCAATATGAAGCATTGGGGAGCCAATCAAACCCAGGCGCAGGCCGTCAATATGGCCCCAGGCAGCTATTGGTACCAACCCGCTAGCGAGGTGCATGCCGATTCGTGCGAGTCTGACGAATGCGTCTGGTACATCACGTTCAAGGGACCACGCGATTTTGCAGCCGCTGAAGTTGCTAAAAAATAAGCACCGCAAAGGCGCCATCCATCTCAACGCAGACTTGAAGGAGTGACATCACATGCAAGAAAAAACGATTCTCATTGCAGGCAGCAGCGGTGGACTGGGCCAAGCACTTCAGGCTCGCTTTGAGGTGGGTGGCTACCATGTCGTGCCTGTTTCGCGACATGGCCAAGGGCACTTACATGCCGATTTGAGTGACCCCAGGGCCACGGCCGATGTGTTCGCCCAGCTCGACCCGGACAAGCCTTTGGCGGGCGTGATTCACAACGCCATGCAGTTTCACCGCGAGGCGTTTTTAGACACCTCTTCACAGACCTTTGAAGACGTTTGGCGTTCCATGACGCTGACGGCCGTGAACGTGGCGCACCAGGCCATTCCCCGTTTGCGGGCGCAAGGCGGCGGCTGCTTGATTTTCAGTGGCGCTTCAGGCAGTGTGAGGGCCGGGCCTCAGTTTTCTGCTTTCAGCAGTGCCAAGTTTGCGCTGCGCGGTTTGACCCAGGCCTTGGCGCGCGAGCACTCGGCGGACGGCATCCACGTGGTGCACACGGTTTTAGATGGTTTGATTTGGTCCGACAAAACGCAGCAACGCTTCAAGTCCGCGCAGCAGCACAGCAGCATGGTCCCGGCCGATTTGGCCGAGACGTATTGGCAACTTTTTCACCAGCCCGCAAACTCTTGGACCCATGAACTCGACCTGCGGCCCATGAACGCTCAGATTTGAAAGGAAACACCTATGTCACACCCTATCGTTGTTGTCGGCGCAGGCCTCAGTGGCCTGTACGCGAGTTGGTTGTTACAGCAATCGGGCCACCGTGTCTGGTTGATCGAGGCGCGCGACCGCATCGGCGGGCGCGTGCTGAGCCAAGCCCCCAGCGATGCCGCGCATCGCCTGGACTTGGGTCCGTCTTGGTTTTGGCCCGGCATGAACCCGCGCATCGAAAAGCTGGTCAAGCAGCTGGGTTTGGGATCGTTCCCACAACACAGCCGCGGTGCCGCGATCGTAGAAGGGCAAGACGGCAAAATCCACAAGTACCAAAGCAGCTGGGAGCAGTCTCCGTCGTCTTACCGCATCGCAGGGGGCACGCAAAGCTTGGTGGAGGCCATCCGTGCGCAGCTGGATGACAGCGTCCATATCCAACTGCAGACCCAGGTGCGGAGCATGAAGCTGCGCCCGCACGCCGTAGAGTTGACGTTGCAAGACCCGAACGGTGAATGGACGCAATTGGCCGCGCAGGTCATCGTCACCGTGCCGCCACGCTTGTTGGCGCAGGACATGGCTTTGGAGCCCGCATGGCCGGATGCGCTGCGCCAAGACATGCGGTCAACCCCTACGTGGATGGCCGGGCAAGCCAAATTTGTGGCCACCTATCCTAAGGCTTTTTGGCGCGAGGCGGGGTTGTCTGGGGACGGCATGAGCCACCGCGGACCTATGTCAGAAATACACGATGCCTCGGACGCTACAGGCCAAGTGGCGGCGTTGTTTGGTTTTGTCGGGGCCTCGCCCAGTTACCGCGCGGGGATTGGCCAACAGGCGTTGCAAAGACAAGCCATTGCCCAATTGGTTCGCCTGTTTGGGCCTGAGGCCGCGCAACCCTTGTGGAGTGCGGTGCAGGACTGGGCGCAGGAGCCACTGACAGCGGCCAAGGACGATTTGCGTCCACTGTCCTACCACCCGATGTACGAGGCCGCACCAGTGCCTGCAGCGTGGTCACAACGCCTGTGGTTGGCGGGGACCGAGCAATCGCCCAACTATGGTGGGTACCTCGAAGGGGCCTTGGAAGCGGCAGAAATAGCCGTGTCGCACTTGCAACGCAGCTTGCAAGAGGGCGCTTTGAAGCGGGCCCCACTCACCCACGAAATGGAGTAAAGCCATGCAATTGAATGCCGATATGCGCCAAGCCGCGCTGGTGCATGCAGCGCAACAACCTTGGGTGGCTTCGCCCATGGTTGGTGTGGAACGCCGCATGCTGCATCGCTGGGGTGATGAAGTGGCGCAAGCGACCACCATCGTGCGTTATGCACCGGGCAGCCATTTCAGCGCCCACACCCACACCGGGGGGGAGGAGTTTCTGGTGTTGGAGGGGGTCTTCCAAGACGAGCATGGCGACTACCCCGCGGGCACCTACATCCGCAACCCGCCTGAAAGCCGGCACACGCCGGGCGCGGCTTTGGGCTGCACGATCTTTGTCAAACTGTGGCAGTTTGACCCGCAAGACCGTACCCATGTCATTGTGCACAGCGACAAAATAGCGCGCATTGACGACGCCCTGCGACCCGGCGTGAAGGTCTCGCCCTTGTACAAAGATGCGAGAGAAGATGTGCGCATTGAAGAGTGGGCGTCCCACACACCCATTGATTTGGATCTGCCGCGAGGCGGTGAATTCTTGGTGCTGCGCGGCAGCTTTGTGCATGCAGGTCAAACGTTGGAGAAGCAGACTTGGTTGCGCTTGCCCAGCGGCAGCCATTTGAATGCACTCACAGGTGAACATGGCGCCAAGCTGTGGGTCAAATTGCACCACCTCCAAGATGGGCCAGCGCCCCCACCCAGGGTTGAGTCATTGACATGATGCGCTTTCAAGACGCAAGAGGCCTGCCGACCAGCGGCCTGGATTCCACACAGCTGCAAGCCTATGAAGCCCTGCTGTTTGCGCTTTATCTTTACCAACCCGGTGTGCAAAAGCAGCTGGATGAACTGCTGGCGCAAGCGCCGGGCTTTGTGTTGGGTTATGTGCTGCGCGGTTATTCCATCATGACCGATGGTTTAAGGTCCGGCATCGCCCAGGCTGCCCGATACCTGGCGCAAGCACAGAGCCTGCTGCCATCCGCCACAGAGCGTGAACGCTTGCATGTGCAGGCTTTGCACGCCTGGGTAGAAGGCCGATGGGCACAGCGCATGCAAGCCTTGGAAGACATTTTGACGCGCTGGCCTTTGGACCTTGTGGCCTATCGACAACTCACCGCCTTGTTGTTTTGGACCGGTGACAAACCGCGGCAACTTGCCGCCGCCACACAGGCGTGGCCCGCTTGGACGCCTCAGACGCCCGGCTACAGCTTTGTCTTGGGGCCCATGGCATTTGCGCTCGAAGAGGCGGGACGCTTCGATTTGGCAGAGGACTTTGCCAAACAGGCGCTGCATGACCAACCCCATGATTTATGGGCCTTGCACGCCTTGGCCCATGTGCATGAGATGCGCGGGGATTCACTGGCGGGCGACCAAGCCCTCAGTGCGGTGGCACATCGATGGAAAGCGTTCAATCTCTTTCGCGGCCACTTGTGGTGGCATTTGGCCTTGTTTCGCCTGGCCCAGGGGCGTGATGAAGAAGTGCTGGAATTGTTTGATCAAGAGATCTTCCCCGCGCCCAGTGCGTTTTACTTGGACCTGCAAAATGCAGCCTCGCTGCTGGTGCGCTTGGAGATTCAAGGCGTCAACGTGGGCGACCGCTGGGCGCGCGTGGCGCAGGCGGCCGAGCAAACCATGGGGCAGCATTTGGTGGTGTTCACTGCGCCCCATCAAATCTTGGCGCTGTCACGTGGCGCTCGGCCCCAAGCCCTGCAAGCCACGTTGACGGGATGGCAGCAGGACGCCAAAGACGGCATGATGCAAGCGCAGACAGGGGCGGCGGTCAGTGCGGCTGTGGCGCTTTATGCCCAAGGCGAGTGGGCTTCTTTTTTGACGCTCATGCGTCAACTGCGCTACGAAGCCCCCAGCTTGGGTGCCAGTCATGCACAAAACGATATTTATGGTCAATTGATGGTGGACGCGGCCTTGAGGCTGGACGATTTGCCGCTGGCCAAAAGCCTGCTCAAGGAGCGCTTGGTCAACCGCTTGATGGATGCCGCCGCTTGGCAGCGCTATCAGGACATGGCGCAACTGATTGAGCAAGCCTCAGCGCCTCAAGTGCTGCGCAGCATGTTGCGACAAGGCCTGCCTCTTGCACCCAGTGCCCAACAAACTGTTTCAGCGCTGTTGCGCTAAGGATGCTTGGATGCGCCATGCCATCGCTCACCTGCCCGTCTCTTTTTTCAGCATGGCTGTGGGTACCCTGGCTTGGGGCCAGAGTTGGCAAGCGGCCGCGCTGGTGTGGCCGCTGCCTGCAGCGCTTGTGGCATGGGCCACTGCTTTGGGCTTGGTTGTATGGCTGGTATTGCTGGCTATTTACGCCTTCAAGTGCTGGGCGCAACCGAAGCGGGTGCAAGCGGAGTTCAATCACCCGGTGCAATCGGCTTTGACGGCTTTGCTGCCCGTGTCCACCTTGCTGGCTGCGCTCTCTTGCAAACCTTGGGCGCCCACTTTGGCCTGGTGTTTGTTGGGCTTGGGTTTGGTCGCGCAGCTGACGCTGGGCTTGTGGGCTGTGGGTCGTTTCTGGCAGGGGGGGCGTGCGCCCGAGTCGGTCAATGCATCCATGTACCTGCCTGGCGTCGCACAAAATTTTGTTGCTGCAACCGCCTCGGCCAGCTTTGGCTGGACGGCATTGGGCGGCTTGTTTTGCGGGGCTGGTCTGTTTTCATGGCTGGCACTCGAATCTTTGGTGCTCAGCCGCGCTGCGCTGCATCCGGCGCTCGATGTGGGGCAGCGCCCGCTGCAAGGCATTCAAATCGCCCCGGCCGTGGTGGGCGGCTTGAGTTACTTGTCGCTCACTTCAGGGCCGCCTGACTTGGTGGCGCAGATGCTTTTGGGCTACGGCCTGTACCAGGTCTTGTTGGCCGTGCGCTTGGGGCGATGGACCACGCAAGCGGTATTTGCCCCCAGTTACTGGGCTTTCAGCTTCGGTGTCATGGCCCTGGCCAGCATGGCTTTGCGCATGTGGGCGCGTGCGCCTGACGAAGGCCTTTGGCAAATTCTGGCCCCTGTGACCTGGGGTATGGCCAATCTGTTTTTTGCCGTTTTGCTTTGGCACACGGTGCGTTTGGCGCTGCAAGGACGGTTGCTGCCCACGGCCCCATAAGCGCGCTGAACATTGCCCGGGTCAAGCCGCGTTCTGGCGCTGCTGAAAATGGTGCACCTGGTCCCGCTAAGATAAGGGCAGGACCCATTTTTCATGTTTTAAGGAAATTTCAGCGATGAGCATTCAATCTGTAGGCATCATTGGCGCCGGCACCATGGGCAATGGTATTGCGCAAGCGTGTGCGGTATCGGGCATTTCTGTCGTCATGGTCGATATTGCTGAGGCCGCAGTGGCCAAGGGCATCGCCAATGTCGAAAGTAGCTTGGAGCGCCTGGTCAAGAAAGAAAAAATCTCCGAAACCGACAAGGCGTCCGCCTTGGCCCGCATCCAGGGCAGCACGCGCTATGACGACCTCAAGTCCACCCAGTTGGTGATCGAAGCGGCTACCGAAAACCACGAGCTGAAAGTCAAAATCCTGAAGCAGCTCGACGCCATGCTGCCCGCAAATGTGATCATCGCCTCCAACACCTCGTCGATCTCGATCACCCAATTGGCCGCCGCCACACAGCGCGCCGACCGTTTCATTGGCATGCACTTCTTCAACCCTGTGCCGATGATGGCCTTGGTGGAGATCATTCGTGGCCTGCAAACCAGCGACGCGACGCACGACGCGGTGCACGACATGGCGCTGGCCTTGGGCAAAACGCCGATTACGGTGAAGAACGCCCCGGGCTTTGTGGTCAACCGCATTTTGGTGCCGATGATCAACGAAGCCTTTTTTGTGCTGGCCGAAGGTCTGGCCGAAGCCGAGGCGATCGACGCTGGCATGAAGCTCGGTTGCAACCAACCCATCGGCCCGCTGGCTTTGGCCGACATGATTGGCTTGGATGTGTGCCTGGCGGTGATGGAGGTCTACCTCAAAGAGTTCGGCGACAGCAAATACCGCCCCTGCCCCTTGCTCAAAGAAATGGTGGCAGCCGGCCGCTTGGGTCGCAAAACCAAGCAAGGTGTTTACAGTTACTGAGCGCTGTCGCCTGCGTGAATGGCCGGGCCTCAGGGTTCGGCCTAACATGCAGGCATGAACACCTCCACCCCCCACCCCGAAGGCCAGATCGACTGCA
>CANGEE010000128.1 GCA_947452635.1 Comamonadaceae bacterium | reverse complement strand
GGGTGCTGAACAAGAGGGCAAACAAGGGCGTTAAAAACACAAACACCGAGATCTTGGTGGCCGGGTAGCGGCCCAGCATCCACATCCAAGTCAGGTAGCTGGCAAAAGCGCCGATCACGGTTTGCGCCAACACCGAGGCCCAGGCCAAGGCGCTCCAGTCCAGGGACCAAGTCTCACCCAAGCCCCAGGACAGCCAAGGCAGGGCCAAGGCGGTGCAGGCGATTTGGTAAAACAACAATTTTTCGGGCGAGATGCGGGTCAGGTTGCGGGCGCGGATCACCACCGTGGTCAGGCCCCACAAAGCGCCTGCGGCCAGGCCCATCAGATCCCCCAGCGCGCTGCCCCCGCCCCAGCCTTCGCGCATGGCAAAAGCCACCGCCACAAAGGCACAGGCCATGCCCAGCCACTGCAGCGGGCGCAAGCGCTCAGAGGGCACAAACAGCGGCACCAGCGCCGCCACCCAAAACGGCGATGTGTACAAAAACACCGTCAGGCGCGAGGCCGAGGTGTGGCGCAGGCCCAGGTAAATGCAAGCGAACTCGGCGGCAAACAGGCCGCCGGCCAGCAGCCCGGCTTGCAGGCTGCCGTCTCGCCCAAACAAAGGGACGCGGCGCAGCCGACACCACAGCATGAGCAGTACGCACGCGCCAATGCAGCGCACGCTGGCTTGAAACAAGGGCGCCACCTCGCTCATGATGGCTTTGACCAGCACTTGCTGCAGGCCCCAGAACATGCAACACGCCAGCAGCAGACCCACGGCCAAGGCGTCCAGATGGTCTTTGCGGGGTGAGTGCGTTGCGGGCGTGGAAGACATGGCGACGATTGTGCCGTTGTTTGGGCGCTCGCCCTGTCGCTTGTTAACATGCCGGGCATGCACAAAGCCCGCCTGCCTGCCTCTTTCACTCGCCGCGATTGGGGCCGCGCGGCACTCGCTTTGGCCTTGGCGCCTTGGAGTTTGTCGGCGCAGCAAGCCCTGGGCGCGCCCGGCGATGCCCAAGGCCCGGTGCGCTGGCAAAACGACCCGTTTGCGCTGGGCGTGGCCAGTGGTCAGCCGCGCGCCGACAGCGTGGTGCTGTGGACCCGCTTGCTGGTGCAAGAGGCCGATGCCGTTTTTAACGCGCAAGCCCTCGCTGTGCAGTGCGAGGTGTTTGCCGATGAAGCCCTGCGCCAACGCGTGGGGCAGTGGTCGGTGATGACCGACACCCAGCGCGGCATGAGCGTGCATGTTGAAGCCAAGGGCTTGTTGCCCGCACGCCACTACTGGTACCGCTTCAGCTGTGGCTCGGCCACCAGCCCGGTGGGCCGAACCCGCACCACACCGGGCGCGCAAGACAAAGCTGACCAGCTGCGCCTGGCGCTGGCTTCCTGCCAACATTTTGAGCAAGGCTTTTTCACTGCGCACCGTGACATCGCGCAGCAAGATTTGGACTTGGTGCTGTTTGTCGGCGACTACATTTACGAAAGCAGCAACCCGCGTTATCTGGTGCGCGCGCACCAGGGCGGCGAGCCGAAAACCCTGGACGCGTACCGCGCTCGACACGCGCAGTACAAGGGCGACGCCGATCTGCGCGCTGCGCACGCCGCGCACCCTTGGGTCATGACCTGGGACGACCATGAGGTGGTCAACGACTACGCCAACGACCGCGATCCCAAGTACACCGACCCGGTGGCGTTTTTACGCCGCAGGGCTGCTGCTTACCAAGCCTATTTTGAACACATGCCGGTGCGCGTCGGCCCGGATGCGGCCAATCCGGCCAACATGCGCATTCACGACCGCATGGCCTGGGGTCAGCTGGCCGATATCTGGACCTTGGACAACCGCCAGTTCCGCAGCCACCATGCTTGCCCTGACCCGCTCAAAGGCGGTGGCCGCGTGGTGATGGGCTGCAACGAACTGGCCGACGCGCAGCGCAGCATGCTGGGCATGGACCAAGAGCGCTGGTTGACGCAGGGCTTGAACGCTTCACAAGCCGCCTGGAAAGTGGTCGCGCAAGGCACGCAAATGAGTTCGACCGGCCTGGCCACGCCCATGGGCCGCAGCGCCTTCACCGATGGCTGGGACGGCTACCCCGTGGCACGCGCGCGCTTTTTGCAAAACATTGCGGACGCCCAACTGCAAGATGTGCTGGTGCTGGGCGGCGATGTGCACATGAACGTGGCGGCGCAGTTGCGCGTGCAAGCCAATGACGACAAGTCGCCGATCGTGGCCAGCGAGTTGGTGACCACCTCCATCACTTCGCGCGGCATGGGCGAGACGCTGGCGGCGCAAATTCGCAGTAACAACCCCGACATCGCGCATTTGCGGCCCGACGAGCGCGGCTACACCTTGATTCAGATCACGCCGCAGGGCGTGCAGTCCGCGTTCAAAACCACCGCCAACCCCGTGCAGCCGACCAGCGTCTTCAGCACCCAAGCGCAGTTTGCCGTGCAGCGCGGCGTGGCCGGTGTGGTCAAGGGCTGAGCCCAGCGTGCCTGTTCGCTGGAGAGACGGCGCAGTCACTTTTTGTTCGCGGCGTCTAAAATTCAAGGGATGAACACCGCAACCGCACTGGCCGCGCCTTCGACGGCCAAAAAATCCTTCAAGGTCCAGATGCTGCAGGCACGCGAGACGGCGATCATCGAAACCGTCAACCGCTTGCTGGCCGAAAAAGGCTTTGAAGCCATGACGGTGGATGAAGTCGCGGCCGAGGTCGGCATTGCCAAAGCCAGTTTGTACAAACACTTCAGCAGCAAAGAAGAGTTGGCTTGCGCCGCGATGGAGCGGGCCATGCGGCGCGCCCAAAGTTTCATTGGCGATTTGAATCCTGCAGACTCGCCGTTGCTCAAACTCAAAGCCGTGACGCGCTGGACCATGCAACTCAAGCTGTGGGGCCAAATGCCTTCCCTGCCCAGTCAAAACTCCAGCTTGCGTGCCACTTTGATGGCCAGTCCCGCCTACATGGACGGTTTGATGCAAGTCAGCGACGTGCTCGGTGGTTGGATCGAGCAGGCCCAGGCGCAAGGCGAGATCAACCCGCAATTGCCCGCTGTGGCGGTGCTCTACACCTTGTATGCGCGCGCCTGCGACCCGGTGCTGGAGTTCCTCAAAATGGGCAACGACTTGAGCGACGAAGCGGTGTTGGACATGGTGATGTCCAGCTGCTTTGAGGGTGTGCAAGCGCGTTAAGCCATCGCGCGTTCAGCGCACCAGCAACAGCGGCACGGCGCAGTGCGCCAGCACTTGGTTGGCGACCGAGCCCATGACCCAATTGCCCAAGTTGCCGTGGCCGTGCGAGCCCATCACCAGCATGTCGAATTGGCCGGCCTGGGCAAACTTGGCAATGGCCTGTGCGGGATGGCCCAGTTTCCAGCTGCTGGCAGGGTTCAAGCCGTGGCGCGCCAAAAACTTGAACGCGGGTGCCAATACGCGCTCGGCTGCATCCGCGTGGAAGGTGCGCGTGACTTGCGCCCCCAGGGCCGTTTTGACCTGCGCAGGAAAAGGCGGCTGCACGGTCAACAGCGTGTATTGATGTGTGGGTGCAAACAGCGTTTCATGCGTGGCCAGATAGGCCAACATTTTTTTGGTGTGAGCGCTGCCGTCAACGGCCAATAAAATTTTCATGAAGACCCCCGTGAATGTGCATTCACAGCCAGTTTAGAAGGGTGTTGGCGCTTGTTTATTGATGCGCATCAAGCGCAATCACATGCGCTGGTTCAAATCGCGCCTGCTCGCCTTTGCGCGCGTAGCCCAAGGGGTTGGCCACCACGCGGCAGCCTTGGTGGGTGTAGTCCATGGGGCAGTGCAAATGACCGTGCAACCACAGCTGCGCTTGCGCCAGCAAGGGGTCCAAGGCGTTGCAAAACCCCGCCGTGCCGGGCGTCAGGCCATAACGCGGATCGGCGCTGAGCAGGCTGGGCGCAAAATGCGTCACGACCACGGTGGGGCCTGCAAAAGGGACGCCCAGTGCATCGCGCAGCCAGTCTTGGCAGCGCAGCGCTTCTTCACGAACCGCCTCGGCCAGCCAAGGCTGGCCTTGCCGCAGGGTGCCCGTTTTGCGCAGGTAATAGTTGGCGGCGCGAAAAGCTTTGTCGCGGGCTTTGAGCTGGCGGCTGTAGGGGCTGTTGGGGTGGCTGAAGTGGGCGGGTATTTTTTCGGTCAGCGGATCGGGCAGGGCCTGACCGGCCAGCGGCCCCAAGGCATCAAAGTCGCTCCACAAAGTACTGCCCATGAAGCGCACGCCCTGCAGACTCAGCACTTGGCGGTCCAGCCAGGTGATTTGCCAGCGTTGACAAGCCGCTTGCAGGCGCTGGTGAGCTTGGTCCCAGTCCAGGTTGTCGTATTCATGGTTGCCCGGCACAAACAGCACCGGCGTGGGCCAACCGTTCAGGGGTGAAAATCGGGCCAAACCAAAATCACTGTCGTCCTGCGCCAGCAGCGCAGAACCGGCTTGGTAAGAGCCGATGTCGCCCGCCAGCACCAACACATCCGCGCCGGGGGCCGGCTTGGGCATAAAGTGCGGGTGGCTTTCCAGATGCAAGTCCGACAGCAGTTGAATCTTCATATAGGGGGGTGATTCAGGCCAAGGCGGGTAAGGGGCCGCTGGCAAAAGCCTGCTGCGCCACTTGCAACAAAGTTTGGCGCAGCCAGGTGTGTGCGCTGTCGTGCGCCTTGCGGCGATGCCACAGCGCCTCCACGTGCACCGGTGGTACATCGAAGGGCAAGTCGTGCAGCTGCAACTCGTCGGCCAAACCGGTGGTGGGCACAAAATGCCTTGGTAACACGGTGAGCAAATCGGAGTTGATCACCACCCGACCGGCGGTGAAAAACTGGTTCACCGTCATCACGATACGGCGCTGGCGACCCAGTGAGGCCAAGGCCTCGTCGACAAAGCCAAAGGGGCGGCCCGAGAAACTCACCAGCAAGTGCCGTCCTGCGCAGTAATGGTCGAGCGTCATCGCTTGCGCGGCCAGCGGGTGGTTGCGCCGCATCACGCACACATACTCGCCCGCATACAGGCGTTGGTGTTCAAAAGCCACGGCCTCATCGGCCTGGGCGCGCGCAGTCAGGTCGGCCAGCACCGCGGGAAAGTAGCCCAGCGCCATATCGGCCATGCCGTCTTGCAGCAGCTTGCGCGGGTCGCGCGTGGTCAGCGGCACCACCCGAATCGACACACCGGGCGCGTGTTGCTCCAGTTGTTGCGACAGACCGCCAATCAATTCCGCCGCCGTGGCGTCGGCCATGGCCAAGACAAAGGTGGATTGCGCCTGTGCGGGGACAAAAGGGGTGGGCACAATGGCCGCTTGCAGTTGGCGCAAAGCCTCTCGGACACTGGGCCATAAAGCCAAAGCCATGGGTGTTGGCACAATGCCTTGCCCTTGGCGTTGCACCAAGTCATCACCCAAGGTCTCGCGCAAGCGGCGCAAGGCGTTGCTCACCGCCGGTTGCGTCAAAGACAGGTTGCGCGCCGCCTTGGTGAGGCTGCGCTCGGCCATCACCTCGTCCAAAACCCGCAGCAGGTTCAGGTCAAGGGTCCGGAAATTCGGCACGGCAGAGGAGGAAATGCGCTTATTCATCACGATTATGAATGAATTACATCATAAATATAAAGTTGACCATCACTAGAGTAAACCCTAATATCCGTCCATGGGTTCAGCCTTTGTGTGAAATCTCTTCGCCAAAGCGCCCAACCCGCTGATGAAGGAACAGACCATGAACACCCATTTCGTACACCTTGAATACTCGACCACGCATCCTGGCGTGGTGCGCGCCGAACAAGCCGTGCACAACGTGCGCGCATTAGGGCACAGCATGACCGGTCCGGGCTCCTTGGCTGTTTTGCTGTTGTCTGCCGTGGTCGCTGCCTTGGTCGTGGTGGCCGACCAAATGATGGACACCTGGGCCGACGGCCACATGTTGGCCGCTTGGGTGGCTTTGTGGGCCGTGGCGTTTGCAGCGGTGGGTTTGTTTGCCGGTGCGACGCGCCACTTGGCCGCCAAACTGTTGTCCACTCTGGACGCTTGGTCTGCCAATTTGGCGCAACGCCGTGCCGATGCGCGTTTGTGGTCGATTGCCCAAACCGATGCGCGTTTGATGGCCGAGTTGCAAAGCGCCTTGAGCCGTGATGATGTCTATTTGGATACGGTCAATCCGGCCCAAGCCCATGCAGCCCAGATCATTCGTGAACGTTTGAACTACGTGTGATTGCAGGGAACAGCGACCGCAAAAAAGCCGCCCTCGGGCGGCTTTTTTGTGTTGGCGCAGATGGCCAGCGACTTCAACCGGCGGTGATGCCGGCTTCGCGAATCAACTTGGTATAGCGGTTAAGTTGGTTCTTGAGCAGGACAGCGAGTTCTGCAGGCGTGGTCCCCAACGGCGTCAGACCTTGGGACGCGAACTGCTCTTTGACGTTGCTGTCCGTCAAGGCTTTGACGATTTCGCTTTGGTATTTGTCAATCACGCCTTTGGGCGTGCTTGCAGGCGCCATCACCGCAAACCACGAATTCATTTCATAGCCGGGCAGACCCGATTCGGACACCGTGGGGATCTCTGCAAAGGTGCCCAACCGCTTGGCCGCAGGGATGCCCAAAATACGCAGTTTGCCGGCCTTGACCAGGGGGCTGACGGTGGCGATGCCCTGTAAGCAGGTTTGCACCTCATTGGCCGCGGTGCCCACGGCCGCTTGGGTTGCGCCTTTATAAGGCACATGGGTGAGTTGGATGCCGGCTTGCATCGCAAACAAGGCCATGGCGATGTGCTGCGGACTGCCGTTGCCGCCCGAGCCGTAGTTGATTTTGCCCGGGGCTTTGCGTGCGGCTTCGATCACATCGGCCGCTGTTTTGAAGGGCGAATCGGTGGGCACGACCAGCGCCCATTCAATGGTGGCAACCAGAGAGACCGGCTCAAAATCTTTCAGGATGTCCCAGGGCATTTTGCTGTGAAAACTCGGCAGCATGGTCATGATGCTGTCGTTGAAACCACCCAGGGTGTAACCATCGGGCGCGGACTTGGCGACGCGCTCTGCGCCGATCAGGCCTGCCGCCCCGGCTTGGTTGTCGATGGCGATGCCCACGCCCATGTTGGCCGCCATTTTTTGCGAGACGATGCGCGCGGCGCTGTCCACCGCACTGCCCGCAGCAAGCGGGATGATCATTTTGATCGGCTTGTTCGGGTAAGCGCTTTGCGCCCAAGCGTCGCCCACCAGCAAGCCCGTGGCAGCGCTCAAGCCGGATTGAATGACAAGGCGTCGTTGCATGCGTGTCTCCTGATTCAAGCGGGGGTTTGGGCCAAGGTTGGCACACCGAGTTGCTGCGCCACCGCATCGAGTTGGCGCATCAAGGCGGCGGGCACATCAATGCCATGCGCGAGGTGCTTGAGCCGCTTAATATGGCTTTGCTCACCCGGCACCCAAATTTGATCCACGCCCGGCATGCGTTCACTGGCGTGGATTTCTTGCACCAGTTTGTCAACTCGGAGTTTGAAGGCCTGCACATCGCCAAACGCGGCCGGGTCGATGATGGCAATGGCTTGACCGGTGTTGGTCACGCTGGTGTCGTCGTTGTTGAAGTCGATCACATCGCTGCCCATGGCCGCGCCGTTCAAG
>CANGEE010000127.1 GCA_947452635.1 Comamonadaceae bacterium | reverse complement strand
CGGGCCAGCACAATGTCCAGCGGCAGCAAATGGTGCGAGGCCGAAGCGCGGGCGATGACGATGAAAGAGGTCCAGATCAGCACCGTGATGACGGCCGCGATCAGGCCCACGGTTCGAGGCGATAAATGCATGAGGCCGATGATACGTCCCTGCTCAGCCCGCTTGATGCTTGTTTGGATTTTCTCCAGCTTCTGCCGTTAGACTGGCTGTCATGCGTTTGTTTTCGTTTTCTTCCATTGTGAAGCGCTCGGCTTTGGGGCTGGGCCTGCTGGCGGCGGCGTGCCCACTGCCAGCGCGCCAGCCGGCGCTGAAGCCCGCCCAGGCGATGGCGCAGCGGACGCCAGTTGCAGCCACGCCCCTGCCCGCCAACGTGAAACTGGCCTTGGCCCAAGCCCATGTACCTGCCCAAGCCTTGAGCGTGCTGATCGCCCCCTTGCCCGCCAGCGCCCAACCTGCTTTGAGCCTGGTCACGGCCAGGCTACACCACCGTGCGCAAGACAGCGTGAACCCAGCCTCGGTGATGAAGCTGATCACCACCTACGCCGGCTTGTCGCTGCTCGGGCCTGACTTCACCTGGCGCAACCGGGTCTATGTCGACGGTACGGTGAACCAGGGGGTTTTGCAAGGCGATTTGATCGTGCGCGGCAGCGGCGACCCCAAGCTGGTGCTGGAGCGGGTACAAGCCTTGATCGCCCAAATCCAGGCCGCAGGCGTGCGCGAGGTGCGCGGCGACATCGTGCTCGATCGCAGCGTGTTTGACATCCAGCCGCGCGAGCCCGGCAGTTTTGACGACGACGCCCTGCGCCCCTACAACGCCGCGCCCGACGGTTTGTTGGTGAATTTCAAATCGCTGATTTACAGCTTCACCCCCGATGTGTCGGCCGGGCTGGTGCGGGTCACCTCCGAGCCGCCGATCGCAGGCCTGTCCGTGCCCGCCACCGTGCCGCTTACGGCGGGCCCGTGCAACGACTGGCGCAGCGGGCTGCGCGGCCAGTTTGGCTCGCCCACGCAGGTGCAGTTTGGCGGCAGCTTCAGCGCCCAGTGCGGCCCCAAAACCTGGCCTGTGGCCTATGCCGCACCCGAGCAATTTGCGCCTCGGGTGATCCAGGCCATGTGGTTGGCCGCGGGCGGTCGCCTGTCGGGCAGCGTGCGAGAAGGGCTTGTGCCCGCGCGCGCGAAGCTGCTGACCGAAACCGCCTCGTTGCCACTGTCGGACATCGTTGCCGACATCAATAAGTTTTCCAACAACGTCATGGCCCAGCAGCTGTTTTTGAGTCTGTCCAGCCAAGCAGACCAGCCCGCGCGTTTTGACGCGTCCAAGCAAAAGCTCTTGCAGTGGTGGCAAACCCATTTGCCTGACCAGCCCGCGCCGGTCTTCGAAAACGGCTCGGGCCTGTCGCGTCACGAGCGCAGCAGCGCCGCCGCCCTGACGCGCCTGCTGCAACTGGCCGCCAGCGGCCCGCATGCGCAGGTGTTTCAAAACTCCCTGGGCCTGGCGGGCGTGGACGGCACGGTGGCTCGGCTCAAAGACCGTAACCCAAATGCCGCTGCGATCGGCCAAGCCTGGCTCAAAACCGGCAGCTTGCGCGACGTGATCTCGCTGGCGGGCTATGTGCAAGGCGACAGCGGCCAGCGCTACACCCTGGTCGCCATCGTGAACCACGCCAACGCCAATGCGGCACGCCCGGCGCTGGACCACTTGCTGGAGTGGACGGTGCACGACCAATTGCCACACCCATTGCCAGCGACAATCAAGCCATGAATTGGATCGACTCGGTCGGCTCGGCGGCCGCCTTCCTCACCACCGCCAGCTTTGTGCCGCAAGCCTGGCAGACCTTTCGCACCCGCGACGTGAGCGGCATCTCGCTGGTCATGTACAGCCTGTTCACGCTGGGGGTGGCGCTGTGGTTGGTCTACGGCATTTTGCTCATGGCCTGGCCCATCATCATCGCCAACACCATCACCACCAGCCTGGCGCTGATGATTTTGCTGATGAAACTGCGCTACCGCTGAGCGCTACCGTTGAACGCTTTCGTCTGCCATCAAGCCACGACCAAGGCTTTGCGCTCAGCTGCCGCCAGCCACAAATGATCGATCTCGCGCAGCTTGTGCGCATCAAAGCCACCGGCCACTTCCCAATACCGACCAGACGGAACCATGTAAGCCAGTTGCGCTTCGGCCCGCAAAGCTTCGTCAATGGCTTGGGGGTCCAACGCCCAGTCCGCAGCCTCCAACAGATCGGCCTGTGTGGCGCAGGCTTGGAGTGCGGGCAAACAGACTCTGGGAAACAGCAGCCTGGATTTGGCCTGTTCGGATAAATTCACCACCGCACAACCCTGCTGCTGGGCCAAGGCCCTCAACCGAACCGATTTGGCCTCTAAGCTCTGCAAGGTCACGTCTTGGCGCAAGGGATCGGCCGCGCCCTGGCCATAAAAGTGCGTGGCCTGACCCGGACGCGATTCTTAAACCATGTCGCAACCCACATAGGCGATGAGGTCTGGCTTGAGCGCGCCCAAGGCCCAATAACCGGCGGTGAAGGCCATGGTCCCGCCCGCATACACAAAGCCGCCAAAACGGTTTTGCACGGGCACAAATTCAGCCGCAGTGATCAATTGTTTGCCACCGGTTTGGTTGGCAAGAGGATGGCGGTCTGCCGGAAAGTCTTCGGGGTAGATCAAGTGATCCCAGGTGTCACAGACTTGCCAAGCGTTGTTGATCACGACACGGTGCGCAAAACAAGACATTTCCCAGTCCGAAACCCGCCGTGCATCCGGCGCGCTGCCCACGATCAGCACTATTTTCAGCTTGGATTTCACACAGACCTTCAAACAAGTTGTCAGCTTGGATACTTGACCAACTTGATGACAGGCCGATGACCATCAGGACCAGCTCCAACAGCTCAGCGTTTACCCTGCTTCACTAAATTTTCATATTCACTAGAATTAAATAAAATTTCCTTCTTTTTTCCAAAACAACCTGGAGACCCTGAATGCTTAAATTGACTCGGTATGGGCTGGCGACCGGCATGGCAGCTGTGTTGGCTTGGGGGTTAGCCGGTTGCGGCGGCAATAACAGCTTGCCCCCCAAAACCACCATCAGCAAGGTGTACGTGATGGGTGACAGCTTGGCGGACGCGGGCACTTTTGGATTCAAGTACACAGTGCAGGATGCCAGCAACCCCAAGGGGTTTCCGATATGGCCTCAAATTGTGGCCGGTAATTTGGGTCTGGATGCGCTTTCTCAATGCAATGCTTTCACTGGCGTCACAACCTCCAACAGCGCAGGGGATTGGACGAATGAAACGTATGCAGACAACACCGCGACAGGTTGTACAAATTACGCAATTGGTTCCGGTCGCATCTATGTCCCAGCTGACCCGATCAATGCCAGCACAGATACGCCAACTAAACGAGCTGCCAATCCCCGCAACATCACAAACCAATTCGCAAAAATCAACGCTTACTCAGCAACTGAGCTTGTGCTGATTGTAGGAGGCGGAAATGATGCCGCTGACTTGGTCGGCAAATACTTGAACGCAGCGCAAGGCGCCACTGGCGCCGCAGCTGCGTACCAAACCTTTCTCCTTCAGCAACTTTCCCCATCCGTTCTCACGGAGATCATGAATTCCAACGGTGCCGTCAATGGTCCAGGGGTCGCTGCTGGTGCTTACATGCAGACATTGGCCAATACCTTTTATGCCTCCATCAAAACCAGTGTCTTAGACAAAGGTGCCACCAAAGTCGCTATTTTGAACATGCCTGACATCACGGTCACACCCCGATTTCAAATGGTGCTAGGCAGCCTGGGCACATCGGGCCCTGCATTGCAAGCCGCGATTCGGCAATGGATCAGCGCATTCAACACTCAGTTGAAATCCAATATTGCAAATGACAGCCGAGTCGCTTTGGTGGACTTTTACTACGACATCAATGATGAAGTGACCAACCCTGCCAGTTACGGGCTGTCGAATGCAACTTCAACTGCATGCCCAGCCACTGGTGTTGATCTGGTCACCGGCCTTCCCAAATACGACTTTCCTACTTGCACCTCGACAGCGCTGGACACTACAGTGGGCAAAACGACAGGCTGGTGGAAAACCTATGCCTTCTCAGACGGCTTCCACCCTACCCCGATGGCGCACAGTCTCCTTGCCTCTTCGGTTTCGCGCGCACTGGCCCGTGCTGGCTGGCTCTGAACGGTACTTGAAAGGATTTAGATCATGAAAAAATTTGCTTTTGCAACTTTGGCTTTGGCCATTCTTCCTTCCTTGGCTCTGGCACAAGCAGCGGGCTCCTGGTTGATTCAAGGCGGGGTGACCCAAATCACGCCGCATGTGAGCAGTGGTACCTTGTCTGCGCCCGCACCGCCCAACACCACCGTGGATGTATCGGGGGACACCAAGCCCACCCTACAAATCACTTACATCATTGACGACCACTTTGCTTTGGCCGTGCCCTTAGGCACCGGCTTTAAACACAAACTTTATGGCAATGGTGCCATTCAAGGCGTGGGGCAGATTGGAACCGTCACGGCGCTGCCTGCATCCCTGTTCTTCCAATACCGTTTTGGCGAAGCACAAGCCCGCTTTCGCCCCTACGCCATGTTTGGCATGAACTATGTGATGTTTAAAGACGCTGCAGGAAGCGCAGCCCTTAATGGCTTGAACCCCATCAACCCCTCCACAGGCACGGGTTTGAAAATCGACTCTCAATTTACCGTCAGTACAGGTTTGGGTATGAGTTACAAACTTGACGACAAATGGTTTGTCGATCTTTCTTATGCCAAGACCATGCTGAAAACGACGACCACCTTGTCAACCGGCCAGAGCATTCACACCACACTGGACCCTTCCATGGTCAGCCTGGGTGTGGGCATGAAGTTCTAATCAAGCCGCAGCGCGCTGCAAGCGGTCCCGCACACCTTCCCACGCGGGGGTGTCGGGCGGTTGTTGCACCCAGATTTGCAGCACGCCGCGGGCGTCCAAATCGCGCAGCACGGTAAACAAATCGTGTGCAGCTTGCTCGGCCGTGGTGGGTTGCGCGCGCCACAGCACGCCTGCGCCCAGGCCATCGTCAGGACGTTGAACCGACCACACACCCAAATTATTCGCATGCGGCCCCAGGGCCTGCAGTTTGTCTAAGATGTCTTGCGCCGACAGCAGCCGCACTTTGGCGCGCGGCGCGTAATGCGATTCGAGCGTGCCTGAAGCGCGAGGCGCGGGCGCTTGCATCGTGTGCATCGCATCTTTGTCCAGCACCGCCAAGCCGCAAGCCACTTGAATTTGCGCCCGGCTGATCTGACCGGGGCGCAAGAGCACCGGCGCACCCCGCGTGCAGTCGATGATGGTGGACTCGATACCGACCGTGCAAGCACCGCCGTCCAGCACCAGTAAATCGCGGCCCAACTCCGCCTGCACATGGGCTGCGGTGGTGGGGCTGACGCGGCCAAACAGATTGGCGCTCGGTGCCGCCAAGCCCTGGATGCCATGCGCAGCACAGGCTTGCAACAGCGCCAGCGCCACCGGGTGGGCGGGGCAGCGCAGGCCAATCGAGTCTTGGCCACCGGCAGCAGCAGCGCCTACGCACGGGCGGCGCGGCAAGATCAAGGTCAACGGGCCGGGCCAAAAGGCGGCCATCAAGTGCTGCGCAAATGCAGGCACTTGCCCGGCAAAGGCTGGGACGTCTTCGGCGCTGGCCACATGCACGATCAAGGGGTGGTTGGGCGGTCGGCCTTTGGTGGCAAAGATCTGGGCCACAGCGGCTTCGTTGCCCGCGTCGGCGGCCAAGCCGTAAACCGTTTCGGTGGGCAGGCCGACCAAGTCGCCGCGCTGCAGGGCGTAAGCGGCCTGCGCGATGGACTGGGGCAGGGTGCCGTCCAGAATCATCAAAACGTCTCAATGCCCAAGATGGTCGCCGCACGCAAAGCGTTGGCACGCACCTCATCGGCGGTGGCGGCGATCAGGTTCAAATGGCCCATCTTGCGACCCTTGCGCGCGGCCAGTTTGCCGTACAAATGCAAGTGCACGCCGGGCAGCGCCAGTACCTGCGCCCAGGGCGGTGACTTCTCAACACCGTCGGCACCCAACCACAAATCGCCCAGCAAGTTCAGCATGATGGCCGGGCTGTGTTGGCGCGGTGCCACCAGCGGCAAGCTGGCCAGGGTGCGCACCTGCAGGTCAAACTGCGACTGGTCGCAGGCGTCCATCGTGTAGTGCCCGCTGTTGTGCGGGCGTGGTGCCATTTCGTTGACCACCCAGCGGTCGCCTTGCAGCAAAAAAAACTCCACGCACAGCACACCCACATAGTTCACGCCTTGGGCAATGGCGCGAGCGGCGGCCACCAGTTGTTCGGCCAGCGCGGGCGCAACCAGGCCGTCCATCACCTGGGTCACGGCCAAGATGCCGTCTCGGTGCAGGTTGTGCTGCACTGGGAAGTTCACCATCACGCCATCCGCACCGCGTGCCACGATGACCGAGCATTCACTGACCAGGGGCAGCATTTTTTCCAGCACGCAGGGCACTTGGCCCAAAGCGGCCCAAGCGTCTTGCAAGGCTTGGCGGCTCGCCACCCGCACCTGGCCTTTGCCGTCATAGCCCATGCGGGCGGTTTTCAAAATACCGGGCAGCAAATCGTTTGGCACTGCCGCCAATTGCACGGCTGTTTCGATCAGCGCATAGGGCGCGCAGGGCACGCCGCAGCGGTCAAAGTGGGCTTTTTCTTGCGCCCGGTCTTGGGCAATCGCCACTGCGGCCGCGCCGGGGGCGACTGCTCGCGTGGCCGCCAGGGCCGCCAGGGCGGGGGCGGGCACATTTTCAAATTCGGTGGTGATGGCGGCGCTGCAAGCGGCCAGCTGCGCCAGCCCTTGCGGGTCTTCGTAAGCGGTAGCTATGTGGTGGTGGCTGACCAGGCCCGCCGGGCTGGCCGGGTCCGGGTCGAGCACGGCGGTGGCGTAGCCCATGGCCTGCGCGGCATGCACAAACATGCGGCCCAACTGGCCGCCGCCCATCACGCCCAGAGTCATCTGCTGGCCATTGACCACCGCACCGGGCAGCAACGCCGGGTTCATGCCGTGCCCAAGGGCGGCAAGGTCATGGCCCGGGCCGCTGCGGTTTGCTCAGTCCGGAAGGCGTGCAACTGTTCGCGCAGCGCCGCGTCGTGGTTGGCCAGCAAGGCCACCGCGAACAAAGCCGCATTGGCCGCACCGGCCGCGCCAATCGCAAAAGTGGCGACCGGGATGCCCTTGGGCATTTGCACAATGCTGTGCAAAGAGTCCACCCCTTGCAGGTGCCGACTGGCCACCGGCACACCCAGCACCGGCACCACGGTTTTGGCCGCGAGCATGCCGGGCAAATGCGCCGCACCGCCCGCGCCCGCGATGATGGCTTGCAGGCCCCGGCCCTGCGCGGCCACGGCGTAGGCGAACATGTCGTCGGGCATGCGGTGCGCCGAAACGACCTGGGCTTCGTGAGGGATGCCAAAGTGTTGGAGAATCTGGACTGCGTGCTGCATGGTGTCCCAGTCGGAGCTGGAACCCATGACGACGCCAATAAGCGCTTGTGTCATTGGGTGCTTTTGGTGATCAAGCCCGAATTT
>CANGEE010000126.1 GCA_947452635.1 Comamonadaceae bacterium | reverse complement strand
TGGTGCACCCGGCCCAGATCAAACGCAACAGTTCGGCGCAGGCAGGCGATGTGCTGATTTTGAGCAAACCCATCGGCGTTGGCATGCTGTCAGCGGCCCTCAAGAAGGGCACCCTGTCGGCCCAAGGCTACGCCGAGATGGTGCGCTGCACGACCCAGCTCAACACCCCCGGTATGGCCTTGTCCAAAATGGCCGAGGTCCACGCCATCACCGACGTCACCGGCTTTGGCTTGGCCGGGCATTTGCTCGAAATTTGCCGTGGCTCGGGTTTGACCGCCACAGTCGATTTCGACCGGCTGCCCTTGATTCAAGAGGCTTTGCAGATCGCGCAAAGCGGCAGCGCCACCGGCGCCTCACCGCGCAATTGGAGCGGCTATGGCCATGAAGTTGTGCTGCCCGCAGGCTTTACCGACTGGCAACGCAACCTGTTGACCGACCCGCAAACCAGCGGCGGCCTGTTGATCACCTGCGCGCCCAGCGCGGTGGACGCGGTGATGGCGATCTTGCATGCGCAAGGCTTTGGCCAAGCGGCGGTGTTCGGCCAACTGCACACCGGTCCAGCGCAGTTGCAAGTGGCTTGAGCCACAAGGCCTGCCGCCACAACTGGCGCCCGAGGCTGAGCCCTGCGTTTAAACTAGTGCACTGTGCATAACGACACCTCTTCATCTCCTTCATCCCGTACCTCGTGGCTGATTTTGGCGGCCTTGTGGGCAGTGCTGTTGCTGTTGGCGCTGGTGCGCCCCTTGGCGGTGCCCGATGAAGGGCGCTACGCCGAGGTGGGCCGCTGGATGCTGCAGTCCGGCGACTGGCTGGCACCGCGTTTGAACGGCATTCCTTTTTTCCATAAACCGCCCTTGCTGCACTGGTTGCAAGCGAGCAGCATGGCGATTTTGGGCCAGCATGTGTGGGCAGCCCGCCTGGTGCCGGCGCTCAATGCCGGCTTGATGATGGTTGCCCTGTATCTGTGTGCACGGTATTTGGCGGGTGAGGGCATTGCCCGTCGTGCCATGGTCATGCTGGGCACCAGCCTGACGTTTTTGGCCGGCGGCCAGTATGTCAACCACGATATGTTGGTGGCCACCTGGGTCGGTCTGGCGATTTGGTTGTTTGCCCTGTCGTTCTTGCACGGTGATCGGCCGCACGCCGGTCTGGCGCGTTGGGGCTTTGTGGCTTGCGCTTTGGGGGTGCTGTCTAAAGGCTTGATCGGTTTGGCTTTACCTGGGCTGGTGATTTTCGTGTGGCTGATCTGGAGCGGGCAGGCTAAAAAAATGATGCGCTTTCCATGGTTCAGTGGTTTGCTGATTTTTGCGTTCTTGGCCGTGCCCTGGTTTGTGCTGGCGCAGCACCAGTTTCCCGGCTTGTTGAACTATTTGTTTGGCGCCCAGCAGTTTGGCCGCTACACCGGCACCACCTTCAACAACGCCCAGGGCTGGTGGTTTTATGGCGTGGCCTTGTTGTTGCTGTTTTTTCCTTGGCTGTTTCTGGTGCTGGCGCAAGTGGGGCGTGCATCGCAGGTCAATCCGGCGGTAGACCGACGCGTGTTCAGCTTGGCTTGGGTGTGGGTCTTGGCGATCGTGGTGTTCTTTTCCATCCCGCGCTCCAAATTGGTGGGTTACATCTTGCCCGTCATGCCGCCGCTTGCCTTGCTGGCCGCTTGGGGCTGGGAGCGGGCGCTAGGGCACTGGCGACATGCGCCCAAACTCTGGGCGGGCTTGGTCGGCCTGGCCTTGACCATTGCGGTGGTCACCAACTTCATGGTCGAGAGCGTCACTCGCGACCGCTACACCACCGACATTGCGCCCACCCTGTCCTGCTTGAAGCAGCCGGGCGATACGATTGTGCTGGTCGGCGGCTACCCTTATGACTTGCCGTTTTTGATCCGTGCGGACAAACCCATGGTGGTGGTCCAAGACTGGCCCACCTTGCGCAAAACCACCGGTGACAACTGGCGGCGCGAGTTGTTTGAAGGCGCGGACTTTGATGCGGCAGCAGGCCAAGTGCTCAAAACCCCGGAGTTCTTGCCAGCGGCCAGTCAGTTGCCGGGCCATTGGTTGGTGGCACCCCGCCAGCACGGGTCGGCCTCGGATCTGCAAGGCTGGACGCTGGTCCAGCACGGCGTGGGTTGGTCTTTGTACCGTTCCACACCGCCGGGTCTGGACATGGCCCCTGTGCTGGCCCGTTGTGCGGTGGCAGCGCCATGAGCGCGCCCTTGGCCTGGCCGAGCACGCTGGAGCAACTCACCTACAGCCTGTACCGGTTTTCGGCCTATGCCTTGCTGAACTGGGCGGACGACGCGGCCATTCTGGCCTTTATGTTTTGCTGAATCCCACCCACCCCCATGTCTGTGTCCAAGCCTGTGACTGAATTTGCAACGTCCACCGGTCCCCTGGCGGGTTTGAAAGTGGTGGAGCTGGGCCAGCTGATCGCAGGCCCGTTTGCGGCCAAAACTCTGGGCGATTTTGGCGCCGATGTCATCAAGATCGAGCCGCCCGTGACCGGTGACCCGTTGCGTCAATGGCGGTTGCTGAAAGACGGCACCTCGGTTTGGTGGCAAGTGCAGTCGCGCAACAAACGCTCGTTGGCGCTGGACTTGAAAGAGGCGGCCGCGCAAGACATCGTGCGCCAGCTGGTGCAAGACGCTGATGTGCTGATCGAAAACTTCAGGCCCGGTGCCATGGAAGGCTGGTGCCTGGGTCCTGAGGCCTTGCAAGCCATCAACCCGCGCCTGATCCTGCTGCGCATCAGCGGCTATGGCCAAACCGGCCCGGACCGCGACAAACCCGGCTTTGGCGTGGTGGCCGAAGCCATGAGCGGCTTGCGTCACCTGACGGCCGAGCCGGGCCGCGTGCCGGTGCGCGTGGGCGTGAGCATTGGCGATACCTTGGCTTCGCTGCATGGCGTGATGGGCATCTTGATGGCCTTGCATGAGCGCCAACGCAGCGGCCTGGGCCAGGTGATCGATGTGGCGTTGTACGAGGCCGTTTTCAATTGCATGGAAAGTTTGCTGCCCGAGTACAGCGCTTTTGGCGCGGTGCGCGAGGCTGCAGGCAGTGCTTTGCCTGGCATTGCCCCCAGCAACGCCTACCGCTGCGCCGACGGCGGCTACGCCTTGATCGCCGGCAATGGTGACAGTATTTTCAAACGCTTGATGAGCACCATGGGCCGTATGGACTTGGGCCACGACCCGGCGCTGGCGGACAACGCCGGGCGCGTGCAGCGGGTGGCCGAGATCGACGCCGCCATCGGCGCCTGGACGGCCCAGCGCAGCGTGAGCGAGGTGCTCGCGGCGCTGGACAAGGCCGCTGTGCCCGCCGGGCGCATTTACACCGTGGCCGACATTGCCGCCGACCCGCACTACCAAGCGCGCGGCATGCTGCAGTCGGTGCGCATGCCAGACGGCAGCGACTTGACCGTGCCCGGCATCGTGCCCAAACTCTCGCGCACGCCCGGCAACCATCGGCGCAACGCGCCTACGCTTGGTCAAGACAGCGACGCCGTGCTGCGCGAAGTGGGCTTGAGCGAGGCGCAAATCCAGACGCTCAAAGACAGAGGGATTGTGGGCTGAGGTTGATCAGGCGCTGCCCCAAAAAAAAAGAGGATCGCAAGCTTGGCTTGCGATCCTCTTTCACATGGTGCCGATGACCGGAATCGAACTGGTGACCTACGCGTTACGAGTGCGTTGCTCTACCAACTGAGCTACATCGGCGTGTCAAAATTAGACGTTGGCGTGGTAGGCCGTCACGCGTTCTACTTCGTTTTTAGAGCCCAATATCACGCTGACCCGCTCATGCAACTGGGTCGGTTGCAGGTCCAAAATCCGCTGCCGACCGTTGGTGGCTGCGCCGCCGGCTTGTTCGATCAGCCAGCTCATGGGGTTGGCTTCGTACATCAGGCGCAGTTTGCCGGGTTTGTTCGGTTCGCGCTGGTCCCAAGGGTATAAGAACACGCCGCCGCGCATCAAAATGCGGTGCACATCGGCCACCATGCTGGCGATCCAGCGCATGTTGAAGTTTTTGCCGCGCACGCCGTCTTGGCCTTGCAGGCATTCGTCCACATAGCGTTTCACCGGGGCTGCCCAGTGGCGCATATTGCTCATGTTGATGGCGAATTCTTGCGTGTCTTCGGGCACTTTCACATGCTCTTGCGTCAGTACAAAAGAGCCTTGCTCGCGGTCCAAGGTGAACATCACCACACCGTCCCCCACGGTGAGCACCAACATGGTTTGCGGGCCATACACGCAGTAACCGGCAGCCACTTGGCGTGCGCCGGCTTGCAAGAAGTCTTGCTCGCTCACACCTGCGCTGCCTTCGGGTTTTTGCAACACACTGAAGATGGTGCCGATGCTCACATTCACATCGATGTTGCTGGAACCATCCAAAGGGTCAAACAGCAACAGGTATTCGCCTTGTGGATAGCGGTTGGGCACCACGTAAATGCTGTCCATTTCTTCAGAGGCCATGGCCGCCAAATGGCCGCCCCACTCGTTGGCCTCGATCAGCACCTCGTTGGCAATGATGTCGAGCTTTTTCTGCACTTCACCTTGCACGTTTTCGCTGCCGGCGCTGCCCATGACATCGCCCAAGGCGCCTTTGTTGACAGCGTGGCTGATGCCCTTGCAGGCGCGCGCCACCACTTCGAGCAGCAAGCGCAGTTGCGCAGGAATTTTGCCGCGTTCGCGTTGTTCTTCCACCAAATAGCGCGACAGGGAGATGGGTTGGGTCATGGGGTGTCTCTTTTCTCGACAGGTTCAGTCCGCCAAGGCGCGCGAGACGACTTCGCGCACATCGTTGGACAAATCGGCTTTGGCGGCCACACGCTGTATCGCCAGTTGCGCCGCTTCACGGTAAGCCGCGGCCAACTTGCGCCAGCGGTCCATGGCGCGCGCCAGTCGCGCAGCCACTTGCGGGTTGATGGCGTCGAGCTCGATCACGCGCTCGCTCCAAAACACATAGCCGGCCGCATCGCTGCGGTGAAAGCCACCGGGGTTGGCGCTGCAGTAATTGAATATCAGGCTGCGCGCCCGGTTCGGGTTGCGCAGCGTGAAGTCGGGGTGTTGCATCAGTGCACGCACTGCGGGCAGGACTTGGCCGCCATGGTCTGGGGCTGCGGCTTGCAAGGCAAACCATTTGTCGATCACCAAGGCCTCGTCTTTGAACATGGCATGGAACTGGGCCAGAGCCACTTTGGCCAAGTCGTGGCCACTGACCACCAAGGCGCTCAAGGCGTTGAAACGGTCGGTCATGTTGTGCGCGTCTTTGAAGGCTTGGTAGGCTTTGCCGGGCCACACGTCGTCTTGCTCATGGCGCGCCGCAATGCACAACAGGGTCAAAGCCATGCCACTCAAAGCGCGACGCCCCACCGACAAGGCGTCTGGGCTGTAGGCCCCCAGCACACGGTGCTGGGTATAAGCCCATTGCCAGTCCGCTTGCAAGGCGATAGCCAGTTGCAGGCGCATGGCTTCGCGCACAGCGTGAATCTGCTGCGGGTCGACCACCTCCAGCTGCTCGGCGATGTAGCTTTCGGATGGCAATGTCAACGCCAACTCTTTGAAGGCCGCATCCAGTTCAGGGTGACGCAGGACTTCGCGCATGGCTTGAATGAAAGCATCGTCCAGCACCGGGGTCTGCGCAATGTCGGCACCTGCGCGGATGAAGGCCAAAGCGCGGTTCAGCGCCAAACGTTGACCCGCTTCCCAGCGGTTGAAGGCGTCGCTGTCGTGGGCCAGCAGCAGCAATTGATCGGCATCGCTCAGGTGCGCCTCCAGCAGCACTGGGGCGCTGAAGTCGCGCAGCAATGAGGGGACAGGGCTGCTGGCAACATGGATGAAGACAAAGGTCTCACTGGCTTGTGTCAGCACCAGCGTGCGATTGAGGCCCACGCTTTGCGATTCACCTTGCAACTGCAAGGGCAGGCCTTGGCCTTGGCGGTCGAGCAAACCCATGTTGACCGGAATCACAAACGGCGCTTTGCTTGCTTGGCCGGGTGTACCTGCACAGCTTTGTGCCAGTGTCAGTGTGTAGGTTTGCGCCTCGGCGTTGTACTCACCGTGCGCCAGCAGGCGCGGCGTACCCGCTTGTGCGTACCAGTGCTTGAACTGTGGCAACACCCGCGCCAATTCCGACTGCGGATTGGCATCGGCAATGGCTTGGGCAAAGTCGTCACAGGTCACGGCTTGGCCGTCGTGCCGCGCAAAGTACAGCTTCATGCCATGGGCAAAACCGTCGCGCCCTGAGACGCCCGGCGAGCCCGCCAGGGTTTGCATCATGCGCACGACTTCGGAGCCTTTTTCGTAGATCGTCACCGAGTAAAAGTTGTTGATCTCCACATAGCTGTCAGGCCGCACCGGGTGGGCCATGGGGCCTGCATCCTCAGCAAACTGCACGGTGCGCAACAGGCGCACATCTTCGATGCGCTTGACGGCGCGCGCACTCGGGTTGCCGGCCATGTCTTGGCTGAACTCTTGGTCGCGAAAGACCGTCAGACCCTCTTTGAGCGAGAGCTGGAACCAATCGCGGCAGGTGACGCGGTTACCGGTCCAGTTGTGGAAATACTCATGGCCCACCACCGACTCGATGTTGCCAAAGTCCACATCGGTGGCGGTGGCCGGATTGGCCAGCACCAGCTTGGTGTTGAAGATATTCAGGCCCTTGTTTTCCATCGCGCCCATGTTGAAGTCGCTGGTGGCGACGATCATGAAGCGCTCCAAATCCAATGGCAAGCCAAAGCGGGTTTCGTCCCAGGCCACGCTGGCCATCAGGGAGTTCATCGCGTGTTCGGTTTTGTCCAAGTCGCCGGGGCGCACAAACACCTGCAGCAAATGTTCGGTGCCGGTGCGGCTCAAGATGCGCTGCTCGCGCGCCACCAATTGACCGGCCACCAAGGCGAACAGGTAGCAGGGTTTTTTGTGCGGATCGACCCACTTGGCAAAGTGACGACCTTCTTCCAGATCGCCTTGCGCCACCAAATTGCCGTTGCTCAGCAGCACCGGGTACTTGCGCTTGTCGGCGCGCAGCGTCACGGTGTAGTTGGCCATCACATCCGGGCGGTCCAAGAAGTAGGTGATGCGGCGAAAGCCTTCGGCTTCGCATTGGGTGAAAAACGAGTCGTTGCTGACGTACAAGCCCATCAGCTTGGTGTTTTTGATCGGGTTGCAGGTGGTGAAGATTTCCAGCTCAAACGGCTCAGGGCCGGTAGGCAGGTTTTCCAGCACCAGTTGTCCGCCGTCCATTTTGAAAGAGGTGCCTGCACCGTTGACCATGACGCGCGCCAGGTTCAGCTCGTCGCCGTCCAGCCGCAGCGCTTGCTCAGGCTGCTCGGTGTTGCGGCGCAGGCGCATTTTGTTCAGCACCCGGGTTTTGGCCGGGTCCAGATCCAAGGTCAAGTCGACCGTGTCGATCCAGAACGCCGGAGCGGTGTAGTCTTCGCGGCGAATCGCCGTGGCTTGTCCTTCACGCATGATCAGACGCCTTGTTTCAGTGAAGCTTCGATGAATGCATCCAAATCGCCGTCCAGTACTTTTTGGGTGGCTGAAATTTCAACGTTGGTGCGCAGGTCTTTGATGCGGCTGTTGTCCAGCACATAGCTGCGGATCTGGTGACCCCAGCCCACATCGGTTTTGGTGTCTTCCAGCTTTTGCTGCTCT
>CANGEE010000125.1 GCA_947452635.1 Comamonadaceae bacterium | reverse complement strand
TTGGCCGCGTCCATGCGGCCTTGGCTGACTTGTTTGTCGGTCAGTTTGCGGCTGTAGTCGCGCCCGGCTTGGGCTTTCTCTAGCGTCACGTCGCGCAGCACGGTGCTGATGCCGCGCGCCGCGTTGGCGTAAGCAATGCCCGCGCCCATCATGCCCGCGCCCAGCACGCCGATCTTGCTCGGCCTCCAAGGGGCAATGCCCGCTGGGCGTGATTTGCCCGCCTTGATGGCGTTGGTGTTGAAGAAGAACGCAGTGATCATGTTCTTGGCGTTTTGCCCGACCATCAACTTGGCCAGCTTGCGGCTTTCGATGCGGGTGGCGGTGTCGTAGTCCACCTGCGCGCCTTCGACCATGCATTCCAAAATCGCTTGGGCGGCGGGGTACAGACCATGGGTTTTGTTGAACATCATGGCCGGCATGACCGACAAGCCTTGTGCAATTTTGGGCGTGCCGGGCGTGCCGCCGGGCATTTTGTAGTCTTTGCGGTCCCAGGGCTGCACCGCTTGCGGATTCGCCTCAATGAAGGCCAAGCCCATGGCCCGCAGTGCTTGCGCGTCTTTGGCCAGACCTTGCACCAGGCCCAGCTCGAGTGCCTTTTGTGGGCTCAGCAGTTTGCCTTCCATCAAGTAAGGCTGCGCGCCCATCAGGCCGAGCAAGCGCGTCATTTTGGTCACGCCGGTGGCACCGGGCAACAAGCCCAAGGAAACTTCAGGCAGGCCCAGAGGAATCTTCGGGTTGTCCAGGCAAAAGCGGGCGTGGCCGATCAAGGCCACTTCCCAGCCGCCGCCCAGGGCGGCACCGTTGATCAGGCTGACCACCGGTTTGCCCATGCATTCGATGCGGCGAAACGCCTGTTTCATTTTTTCAATGCCCGCAAAACCGCTGGCCGCGTCGGCTGCGGTCAGCTTGAGCACGCCTTTGAGTTCAGCACCGGCAAAAAAAGTGGTTTTGGCCGAGGTCAGCAGCACGCCGCGCAGTTGCGGTGCGTCGGCGCTGAGCTGGTCGGCCAGCGCGATCATGTCGAGCTGCCACTGCGGCTTCATGGTGTTGACGGGCGAGCCGGGCTCGTCGAAAGTGACCGTGGCAATGCCTTGGTCCAAAGAATAGCGAATCGTTTCCATGTTCAAACCCGTTCGATGATGGTGGCAATGCCCATGCCGCCGCCCACGCACAGCGTGACCAGGCCGCGCTTGAGTTTCCGGCGTTCCAGCTCGTCCAGCAAGGTGCCGATCAGCATCGCGCCGGTCGCGCCCAGCGGGTGGCCCATGGCGATCGAGCCGCCGTTGACGTTGACTTTTTCGTGCGGCACATGCATCTCGGCCATGAAGCGCATGGGCACAATCGCAAAGGCTTCGTTGACCTCAAACAGGTCGATGTCGTCGATCGTCAAACCGGCTTTGGCCAAGGCTTTGCGCGCTGCGGGCATGGGTCCGGTCAGCATGATGGTTGGGTCTGCACCCGACAGCGCGGTGGCCACGATGCGCCCGCGCGGGGTCAAGCCCAGCTCGCGCCCTTTGGCCTCGGTGCCAATCAGGACGGCGGCCGCGCCGTCGACGATGCCCGAGGAGTTGCCCGCCGTGTGCACATGGTGGATGCGCTCGACCTGCGGGTAGCGCGCCAGGGCCACGGCGTCAAAGCCCATCGCGCCCAGTTCGGTGAACGAGGCCTTGAGTGCGCCCAGGCCTTCCAGGGTGGTTTTGGGCTTGATGAATTCGTCTTCTTCCAAGACCGGCAAACCGATGTCGTCGGTGACGGCCATCACGGATTGTTGGAAGCGCCCGTCGGCGCGCGCGGCCGTGGCGCGGCGCTGGGATTCGAGCGCATAGCGGTCCACATCGTCACGCGTGAAGCCGCCCAGGGTGGCGATCAAGTCTGCGCCAATGCCTTGCGGGGTGAAGCCGGTGTCGCAATTGGTGGCCGGGTCTTGCGCCCAAGCGCCGCCGTCCGAGCCCATGGGCACGCGCGACATGCTTTCCACGCCGCCCGCAATCACCAGGTCTTCCCAGCCGCTGGCCACTTTTTGCGCGCCCAGGTTCACCGCCTCCAGGCCGGAGGCGCAAAAGCGGTTGATTTGCACGCCCGAGACCCGAAAGTCCCAGCCCGCCTTGAGCAAAGCCGTTTTGGGCAGCACCGCGCCTTGATCGCCAATCGGCGAGACACAGCCCATGACCACGTCGTCCACCTGGGCCGAATCAAAGTCATGGCGCTGGCGCAGTTTTTCCAGCAAGCCGCCGAGCAAATCCACTGGCTTGACTTCGTGCAAGCTGCCGTCTTTTTTGCCTTTGCCACGGGGCGTGCGCACCGCATCAAAGATGAACGCTGAAGTCATTTCACATCTCCTGAATTTGTGCTGGCAAAACCCTGCGTCACAGGGCTGCTGGCCATGCAATTGACAAAGCCATTATGGGTGGGCACACTCAACAAAGCAAGTGCTTGGTTGACAGCGGGTTGGCAGATTCGCTGGCCTTTCACGGTCCCTCAGAGATCCCCTCAGACACCCCCGGAGACACGCATGCAACTGACCCACGAACACGAAGAGCTCAAGCGCAACCTCAAGCGCTTCATTGACGACGAGATCAACCCGCATGTGGACGAATGGGAAGCGGCCGAAATTTTCCCGGCGCATGAGGTCTTTAAGAAACTCGGCAGCCTGGGCTACTTGGGCCTGACCAAGCCCGAAGCCTTTGGCGGCGCAGGCCTGGACTACTCTTATGCGGTGGTGATGGCTGAAGCATTGGGGCATATTCGGTGCGGCGGCCTGCCCATGGCCATTGGCGTGCAAACCGACATGGCCACACCGGCGCTGGCGCGTTTTGGCTCGGATGCGCTGCGGCAAGAATTCTTGGCCCCGGCGATTGCGGGCGACATGGTGGCTTGCATTGGCGTGTCTGAACCGGGTGCGGGCTCGGATGTGGCGGCGATCAAAACCACGGCGCGCAAAGACGGTGACGACTACATCATCAACGGCGGCAAGATGTGGATCACCAACAGCTTGCAAGCCGACTGGATGTGTTTGCTGGCCAACACCTCGGAAGGTCCGGCGCACAAAAACAAAAGCCTGATCGTCGTGCCGATGAACACGCCAGGCATCAGCGTGGCCAAAAAAATCCGCAAGATCGGCATGATGTCGAGTGACACCGGCTTGATCCACTTTGACGATGTGCGCGTGCCGCAGCGCAACCGCATTGGCGAAGAAGGCCTGGGCTTCACCTACCAAATGCAGCAGTTCCAAGAAGAACGCCTGTGGGCGGCGGCCAACGCCATCCAGTCGCTCACCAACTGCATCGCGCAAACCATCGCCTACACCGGCGAGCGCATGGCCTTTGGCAAATCGATTTTGGACAATCAAACCGTGCACTTCAAAATGGCCGAACTCCAAACCGAAGTGGAAAGCCTGCGCGCCCTGACGTACATGGCGACCGAGTACTACCTGGCCGGCAAAGACGTGACCGAATGGGCCTCCATGGCCAAGCTCAAATCCGGCCGTTTGCTGCGCACCGTGCCCGACAGCTGCTTGCAGTACTGGGGCGGCATGGGCTTTACCTGGGACAACCCGGTCTCGCGCCTGTACCGCGATGGCCGCTTGGCCTCGATCGGCGGCGGCGCTGATGAAGTCATGCTGGGCATCATCAGCAAGCACATGCACACCTTGCCCAAACACCGCTGAAGCGGTTTGCGCACGATGAGCCTGACCCCGTCCGCTGCGCCACGTCTGGGCAGCAGCGCCGAGCGGCTGATGTGGATCACGCCCAGCCGGGTGTTTTACGCCGGTTTGTTGGGTGCACCGAGCCCGCGCACCCAAGGCGCCTTGGCGGTGTATGTGGCGCTGGACGCGCCGCTGCGCATCCGCATCGCAGGGGGCGAATGGCACAGCACCGAGGTCGCCGTGGTGCCGCCCTATGTGCCCTACGAAATTGCCACCGATGCGCGCCACGTTTTAAACCTGTTGATCGAACCCGAAACCGTGGACTGTGCGGCCCTGCCTGCGCTGCTGCAACATTGCGGTGCGGTGCAAGCGCCCGAATGGGCGGCGCGTGTGCGCCGCTGCCATGCCGACCTGGTGGCCCAGGGCCGTTCAGTGGACTTGCAGCCCTCAGATTTCGATGCGCTGTTTTGGGGCCACGCCTTGACGCCCCGTGTGCTCGACCCCCGCATTGCGCGGGCCTTGTCGCGCCTCCAAGAGCTGCCTGGCACCCCCGTCACGGCGCAGGCTTGCGCGGCGCAGGCGCAGCTGTCGTTTTCGCGCTTTTTGCATGTGTTCAAACAAGAAGTGGGCGCACCGTTTCGCAGTGTCCGAACCTGGAAGCGTGCGCGCAGCCTGCTGCACCACGTCAACCGTGAACACCACCTGGTGCATGTGGCGCTGGACATCGGCTACCCCGACTCCACCCACTTCAGCCATTCGATTCGCCAAACCTTCGGCTTGAAGCCGCGTGACATTTTTGCCGGCTCGCGCAAGCTGCGCATCATTGGTTCGCAGCTAGCGGCGACGGTCTTGTTGGCTTGAAACAGACATCCACTCGAGTTGCTGCGCGATCGACACCGGCACCCTTACCGGCATGTCCAGCAGCATCTGGCCCATGCCTTTGCCTAATGGGTCGTTGCGGGTGGAGGCCGGGCCGCCGCCGTCCAGCGCCTCGTGCATCACCAGGTTCATGGCGGCCATGCCCGGCAGATGGAAGCGCTCCACGCGGCCGTGCACCAGGTGCGCGAAATAGGCTTTGACCACCTCGGGCGTGACCCGCGCCCAGAGCAGTGGCAACCACTCGGCACGTCGCGCCACCAGCCCGATGTTGGAGATATCGCCTTTGTCGCCGCTGCGCGCCCAGGCCAGGCGAATCAGCGGCACCTCGGTTTCAGGTTCACCGGTCTCCACCCAAGCCGCAGGCTCGGGCAGCTCTGCCGCCTGGCTCGGGTCCGCTGGGACCGACGCCGCAACAGGCCAGACCTGATCGCCCATCTGCACCGTCACCGCCACGCTGGCTTTGTCGACTAAAAACGAAAAGGGCTTGATGTGCGGCGACGGCGTGGGTCTGCCGCCACCCGGCCCGGTGGTGCCGGGTGACCAAGAGGTGCCCGCCGGCGAGATTTCTTTGGCAAACAGGTCCAGCGCTTGTTTCAGGGGGTGATTGACGATGACGCGCACCATCACTTCGCGCGAACCCCCGGCGCGCGCATGCGGGCCGTACAGGGTTTCCGCGCCCAGCAACTCCACCGTGGCGCGGCTGTAGTCGGGCAGGCCCAGTTGTTGCAGCTGGCTGCGGGTGCGCGCCACAATCGCTTCACCGGTGCGGCGCGCTTTGGCGGCGGCATCGATGCCGATGATGAGCAGCGTGCCGGTGCAGCGAAAGCCGTCCATCGCCGTGGCCGAGACTTTGTACTGCGCGCTGGGCGCGCGGCCTACTGAGCCGCTGACGCGCACCCGCTCGGCGCTGAGTTGCGCGATCTTGACCGAACGGAAATCGCAAACCACATCGGGCAGCCCATAGGCCCCCGGATCGCCAATTTCATAAAGCAACTGCTCGGCCACGGCGGCGCGCAAAATCTTGCCGCCAGTGCCCGGGGCCTTGTGCAACTCAAAACTGCCATCGGCAAAACAATCGATGATGGGGTAGCCGATGTTCGGCCAATCCGGGATGTCTTGCCAGTCGGTGTGCAAGCCGCCCGTGGCCTGGCAGCCGCACTCGATGATGTGCCCGGCCAAACTGCCGCCGGCGAGCCGGTCGTAATCAGTGGCTTGCCAGCCGAATTCGTGCATCAAGGGGCCTAGCGTCACCGCGCTGTCCACGCCGCGGCCAGTGATCACAATGTCGGCGCCTTCGGCCAGGGCCCGGGCCACAGGCACCGCGCCCAAGTAAGCGTTGGCCGACAGCACTTTGGCGGGCAGGGGCTCGCCCTGGTACATGTCGCGGGTATCAGCCTCGCGCAACGCAGGCAATAGGGCGCTGAGGTCGTCGCCCAACACCACCGCGATCTTGGGGTGTAGGCCCATGCTGTGGGCCAAGGCCTGCAGCGCGTCGGCGCAGCCTTGCGGGTTCATACCGCCTGCATTGGCCACCACTTTGATGCCGCGCTGCATGACTTCGGGCAAGACCGCTTTCATGGCCATGTCGACAAAGTCGGTGGCGTAGCCCATCTCGGGTTTTTTGCTGCGCACCGCCGCCAAGATGGCCATGGTGGTCTCGGCCAGGTAATCAAAAACCAGGTAGTCGATCAAGCCGGACTGCACCAGCTGGGTCGCGCCCAGCATGCTGTCGCCCCAAAAGCCCGAAGCGCCGCCAATGCGCACGGTGTGGCGAGAAGTGGGAGAGGTTGTGGCTGTGTTCATGGTGTGTGTACTCCTGCCCAAAGACTAGCAGCCCGCGCTGGGTGTGGCTTGCGTGCAGTGGCTGTGATCTTGCGGCTGAGCCGCTTGGAAATTTTGCACCTAGGTGACACGCGGCAGGGGTTTCTCGGTGTTTTCCTGGGGGTCGGCAACCACTTCACACAAGACCGTTGCCGCATCGGCCGCGTATGCTGAAGGCATCGACCACCCAAGAGGTTTTTGCCATGCTGGACACCCAAGCCCTGCCGCATTATTTTTCTGCCGAACATGCCGACTACCGCGCTGCGATGCGCGACTTTGTGGCGCGCGAGATCACGCCGTTTGTGAACGAATGGGACGAGGCCGAATCCTTTCCGCGCGATTTGTACGCACGTATCGCCCGCCTGGGCGTGCTGGGCATTGGCTACCCCGAGGCGCTGGGCGGCACCCCGGCCGATTTGTTTTTCCACATCATCACCGCCGAAGAAATGGCGCGCTCGGGCAGCGGCGGTGTCTCGGCCTCGCTGCTGTCCCACACCATCGGCCTGCCGCCGATCAACGCCTACGGCAGCGAGGCACTGAAACAACGCGTCATCCCGGCGGTTTTGCGCGGCGACAAAATCGCCGCCTTGGCGGTGACCGAGCCTGGCGGCGGCTCGGACGTGGCCTCGCTGAAAACCACCGCCGTGCGCGATGGCGACCACTATGTGGTGAGTGGCGAGAAGGTGTTCATCACCTCCGGCATGCGGGCCGACTATTTCACCGTGGCGGTGCGCACCGACCCGAACAACAAGGGCGCAGGCGGTGTCTCGGCTTTGATGATCGAGGGCGACACGCCGGGCCTGAGTCGCACCGCGTTGAAGAAAATGGGCTGGTGGGCCTCAGACACCGCGCACCTGCGCTTTGACCAGGTCCGCGTGCCGGTGGCCAATGTGCTCGGCGTGGAAAACCAGGGCTTCAAAGTCTTCATGAACAACTTCAACGCCGAGCGTCTGGGCATGTCGGCGCAGGCCTGCATGTTCGCCCAGGTGTGTTTGCAAGAGGCGCTGGACTGGGCGCGCGAGCGCCACACCTTTGGCCAGCCTTTGTCGCAGCGCCAGGTGATTCGGCACAAGCTGGTCGACATGGCGATGCGCATCGAAGCGGCGCGCAGCCTGACTTACGAGTTGGCATGGCAGGTCGAGCACCAGGTGGGCGATCCGGCGCAATTGGTGGCGCGTGCTTGCATGGCCAAAATCTTGTCGACCCAGGCCATGCAGTTTTGCGCCGATCAGGCGGTGCAAATTTTGGGTGGCATGGGCTTTATGCGCGGCACCCGTTCGGAGCGCATTTACCGCGAGGTCAAGGTCATGATGATCGGCGGCGGCTCGGAAGAAATCATGAAAGACCTGGCCGCCCGCCAGCTTGGTATTTGAATTGAATCCTGTCGAAAGTAGCACCCATGCCCCAGATTGAATCGACCATTGCCCTGAGCAGCCCGG
>CANGEE010000124.1 GCA_947452635.1 Comamonadaceae bacterium | reverse complement strand
TGCGCTCCCAATCGCCGTTGGCCGTTTGCCTGCGCACGCTGTCAGGCAGGCGATTCATCACGGCTTCCAGCGCGCCGGCGGTGCGGTTGCGCAAGCGCAGCTCCAACCATCGGCCCGACAACAAGAAAAACACAAACATGGTCAGCGAGTCGAAATAGACCTCGCCGCCGAAAGGACCCGAGGGCTCAAAGGTGCCCAAAGAACTCACGGCAAAAGTCACGGCCATGCCCAACGCCACGGGCAAATCCATGCTAATTTGGCGCAGCTGGAGATCTCGCCAGGCATTGGCAAAAAACGGCACACACGAGAACAGCATCACCGGCAAAGACAGCACCCATGAGGCCCAGCGCAACAGCTGAACCATCTCGGGTGTGATGTCACCGGGCTGCGCCAAATAGGACGGCGTGGCGTACATCATGACTTGCATCATGCACAGCCCGGCCACGCCCCAGCGCCACAGCAGTTGACGCGCTTGCATGCGGCGCTGCGTGTGGGCCGCCCCGTCGTTGGCAGGCACCACGCGGTAACCTGCTTTTTCGGCTGCGGCCATCCATTGCGAGGGGCGGGTTTGCGCATCGGTCCATTCGATCAAGCCGCGGTGGCTGGCGGCGCTGACCTGCACCGAGGCTATGCCAGGCACCGCACGCAAGGCGTCTTCGATGTGGATGGCGCAGGCCGCGCAGTGCATGCCTTCGAACACCACATTGGACTGCCAGACATGGGGCCGACTGGCCACAGACTGGCTGAAAGCCGACCACTCTTGCGGGTCGTCCAGCAAAGACAGGGGCGCAGCAATAGAAGACGGCATAGGGTTTAACGATAAAACAAAACAGATCGCAAGAGCTTGACTTAAGTCAAATCAGTCCAGCGACACAGGCGTATTCTGAAGCCTGTCTAAACCCAAAGAGGAGATTGAGATGTACAAACGTATTTTGGTGGCCACCGATGGTTCTACCCTGTCGAAAAAAGCAGTGACCAGCGCAATCGGCTTGGCTGCGGCCTGCGGTGCCGAACTGATCGCCCTCAAAGTGGTGCCGCGCTACCCTCAATCTTATTTTGAAGGCAGCATCCCCTTGTCGGTTCAAGACGTGAGCCGGGTGGAAAAGCAATGGACCGACACTGCCCAGGCCGCTGTGGACGCGGTGGTCAAGTCGGCGACAAACAAGAATGTGGTGGCCAAAGGCATCACCGCCAAGTCCGACGTGGTCTCAGACGCCATCATCGCTGCGGCCAAAAAACAAAATGCCGACCTGATCGTCATGGCCTCACATGGCCGCAAAGGCATCAAACGCTTGCTGCTGGGCAGCGAAACCCAACAGGTGCTGACCCACTCGCACGTGCCGGTGTTGGTACTGCGCTGATGTCCGTGGCAAGCGCGTAAAGACAAGGCCTGGACCGCGTGAGCGGCCCAGGCCTTGATCGTGGGAGTCGCCAAGGGGTTCAAGCCATAAACAAAGACTTGTACTGCTCGCGCAGCAAGTTCTTTTGCACTTTGCTCATGGTGTTGCGTGGTAGTTCGTTCACGATGAAGCAGCGCTTGGGGATTTTGAAGTTGGCCAACTGCGCCTTCAGATTGGCAATCAGGGTGTCGGCGTTCAAAGTCACCCCCGCTTTGGCGATCACCACCGCCACGCCCACTTCCCCAAAATCAGGGTGCGGCACACCGACCACAGCGCTTTCGGCCACGCCCGGCATGTCGTTGATATAACCTTCAATCTCCGCCGGGTAGACGTTGTAGCCACCGCTGATGATCAGGTCTTTGCTGCGGCCCACAATGGTCACGTAGCCGCGCGCGTCCACTTTGCCCACATCGCCGGTTTTGAAGAAACCGTCTGCCGTGAATTCTTCTTTGGTTTTCTCTGGCATGCGCCAGTAACCTTTGAAGACATTCGGGCCTTGAACTTGGATACCGCCAATTTCACCCACCGGCAAGGCCTGCCCTGCATCGTCCAAGACGCGCAGGCTCACACCGGGCAAAGGAAAGCCCACGGTGCCCCCACGGCGCTCGGCTTGTTGGCCGTAGCGGGCATCGGCGGCATAGGGGTTGGAGGTCAGCATCACCGTCTCGCTCATGCCGTAACGCTCCAAGATGGTGTGGCCGGTGCGCTCAATCCATTCGCTGAAGGTTTCAATCAGCAAGGGCGCAGAACCGGCGATGAACAAACGCATGTGCTGGGCTGCTTCGCGGGTCAGTGCGGGCTCGGCCAGCATGCGCACATACAAGGTGGGCACGCCCATGAAGACCGTGGCTTGGCGCATTTTGGCAATCACCAGCTTCGGGTCGAATTTGGACAGCCATATCATTTTGCTGCCGTTGATCAAAGCGCCATGAATGGCAACAAACAAGCCGTGCACATGGAAGATGGGCAAGGCGTGGATCAGCACATCGCCTTTTTGCCAACCCCAATAGTCTTTCAGCATCACCGCGTTGCTGCGCATATTGCCGTGGGTCAGCATCGCGCCTTTGCTGCGGCCGGTGGTGCCGCTGGTGTACAAAATCGCCGCCAAATCATCGGCTTGTTGCGTCACGGTGGTGTGTTGGTCGCTGTGGTGAGCAGCGCGCTGCAGCAAGGAGCCGGTGCGGTCGTCGTCCAAGGTGAACACATGTGCGGTGCCAGCTTTGAAGGCGATTTTGCTGACCCAGCCAAAGTTCTTGCTGCTGCACACCACCACCGCCGGCTCGGCGTTGCCGACAAAGTATTCGATCTCACCACTTTGGTAAGCCGTATTCAAAGGCAAAAACACCATGCCAGCGCGCAAAGTAGCCAGGTACAGCACCATGGCTTCGACCGATTTTTCGACCTGCACGGCGACCCGACTGCCTTGCGGGATCTCCAGTGACTGCAGCAAATTGGCCATCATGGCGCTGGCGCGGTCCAGATCGCGCCAGCTGTAGTGCAAGCCGTTGTCGGTTTCGACCGCCACAGCGTCCAGATCTTTAGGGAAAGCAGCGCGCAAGGCGGCAAATAAATTGTGTTGAGGCATGTTACAAAAAAAGAAGAACTTGAAATCAAATACCCAAGCGGCGGCTCATCAGTCGAGCTTGGCGCCTGACGCCTTCACCACTTGCGACCATTTGCGCAGTTCCGCTTTGATGAAGCCATCAAACTGCGCTCCGGTCAAATTGGGGAAATCCGCGCCCTGATTGGCCCAAACGGCTTTGGCCTCATCGCTTTGGCAGGCTTTGCGAATTTCATCCACCGCATGGGTCTGGGCTTCCACCGGTGTACCCTTGGGCGCCCAGATGCCGTACCAGGTGCTGACGGCGTAATCGGGCAAACCCAACTCGGTTGAGCAGGGAACTTCGGGAAAGGCCGGGTTGCGTTTGGCACCAGACACCATCAAGGCTTTGACCCGACCGCTCTTGATGTGCACCGCAGAAGAACCCAGGCCATCGAACATCATGTCCACATTGCCAGCGATCAAGTCTTGCAAGGCCGGGCCTGCGCCCCGGTATGGGATGTGGGTAATGAAGGTTTTGGTCTGCAACTTGAACAACTCCCCCGCCAAATGGTGTGAGGTGCCGCCGCCGGCAGAGCCGTAATTCAAACGCGCAGGATTTTTGCGCACAAATTCGATGAACTCTTTGAAGTTCGCGGCAGGCACTTTTTTCGGATTCACCACCAAGACCTGGGGCACATTGGCCACCAAGATCAGCGGCACCAAGTCGCGCTCCAAGTCGTAATCCAGCTTGGCATACATGAAGGGTGCAATCGTGTGGTGTACCGCGCCCATGAACAAGTTGTAACCATCGGGCGTGGATTTGGCGGCCACGCCAGCCCCCAAAGTGCCACCTGCGCCACCCCGGTTGTCAATGATCAGTTGTTTACCAGTCAGGCGGGAAAATTGCGCCGATAAAGGACGGGCAAAAGCATCGGTGCCGCCACCCGCCGGAAAGGGCACGATCAAGGTCACCGGCTTGGTCGGCCAAAGGGACTGGGCTGTGACTGGCAGCAAGCCACCGGCGGCGGCGGCAGCAGCCCCTTGAAGAAACGTGCGTCGGTCGGTCGGGCGAATGAAAAAGCGCATGGAACAGGTCTCCAGTAGGGTGATCAGGGCAAGCCGAGGGCTCAGCGCATTAAAGGTACAGGCTCTCAACGGCATCTGAGACCGGAATCTTGCCTTGCGACATCATCTCGCGGTGGCGGTCGAGTTTGCGCAAATCGTACAGGTAATTGACCATCAGCCCATACGATTGGCGAATCCCCTTGGCGGACAAATCAGCGCCCCAGTGGATGAGTTCGACCCGCGCGCCGTTGCCCAAATGAAAACGCGCAACCGGATCGGTAGGACGCTCCTCGGTCAACTCCTTGCCCAGGTAGTGCGCGGCGCTGCCCAGCACCCATTGGCGCAGCACCGACCGCTCAGGCAAGCTGGTGAGGTTGTCCAATGCCGACATCACATGCTCGGCCGCGGCCGGCTCAAAGCCGACTGCGCGGCTCAATTGCGCACGCATTTTGTCGGGTGTTGCTTCGAACATGCGCGGCGCATGGCGAGCCAACCACTGGCGAAATCCGGGAATCGGCGACAAGGTGGCAAATGTTTTGAGTTTGGGAAAATCGGCGCGCAAAGTCTCCACCACCCGCTTGATCAAGGAGTCGCCAAAACTCACGCCTTTCAAGCCGGTTTGGGTGTTGCTGATGGAGTAAAAAATAGCCGTCTTGGCTTTGCTCACATCGACGGCCTCGGCCGCCTCGTCCAATAGCGGACTGATGCTGGACGCAATCTCGTCCATGAACGCCACTTCCACAAAAATCAAGGGCTCATCGGGCAGTCGAGGGTGAAAGAAACCATAGCATCGGCGGTCGGAGTCGAGTCGGTTTTTCACATCGCCCCAACTTTTGATGTCATGCACCGCTTCGTACTTGATCAGCTTTTCGACCAGGCTGGCGGGCGAATCCCAACTGATCCGGCGCAACTCCAAAAAGGCCACGTCAAACCAGGTGGTGAACAGGTTTTCCAATTCAGCCTCTAAGGCCATCACACGCTTGTTGCCCTTCAAAACCGGCAGCAACTCGGCGCGCAGATCGACCAAAAAGCGCATGCCTTCGGGGTACACGGCAAAGCGTTGCAACAAGCGGGTGCGCGGCGAGACCAAGGCTTTGCGCATGCGAATTTCGGCCACACCCTCATCCGGTGTGCCGATGGCCGATTCATATTGTTCGCGGGCCGCCTTGACTTTGGTCGGATCCGGTGCGAATTGCTCACTCATCAACAGCCAACAATCTTGCCGCTGCTGCGGTGTCGCCTTGCTGTACCACTGCGCCACCCCCTTGGCCCGGCGTCCGCCCTCCACCTCGCTGACCCCCGGGTCCACAATCGACTGCAACTCGGTCAAGGTGCGGCGCAACACCCGGGGCGACAAAGCCTCTTCTTTGTGGCGCAGCGTGGCGTCGAGCCGCTCCCGCGTCGAGCGGCCTTGGGGTGCGGCGGGCGAAGTGACGGCGGGTTTGGAGGGGCGAAAGGACTCCGCGGTTGGTGGCACTGATTTATCGGTTTTGCCAGCGGGTAACCAGCCGGCCACTTTGCGTCCAATCCAATCAGAGGTGTTCATAGTGTGAGCGTCTTCAAGGTGGAAAGCTGGTTCAAGTGCACAAGGTCCCTCAAGCTGGGCATCATCAAAAAGCAGTCGCCTCGCACGGGCCCAGTGGGATGGCCACACGCCCTGCTTTAGAAAGTTTCAATTTCATGACTGATGATTGAATTATCACCATTTACCTGCGCACTGCGCGGCTTTGGAAGAGCCCGCAATCCCCGGACATACCCTGACGAAACCGGGACCGAAGCTCAGTCGGCAGTGATTTTTTCGTCCTTGACGATCTTGGCCATGGCCGGGATTTCAGCCTTGAGCCAACTGCCAAATTGGTCAGGCGTCATGGCCGAAGGCTCAGCGCCCATGGTGTTCAGGCGCTCTTTGATCTCGGGCAAGGCGGTGATGCGTTGCACCTCGGCATAGAGTTTGTCCACCACCGCCTTGGGTGTGCCTGAAGGGGCCAACAAGCCTTGGAAACTGCCGGTCAAAAAGCCCGGCAGGCTTTCGGCCACGGTAGGCACATCGGGCATTTGGCCGTTGCGCTTGGCGCTGGAGATGGCGATCAATTTGATCTTGCCCGCCTTCACATGGGGGTAGGTGGCCACCATGCCATTGAACATCACATCCACCTGACCACCGATCAAATCGGTAATCGCCTGTGCCCCACCCTTGTAGGGTACATAGCCCCACTCGATGCCATTGCGCTGGGCGTAGGTCACCCCCGCCAAATGCGAGGCGCTGCCCATGCCCGCCGCCACGGCGTAGTTGAGTTTGCCTTTTTGCGCCTTGGCATAGGCCACCAACTCAGCCGGTGTGTTGGCCGGCACCTTGCTGCTCACGGCCAGCAAATGGGGCGAGTACGCCACCATGGCCACCGGCGCAAAGTCATTCACCACATTGAATGGCAATTTGAACAGCGCCGGACTGATGACCAGATTGCCCACATCCATCAGCGCCAAGGTGTAGCCATCGGGCGCGGCCTTGGCCACCAGGTCGGCACCCAAGTTGCCACTCGAGCCAGGTTTGTTGTCGATGAGCACCGGCTGACCCCAGGCTTCGGTCATTTTTTGGCCGATCAGGCGGGCCAAGACATCGGAGGTGCCGCCTGCTGGGAACGGCACGACGATCTTGAGGGGCTTGACCGGAAAGGCAGCGGGCGTTTGGGCTTGGGCGTTCAAGCCCGCAAAGCCAGCCCACAAGGCGAACAGCAGGTGGATTTTCATGACCGGCCTCAGTCGAGTTTGATGTTGGCGGCCTTGATGACCTGCGCCCATTTGTCGATCTCGGCCTTTTGAAACGCCAGCACTTGGTCGGTGGTCAAGCTCGATGGCTGCATGCCCAAGCCCTTGATGCGTTCTTGCATCTCGGCGGTTTGCATGATCTTCAAAATCTCGGTGTGCAAACGCTCCACAATCGGTTTGGGCGTGCCCGCAGGGGCAAACAAGGCCTGCCAAGAGACCACCTCAAAACCCTGCAAGCCGGGCCAGCCCGACTCGGCCACGGTGGGCACATCGGGCATGGTGTCCAGCAGGCGCTTGGCCGAAGTCACCGCCAAGGCACGCAGCTTGCCGCTTTGGATGTGCGCTCCCGCCACCACGGTGGTGTCGAACATGAAGTCCACCTGGCCGCTCATGACATCCTGAATGGCTGGCGCACTGCCTTTGTAGGGCACGTGGGTGAATTTGACGCCGCCTTTGAAAGCCAACAACTCCTGCGCCAAATGCTGCGACGTGCCATTGCCGGCCGAGGCACCCGAGAGCTTTTCTGGGTTGGCCTTGGCCGCGGTCAACAGGTCTTTCAAGGTTTTGTAGGGGCTGTTGGCCGAGACCACCAAGACCACCGGGTTGGTGCCGTACAAAAACACCGGCGTGAACGATTTGACCGGGTCGTAGCCCAGCTTGGGGTACAGACTCACATTGATGGCATGCGAACTGATGGTGCCGCCCAGCAGGTTGTAGCCGTCGGCCGGTGCGCGGGCCGCGATCTCGGAGCCCACACTGCCTCCCGCGCCGCCTTTGTTGTCAATCACCAAGGTGGTGCCCAAGACCGGGCCCAACTTCTGGGACACCACGCGGGCCAGGATATCGGTGGTGCCGCCGGCCGGAAAAGCCACCAGGTAATTGATGGGCTTGGACGGCCAGGCTGCGCTTTGGCCAAAAACGGGTTGCAGGCTCAGGCCTGCGGCACTGGCCAGGGCCGTGTGAATGAAATGGCGACGTGAACGCATGGTTGTCTCCTGTTGTGGTGGGTCATCTCGGCGCGGTTCAGCGCACCAAGCAAGG
>CANGEE010000123.1 GCA_947452635.1 Comamonadaceae bacterium | reverse complement strand
GCCTTGGCCACCATTTGTGCGTTGCGGATGCGAGTCAGCAAATCGGCAATGGGATCACTCATGCTCATGTTGTTCTCTCCTGCCGAATTACCAGCTGGCCTTGGTCATGCCGGGAATGTTGCCCTGGAATGCCAATTCACGAATCTTGGCGCGGCCCAGGCCGAATTGACGGAACGTGCCACGTGGGCGACCGGTGATTTCGCAGCGGTTGCGTTGACGTGTGGGGTTCGCGTTGCGAGGAAGCTTTTGCAGACCCAAACGGGCAGCTGCGCGCTCTTCGTCAGTACGCTTAGCGTCATTGGAAATGGCCTTCAGTTCCGCGTGCTTGGCAGCGTACTTGGCGACCAGACGGTCTCGTTTGAGCTCGCGCTCGATCAATGCTTGTTTAGCCACGTGCCACCTCAGTTCTTGAACGGGAAACGGAAACCTGCGAGCAGCGCTTTGCACTCGTCGTCGGTTTTGGCCGTCGTGGTGATGCTGATGTTGAGGCCGCGCAAGGCATCGACCTTGTCATACTCAATCTCAGGGAAAATGATCTGCTCTTTCACGCCGACGTTGTAGTTGCCGCGGCCATCGAAAGCACGACCCGAAATACCACGGAAGTCACGCACACGGGGCAGGGCCACGGTGACGAAACGGTCCAGGAATTCATACATTTGCACGCCGCGCAGGGTGACCATGCAGCCAATGGGCTGCTGCTCACGGATTTTGAAACCCGCAATCGCCTTCTTGGCCTTGGTCACCACAGGCTTTTGACCTGCAATCTTGGTCAAATCACTGACCGCATGGTCCATGACTTTTTTGTCCGCAACCGCCTCAGACACACCCATATTGAGCGTGATCTTGGTGATGCGGGGCACCTGCATAGGAGACTTATAGCCAAATTTGGCCATCAGCTCAGGTGCTACTTTTTCGCGAAAGAGTTGTTGGAGTCGTGCCATGCTCATGCCACCTTGATTTCTTCGCCGCTGGACTTGTAAACGCGAACGCGCTTACCGTCGGCTTGCAGCTTGACAGCCACGCGGTCCGCCTTGCCCGTTGCAGCGTTGAAAATCGCCACATTGGATTGGTGGATAGGCATGGTTTTTTCGATGATGCCGCCAGTCGTACCCTTCATCGGGTTTGGCTTGGCATGCTTCTTCACGAGGTTGACGCCCTCGATCACCAAATGCGAGTCATCAGCGCGCTGAGCCACTTTGCCCCGCTTGCCTTTGTCGCGCCCTGTGATGACGATCACGTCATCGCCTTTACGAATCTTATTCATGACGCGTCCTTACAGCACTTCAGGAGCCAGGGACACGATCTTCATGAACTTCTCGGTACGCAGTTCACGCGTCACGGGTCCAAAGATACGGGTGCCAATAGGCTCCAGTTTGTTATTGAGCAACACGGCTGCGTTGCCATCGAACTTCACCAATGAGCCATCGCCACGGCGAATGCCCTTGGCTGTACGCACCACCACTGCACTGTAGACTTCGCCTTTTTTGACGCGACCACGTGGAGCAGCTTCTTTGATGCTCACTTTAATGATGTCGCCTACGCTTGCGTAGCGACGCTTAGAGCCGCCGAGCACCTTGATGCACAGCACGGACTTAGCGCCGGTGTTGTCAGCGACATCCAACCGAGATTCTGTTTGGATCATTTCAATATTCCCAACTTGCACCCTGGGCACCTTGGTTTTCAACCTCGGCCATCAGGATCAGTCTTGGGCCCGTCATCCACATTGCGAACCACTCGCAGTGCTTTGATTGGGCAGATAACCACGCTTTTTTACAAGCGAAGCCCGCTAGTATGCCATCAAAAACAGGACGCGTCAACACATTTGATGGCTTTTTTCATGCGCCAGGCGGTTTTTTCGCCGATTCAGACGGCAGCGGAGGGATTGGAGCGGCGACAATGGCACGCCCACCAGTCCAACTGGACCCCTTCCCTGAAGGTTTTCCATCTTTTAGCAACGCAAACCCCATGACCACTGCCCCAGACGCTCTTTCCACCGTGACCATGGCCTTTATTGGCGGCGGCAACATGGCCAGCGCCATCGTGGGCGGCCTGATCCGCCAGGGCATGCGCGCTGAACAATTCATCATCGTTGAACCCTTTGCAGAAACTGCGGCCAAACTGCAGCGCGATTTCGGCATTACCGCGCTCGCCCAAGCGGGTGCGGCATTGCAACAGGCCCACATGGTGGTGTGGGCGGTCAAGCCGCAACTGTTCAGCGAAGCAGCCGTACCCGTGGCGCCCTTTACACGCGGCGCCTTGCACCTGTCGGTGGCCGCCGGCATCCGCACCGACAGCATCAGCCGCTGGGTCGGCACCGATCGCTTGGTGCGGTGCATGCCCAACACCCCAGCCTTGGTGGGCCAGGGCATCACAGGATTGTTCCCTTGCCCCCAAGTCTCGGACGCCGACAAGGCCCTGGTCGAACAGGTCATCGCCACCACGGGTCAATCTGTGTGGGTGACCCAAGAGTCCCAATTGGACGCGGTCACTGCACTGTCTGGCTCGGGGCCCGCCTATGTGTTTTATTTTCTCGAAGCCATGACCGAAGCCGGGCTTGGCATGGGCTTGACACAGGCGCAAGCGTACCAATTGGCCGTGGCGACGTTCTCGGGCGCTGCCTCTTTGGCGGCCGCATCGACCGAAGCCCCTGAAGTCTTGCGCCAGCGCGTGACGTCTAAGGGCGGCACCACTTACGCCGCCCTCACCGCCATGGAGGCTGCGGGCATCAAGCCGGCATTCATTCAGGCCATGCAGGCTGCACAGCACAGAGCACACGAATTGGGTGACGAATTCGGCAAGGGCTGAAGCTAGGGTATGGGCGACGATGTGGGCCAGCCTTGGCCCAAAGTCACTCAAAGATAGATCAACACCACCGCCGCAAAAACGCTCAACCCCAGCCAATGGTTGAGGCGAAAGGCTTTGAAGCAGCCCTCGCGGGTGCGGCGGCGAATCAGCAAATAATGCCAGACCACTTGGCTGACGGCCCCTCCCATCGCCAGCCCAAACAGCAGGCCTTGCTGATCGGCTTTCAACAACCAGGCCCAAATGGCCAGATACGCGGCGTAAAAGCCCATGATGGCCGGCACATCCCATGACCCCAAAGTGATGGCGGAGGTCTTCATGCCAATGTGCAGATCGTCATCGCGGTCGACCATGGCGTACTCGGTGTCATAGGCCAAGACCCAAAACAAATTGCCCAGCAACAAGCACCAGGCCAGCAGCGGCACTTGGCCCTGCACCGCAGCGAAGGCCATCGGAATCCCAAAACTGAAGGCCACGCCCAACACCGCTTGGGGCATCGACACCACACGCTTAGCGTAGGGGTAGACCACGGCCACGGCCAAAGCGGCAAATGACCAGTGCATGGCCGCGTCGTTCAAAGTGAGCACCAGTCCGAAGGCCGCAAGCGCCAGCACCGCGCCCACCGCCAAGGCCTCTTTCACGCCCAAACGGCCACTGGTGACCGGGCGGTTGGCGGTGCGCTTGACGTGTTTGTCAAAGTCTCTGTCCGCCACATCGTTCAGGCAGCAACCGGCGCTGCGCATCAAGATCGTGCCCAAAGTGAACACGGTGACCAAATGCCAACCTGGAAAGCCGCCCGCCGCAATCCACAAAGCCGACAGCGAGGGCCACAGCAGCAGCAGCCAGCCGGCAGGCCGGTTCCAGCGGATCAGGTCCAGGTACAGCGTGAGTTTGTCGCGCAACATGTCAGGCCTCATTCACAGCAGGTGCATCATCAAGACAAACGCGTCACGCCCGGCAAAGCACAGGCGTAAATGGCGTTGCGCAAAGCTGCCACGGCTTCGTAGCGGGTAAAGCTGCGCCGCCAGGCCAGCACCACCCGGCGCGAAGGCGGCGCGCCACCGGCCGCGTCGGTGATGGGCAAATACTTGACGTAAGCATCTTCGTTTTGCCGTTGCGGTGAATCGAGCAAGGCCGCATCCGGCACCGACAAGCGCGGCACCAGGGTCACGCCCATGCCGGCGGCCACCATGTGGCGGATGGTCTCCAGCGACGAGCCCTCAAAGCTTTTGCGAATGCCTTCGGCGTGGCTGGAAAAACGGGCGAACTCGGGGCACACCTCCAGCACATGGTCGCGAAAACAATGGCCAGTGCCCAAGAGCAACATGGTTTCGTTTTTCAGCTGCTCGGCGGTCACCGAGGTTTGCTGCGCCAAAGGGTGAGACATCGGCACGGCGGCCATGAAAGGTTCGTCATACAAAGGGGCGATGGCCAAGCCGGTGTCCGGAAACGGCTCGGCCAAAATGGCGCAATCGGTCTCGCCGGTGCGCAGCATGTCCAGCAGTTTGACGGTGAAGTTTTCTTGCAGCATCAAGGGCATTTGCGGCGCTTGCGCAATCATTTGGCGCACCAGGCTGGGCAGCAAATAAGGGCCAATGGTGTAGATCAAGCCCAAACGCAAAGCCCCCGCCAAAGGGTCTTTGCCGCGCTTGGCGATTTCTTTGATCTGCGCGGCCTGCTCTAACACGCTTTGCGCCTGCTGAATGATTTCTTGCCCCAAAGGCGTCACGGTGACCTCGTTGGCGCTGCGTTCAAACAGTTTGAGTTGCAGCTCTTCTTCGAGCTTTTTGATCGCCACCGACAAGGTGGGTTGCGACACGAAACAGGCCTCGGCCGCTTTGCCAAAGTGCTTCTCGCGGGCCACCGCCACAATGTATTTCAGTTCAGTCAGGGTCACTTGGTGCGGTCTCGCTCAGGCTTTCAGGTATTCCGATTTTCCACCCAACCAGCGTGCTATGTGACGCTGTGCCAAATGCGGGTGCTTGTCCAGCATCTCGGGGGCCAAGGCGCGGGCCCATGCCAACAAGGGGGTGTCGGTGCTCAGGTCGGCAAAACGCAGCAAGGGCGCGCCGGATTGCCGAGCGCCCAGAAACTCGCCCGGCCCCCGGATCTCCAGGTCACGCCGGGCGATTTCGAACCCATCGTGGGTCTCGACCATCGCACGCAAGCGCTCACGCGCAGTTTCGCCCAAGCGCCCGCCATCGGGTGTCCCAAACAGCAGCACGCAGGCCGAGGCCGCCACACCGCGCCCGACCCGCCCACGCAGCTGATGCAGCTGGCTCAGGCCAAAACGCTCAGCGTGCTCAATCACCATCAGCGAGGCATTGGGCACATCCACCCCGACCTCGATCACCGTGGTGCTGACCAAGACGCCCATCACGCCGCTGGTGAACAAGTCCATCACCGCTTTTTTCTCAGCCACCGGCATGCGCGAGTGCAGCAAGCCGACCATCACGCCGGGCAAGGCCTCGCTCAAATCGGCATGGGTTTGGGTGGCATTGGTCAGGTCCAGCGCTTCGCTCTCTTCAATCAAAGGGCAGACCCAATACACCTGCCGGCCTTGCGCCAGTTGCGCGCCAATGCGCGCGACCACTTCGTCGCGGCGGCTGTCGGCCACCACCTTGGTCACCACCGGCGTGCGGCCGGGCGGCAATTCGTCCAGCACCGACACGTCCAAATCGGCGTAATAACTCATGGCCAAGGTGCGCGGAATCGGCGTGGCCGTCATCATCAGCATGTGCGGCTCCATGCCGTCTTCGTGCATCTTGCCGCGTAGCGCCAGCCGCTGGGCCACGCCAAAGCGGTGTTGCTCGTCAATCACGGCCAGCCCCAAATTTTTGAACTGCACCTGCTCTTGGATGATGGCGTGCGTGCCCACAACCAAAGCGGCCTCGCCACTGGCCACCAGCGCCAGCATGGCGAGGCGCTCCTTCTTTTTTTGGCTGCCGGTGAGCCAAGCCACGCGAATGCCCAAGGGTTCGAGCCAACCGACCAATTTGCCAAAGTGCTGGCTGGCCAAAATCTCGGTCGGCGCCATCAGCGCGCATTGCCAACCGGCGTCGATCGCCACCATGGCGGCCAGCGCCGCCACCACGGTTTTGCCCGCGCCCACATCACCCTGCAGCAAACGGTGCATGGGCACGGCGCGCGCCAAGTCAACAGCTATTTCAGCGCCGACGCGCTGCTGCGCTGCCGTCAATGCGAAGGGCAAGCCCGCCAGCAATTGGTCGTGCAAGCCCCCGGCCCGCGTGGGCAGCAAGGGCGCGCGCAAGCGGTCGCGTTCGCGCTTGGCGGTCAGTTGCGACAGCTGCTGCGCCAGCAACTCCTCCACCTTCAAACGAATCCAGGCCGGGTGACTGCGGTCTTCCAACTGCGCCAGCGCCACATCGGGGGTGGGGTGGTGCAAAAACTGCAAACTGGCGCGCAAGTCCCAGGCGCCCCGCGGATCGGGCCAAGTCAGGCCAATGGGCAAGGGGGATGGCAGGGTCTCGGTCAGATCGGCATGGGCCAGGCCGGTGATGACCGCGCGGCGCAAATAGGTTTGCGGCAAACCCGCCACCGTGGGGTAGACCGGCGTCAAAGCCCCCGGCAGCTCGCCCCCAGCCGCCTTGAAGCTGGGGTGCATCATCGCCAGCCCCATGAAGCCGCCGCGCACCTCGCCGCGCAAACGCAAACGGTTGCCCACGGCCAAGGTTTTTTGGTGCGAAGGGTAAAAGCTGAAAAAGCGCAGCACGCAGGTGTCCGAACCATCATCGACGGTGACCAGCAATTGCCGACGCGGTTTGAAGGTGATCTCGCAGGCCGTGACCGTGGCCTCCACCTGCACCATGTCGCCTTCACGGGCGTCACGCAGCCTGACAATGCGGGTCTCGTCCTCGTAGCGCAGGGGCAGATGCAGCGCCAATTCAATGTCGCGGTCCAACCCCATCTTGCGCAAGGCTTTTTGCGGCGCGGAAAGTGTTGAGGGTTTGGGCGGTTGAACGGGGGGCGGTGCCATGCACAGATTGTGCACGCAGGCCTGCGCAAGGTCGCCGGGGGCAAGGCTAAAATCTGACAAATTCCTCAAAGAAGAATCGCATTGCCACTTTCCCCTTTGACCTCCTTGATACGCGGCAGCCACCGCTGGATCGAACACTTGGCTTTGGTTTGCGTTTGCCTGTGGGTGACTGTCATCTTCAACAGACCCGTTCTCGCCGCCAACTTGCCACCCAGCTCAGCCACGCATCCCAAGTCAGATGGGATTTGCGAATTTCTGGTGCCTCGCCTGCCCAACGTCAAAGCGCCTTTGTGTCAGAAAGCCCAATTGCAAGCCACAACAGGCCAATCGGTTCAAGGGCGGCGCATTTTCGTGCGTGATGTGTCCGGCGCCGCACCGGAAATTCGCGTCATGGTGATTGGCGGCATCCACGGCGACGAGAAATCCTCCGCCTCCTTGGTTTTGCACTGGATTCAACATGCCAGCGAAACGCCTTCGAATGCCCAATGGCGTTTCATCCCCTTGGCCAACCCCGATGGCTTGAACGCCAAACCACCCCGGCGCGTGAACGCCAACGGGGTGGACTTGAACCGCAATTTCCCGACGCCGCAATGGAACAAAGAAGCCAAGTTTTACTGGGAAACGCGCACCCGCCGAGACCCGCGCCGCTGGCCTGGCCCCAAGCCCTTGTCAGAACCCGAGTCGCGTTTTTTGCATGACGAGTTGGAAAACTTCAAGCCACACCTGATCGTCAGCATCCACGCTCCTTATGGGCTGCTGGACTACGACGGCCCCAGCGTGCCCCCGCCCAAACTGGGTCGCTTGTTTTTGGACCAAGTGGGCATTTTCCCGGGCAGCCTGGGCAACTATGCCGGTGTGCACAAGGGGGTGCCGGTGGTCACCATTGAACTGCCCAACGCTTTGCTCACCCCCACCGATGCCGAAATGCGCCAAATGTGGCTGGACCTGCTGCGCTGGGTCAGCGAGCGCATCAAACCGCGTGTGGAGCGCGCGGCGGCGAGTTCTGGCAACTGAATACCCTGTCGCACGACCGCTTTGTCAGT
>CANGEE010000122.1 GCA_947452635.1 Comamonadaceae bacterium | reverse complement strand
CGCACCGCCGCTCAGCTGCATGTCGAACACGCTGTTGTAGAGCAATTTACCCACGGGGTAAATCACGATCAAGGCAATCAGCAAAAACGCCGGCGCCAGCAGCGCCAGCGCCAGCGTTTTTTCTGTGGGGTCACGCCAAGACTTCATCGGCTCAGCGCATCACCCGCGTCAAACGGCTTTCGATGTCCGACACCGCTTCAGCCGGGGTCTTGGTGCGGGCCAGCGCGGCATTGGTGTTGGTGCGCACCACGTCACTGACTTGGCCGTACTGGCTGCTGATGGGGCGCGCTTGACCGGCGATGATCACGTTGGCGGCGTCTTTGAACCAAGGCGCTTGCTTGAGCACAGCGCTGTCGGTGTAGACGTTTTGGAACACCGGCAGCAAAGAGCCTTCCACGGCCAAGAATTTGCTCGCTTCAGGAGTGCTCATGTACTTCACCAAGTCGGCTGCGGCAGACTTGTTTTTGCTGAAGGCACTCACCGCCCACTGCCAGCCCCCCACGCAGGTGGCGCTCTTGCCACCGGCCATGGCGGGCAAAGGCATCACGCCGACTTTGCCTTTGACCTGGCTGTCGGGTGCGTCTTTGAACACGTCCCAGGCAAAGCCCCAGTTGATGGCGAACACCACCTGGCCGGCCTTGAATTCGTTCACCGTGATCGGTGTGGTGACCTCGGCGATGTTCTTTTTCATGACGCCGCTGTCGACCATCTTGAGCCACATGTCCAAGCCCTTGACGGCGCTGTCTTTGTCCAGCGTGAGCTTGCCTGCAGCATCGTTGAACTGCTTGCCTTGGCTCCAGTAAGGCAGCAAGAAGGTGCAGACCGCGCCTTCGATCGGTGCGCCCTGAATGCTCAGGCCTTGCAGATTGGGGTTCTTCTCAGCCTCCAGCACTTTCTTGGCGCTGGCGGCCAACTCGTCCCAGGTTTTGGGTTCTTTGATGCCGTGCTTGTCGAGCAAATCTTTGCGGTAGTACATGAACATGGCGTCGGCAAAGGCAGGCATGGCCGCCACTTTGCCGTTGACCAAGTTGGCCTGAGAGTACACGGGCAAGTAAGGCTTGAGGGCTTGCGCCCCGCCCACATAGCTGTCCAGCGGCTCCAACCATCCGGCATTGAAATACTGCGCGGGGTTGACGATGTCGATCATGTAAATGTCGATGGCCGTGTCTTTGGCGTTGAGCACCGTGCTCAGGTACTGGCGTTGCAACTCGCTGGTCGCGCCGCCAGTTTCAATGTCGATGGTCACCCCGGGGTTTTGCGTTTGAAATTTATCAAACAGCTTGCGCATCAAATCAGGCCGCTGGTTTTGACCGCCGGAAAAAACCCGCAACTTGGTCTCGGCCCAAGCGGACAAACTGACCAGGCCTGCCGTCAAACAAAGTGCGGCGGCCAAAGTGCTGAGGCGGTGACTTAAAAACTGGCTTTTCATGGTGGTCTCCTGTAGTGAAGGGTAGTGGCTAGAAAGTTAAATCGACAGGCCGGTGTTGGCGTCGAAAAATTGCAGATGCGATGGATCGACATACAAGGGGCAGCTTGTGCCCAAGGGCAAACTGAAGTCGGGGGCCAAGCGCGCCGTCAACTCTTGCCCGCCCACATTGAAGGTGGCCAAAGTTTCGGCGCCCAGCGGCTCCAGCAAAACCAGCTGCACCTGCACTTGCAGGTCTTGGGGTGAGGCCCGGGCGATGCGGCAATTTTCGGGGCGCACGCCCAGAGTCAAAGCGCTGGTTGACGCCAAAGTGGCCAGACGCTGCGCCGCAATGGGCAGGGTTTGCTCGCCGATGCGCAGCTGCCCTTGCGTCAATTGCACATCCAGCAGGTTCATGGCCGGCGAGCCCATGAAGCCCGCCACAAACAAAGCTTGCGGGTGGTTGTAAATGTCATCGGGCGAGCCATACTGCATCACATGACCGCCGCGCATCACCGCAATTTGATTGGCCAGGGTCATGGCTTCAACCTGGTCGTGGGTGACGTAAATGATGGTCGCGCCCAAGCGGTGGTGCAACTTTTTGATTTCGGCGCGCATCTCGCCGCGCAGCTGCGCATCGAGGTTAGACAGGGGTTCATCAAACAAAAAGACTTTGGGTTGGCGCACAATGGCGCGGCCAATCGCCACACGTTGGCGCTGCCCACCCGACAGGGCGGCGGGTTTGCGGTCCAGCAAATGCTCGATTTTCAATAACCGGGCGGCGTCCATCACGCGTTGCTGAATCACGGCCTGCGGCTCTTTGCGCAGACGCAGGCCAAAAGCCATGTTGTCGAACAAGGACTTGTGCGGGTACAGCGCGTAGTCTTGAAACACCATGGCAATGTCACGATCGCGCGGCGGCAAGTCGTTGATGCGCACGCCGTCAATCAAGATATCGCCCTGGGTCACGCTTTCCAAACCGGCAATCATGCGCAGCAGCGTGGACTTGCCGCAGCCCGAGGGGCCGACCAAGACCACGAATTGACCGTCTGCAATGGTCAGGTTGATGCCATGCAGAACGGGGTTCTTGCCGTCATAACTTTTGACAATGCTGCGAAGTTCAACTTGCGCCATGGCTCAACTCTCAAACGCCGCCAGCACGCCAAAATGCCGATTGGCATAGACCAGCCCATCGCCATCGCGGCTGCCATAGCCCAGCACTTCGCCAATCAAAATATCATGGTCACCGGCTGACACGAGTTGCACCAAGCGGCACTCGAACCACGCCACTGCGCCTTGCAATTTGACGTTGTTTAGCGCGGTGTGTTCAAAGGCTTGGTGCGCGAAGCGTTCAGGCTGCGGGCCTGAGGCAAATTGCAGCGCTGTGTCTTTTTGATCCGCTTGCAACACATTCACCAAATAACTGCCCGACTGGGTGAAGGCCTGGTGGCTGTGGGCTTCTTTGCGAATGCTCCACAGCACCATGGCCGGCTCCAGCGACACGGTGTTGAAAGAGTTGCAGGTCATGCCCCAGTCTTGTCCTTCAAAATGCGTGGTCACCACCGTCACGCCGGTGGTGAACCGGCTCATCGCTTCTTTGATGCTCATGGCACTTCCTTGCCCGCGGCCAAGGTCCACAGTTCGTACCAAGTCTCCAGGTCAAGCTTGACTTTGAAGGCATCGCCCAAACGCGCCATGCGCGCTAAATTGTTGGTGCCCACCACCGGCACAATGCCAGCCGGGTGCGCCAGCAGCCAGGCAAGGGCCACCGCGTCCATGTCCACGCCATGTGCTTGAGCAATGCGGCTCAAGGCCGGGCGCAAGCGCAGCGCTGCGGCCTCGTCCCCAAACAAACGGCCACCGGCCAAAGGCGACCAGGCCATGGGGCGAATACCGCGCTGCTGACATTGACCCAAGGCACCGTCCAAAAACGTGTGCTGCGCAAGCAAACTGATTTCAAGCTGGTTCGTCACCAAGGGGTTGCGCATCGCCGCTTGCAGCACATCGAATTCATGCGTTGCAAAATTGGACACACCGGCGGCGGCAATCTTGCCTTCTTGAATCAGCGCGTCCAGGCAAGCGCCGGTTTCTTGCGCGTTCATGAACGGGTCGGGGCGGTGGATCAACAGCGCATCCAAACGGTCCACGCCCAGGTTTTTCAAGGACTGGTCCACCGACATGCGAATGTGCGCGGCGCTGGTGTCGTAGTGTTTGACCTGACGGCTGGGGTATTTGGACGAAATCAGTTTGATGCCGCACTTGCTGACGATCTGCATCTGGTGCTTGAGACCGGGCTGCAACTTGAGCGCTTCGCCAAACAAGGCCTCGCAGCGGTAGTCGCCATAAATGTCGGCATGGTCAAAGGTGGTGAGCCCCAAGTCCAAACACAGCTGGATTTTTTTCAAAGCGGTTTGCGCCGAGGTGTCAGCGCCATCGGCCATGCGCCATGCGCCGTAGACCAAGGCGCTGAAAGCGGGCAAGCCAGCTTGAAAATCAATAGAGGGGATCAACGTCGGACTCCTTGTCCCAGTGGGGTTGCAGGTGTTTGTGAAGGGACTCGGCCATAGAGCTGAGGCATGGAACACGTTTTCAAATGGGGCAACACCTTTTCGCCAAAAATTTGGCACTCATCCAGATGCGGATAGCCTGAGAAGATGAAAGCACGGATGCCCATCTTCTGGTAATCCTCGATCTTACTCAATACTTGGTCCACGCTGCCCACCAACGCCGCGCCGCAGCCGGAGCGGGCACGGCCCACACCGGTCCACAAATGGGGCTCTACAAAACCGTGTTCATCAGACAAAGCGAGGTTTTGGGTTTGGATGGAAACGCCAAAATTCTTCGCGTCCAACGCTCGTTCACGGATCTTGCGACCGATGTCGTCATCGAGTTGCGACACCAACTCGTCAGCGTATTCTCTGGCCTCGACCTCGGTGTCACGCACGATCATGTGCACCCGCAGCCCGTAATCAATGACGCGGCCATAGTGCTGCGCGCGCTCATGCACCGTGCGCATGCGGTTGGCCAACTCTTCTTTCTTTTCGGGCCACATCAGGTACACATCGCAATGCGCCGCACACAGGTCTACCGCTTGCGGCGAGTAGCCGCCAAAATACAACAGAGGGCCGCCCGTTTGGTAAGGCTTGACCGGATCGGTGGCCAAATTTTGGAAGTTGTAGATCTCACCTTGGTAGTTGATGGTCTCTTGCGTCCACGCCTGCTTGAGAATCTCCACCACCTCCCAAGAACGGCGATAGCGGTATTCGTTGCTGGCGGTTTCACCCGGAAAATCCGACGAAATCACATTCAAGATCAAACGGCCTTTGAGCATGTGGTCCAGCGTGGCCACGGTGCGCGCCAGCATGATGGGCTGAACCTCGCCACAGCGAATCGCGGCCAGAAAGTTCATCTGCTCGGTCAAAGGCGCCATGCCGGCCACAAAACTCAGCGTGTCTTGACCCACTTGGTAGGATGACGGGCACAAGATATTGCGGTAACCCAATCGGTCTGCGGTTTGCGCAATCTGACGGGTATGGTCCCAACTGCTGCGCAAATCGCCATCGGGCACGCCCAAGTGGCGGTAATCGTCTGAGCACAAAGGCGCAAACCAGGCGATTTCGGCGCAGTCATGGTCTTGACTTCGAATGGGGACAACAGACACGATGGCTCCTTAGCAGGGATGGCGATAGCAGTTTTTGCTATAGTTCAACAAATGTAGGAATAGTGAAGGACTTTGTCAATGCCTATTTCCCCGCCAGACCCTCTGGCCGCGCAACTGACGCCCGCCAAGCCCTTGCCGCTTTTTTTGCGCCTGGCTGAATTGCTGGCACGCGGCATGGCAGCGGGACATTACCAAGCCGGCGAGCGCTTACCACCGGAGTCGGAGTTGTCGCTCAGTTTGGGCGCCTCGGTGGGCACCGTACGCAAGGCCTTGGCCCTGTTGGCGTCACGCGGTCTGCTCGAGCGCAAACAGGGCTCGGGCACCTATGTGCGCGGCCCCGCGCCAGCCTCCACCGCAGCTTCCACGCGCAGCATTTACGAATTTTTCAGGTTGGAGCTGGACCGCGGCGGCGGCCTGCCTTCGGCCTTGCTGATCGATTTGAAAAAAATGCGCAAACCCGCGGGCATGCCTGCCTTTGGTGCGGGCACCTCAGCCTTGGGCTACCGCCTCAGACGCCTGCGTTTTTTGGATGACATTCCTGTCGCGGTCGAGGAAATTTGGTTTGATGCGCGTCACCGCGACCATTTGCGCATCGAGGAGCTGGACGAAGCGCTCTACCATTTCTACGAAACCGAATTGGGGTTTTGGATCTCACGCGCACAAGACCATGTCAAAGTAGGCACCGTGCCCGATTGGGTGCCCCAAGCCTTTCAGTTGGCACCAGGGCAGGCTTGCTGCCAAATCGAGCGCCAAGCCTGGAGCAGCGGCGGCACACTGGAAGAGTTTTCAAGCACTTGGGTCAATACCCAATTGGCCCATTACGTTGCGCGCTGGTCTTAAGCACTTTCTCACTTTTTCATTCAAGGAATTTGATGCCTCAAGCGAACACACCCCTGCGTTACGGCCTGCTGGGCTGCGGCATGATGGGCCAAGAACATTTGCGCAACATGGCCCTGCTGCCCCAGGTGCAGGCGGTGGCGATGTACGAACCCGACGCCGCCATGCGCGCAGCCGCCCTGGCCTTGGCGCCCCAAGCCCGTGCGGTGGACAGCATCGAAGCCCTGATCGATGCCGCCGATGTAGACGCCCTGGTGATCACCAGCCCTAATTTTTGCCATGCCGATCAGCTCTTGGCCATCGCAGCGCGCAGGCCCATGCCGGTCTTGGTCGAGAAACCGGCTTGTACCGACTTGGCTGCAGTCGCCCGTTTACGGCCCTTGGCACAACAGTCTGCGCAAGCGTCTGCACCGCCGATTTGGACCGCCATGGAGTACCGCTACATGCCGCCGATTGCCGAGCTGGTCAGACAAGTGCATGCGCAAGAGGCCACGGGCGAAGCCGTGATGCTGTCGATCCGCGAGCACCGCTACCCCTTTTTAGAAAAGGTCGGCGACTGGAACCGTTTCAACCGCAACACCGGCGGCACCTTGGTCGAAAAGTGTTGCCACTTCTTTGACCTGATGCGCTTGATCATGCAGGCCGATCCGATTCGGCTGTTTGCTTCCGGTGGGCAAAACCACAACCATCTGGACGAGCGCTACCCCGAAGGCCAGCCCGACATCTTGGACAACGCCATGGTAGTGCTGGACTTTCCGGGGGGTCGCAGAGCCCTGCTGGAGCTGTGCATGTTTGCCGAAGGCTCGCGTTACCAAGAAGAAATTTGCGTGGTCGGCGCACGCGGCAAGATCGAATGCAAAGTGCCGGGCCCCACCCGTTTTTGGCCCTCAGGCAGCTTGGGCGAGCCCCCTGTGGCGCAGCTGATTGTCAGCCCGCGCCAACCCGCAGGCCCGCGCGTGCTGGACATTCCGGTCGACCCCCAGCTGCTGGCTGCGGGCGACCACAACGGCTCGACCTTTTACCAACACCAAAAATTCTTGGCCGTGCTGCAAGGCCAAGGCCAGGTGGAGGTCAGCTTGAGCGACGGCTTGGCGGCCGTGGTGATCGGCTTGGCCGCGGAACATTCGGCCCAAACGGGGCAGGTGGTGGATTTGATGCAAGGGCCATGGGCCTTGCATTAAGGCCCATGCAGTCCCACGTGGGATGCCCCCCCAAGCCAGCCCCACCGGGGATTTGCACTCGACCCCGGCCGACCAAGCACATTAGCGCGTGCTGCGCTTTCCGGGCAAGCGCCACACCCATTTCAAATCGGTGGATCGCGAAAAACGCGCTGGCACCCTCCATGAAAAAAACCCACCGTGTTGCCACGGTGGGTTTTTAGTTTCAAATCTCAAGCTGTCTGACGACAGCGCGGGATCAGAAGCCGATGCGCACGCCCACAGCGGTACGAGCAAAGGTAGTACCAGTGCCTTTGATGGCAGGTGGTGTGATAGCAGCGTTCATAGCGTTTGCTTTGTCGTCGATAGACTCAGCACGCAAGTAGATCGCAGTCATCTTGCTCAGGTTGTAGTCGGCGCCCACAGCTGTCAAGTTGCTCTTGGTAGCGTTCACGTCGTTCTTCAACTGACCGGCTTGCGCCATCAGCACAATAGCGCCCATGGTGTAGGTGGCAGACAAAGAGTAAGCTGTGTTGTTCACAGTGCTGAGGTTGTTCTTGTTGGTCTGGTACAGACCCATCAACTTGGCAGCGCCCATGGTGTAGTTGGCACCCAGGGTGTTGACGGTCTGGGTTGTGGTACCAGCAGCAGCCAAGCTAGAGCCAACGGCAGAAACACCCACGAAGTCTTGCTTCAAGCTGCTCACGGAAGCAGCCAGAGGGCCGTTCGCGTAGTTCACGCCAACTTCTTGTGTACCGATTTGGTCATAAGCACCCATGCCGCCAAAGGCGTTAGGCTGGGAGATCAAACCTGTTTTGGAAGTAGAAGCAGCAGCAACAGTCGTGGCTG
>CANGEE010000121.1 GCA_947452635.1 Comamonadaceae bacterium | reverse complement strand
TGCCAAAGCTGATTGGCAAAATTCGATAAGTTTTTAGGCGAATCGCGTTTTGCAACTTGTCCTTGCGCATCCACATTGGAGATATCAATCAGTCGTTCGTCCTCAAGCCGCTCGGGACGCTTGAAGACTCGCTTCAGACCAATATCAAGCGGCCCAAAGGACTTGGAAAAGTTCAACTGCTGTTGGGCTGTCAGGGGCTGACCACGGAACACCAAAACAGCGTGTTCATTCATCGCAGCGTTGATGGCTCTCAGATCCGTATCGGACAGCGGCTGCGTCAGATCGATACCACTGGCTTGTGCAGCAAAAATTTTGTGTAACGGTTTTAATTGCAAGCTCATTTTTGAGTTTCCCCTATTCCTGTTCGATTTTGGCTTCAATCACGATACGACCCCAACGCTTCATTTCAGAGCCAATGAAAGCGTCGAACTGCTCCGGGCGCGATCCAACAACCTGTAACCCATACTCTTGAGCGCGTTTTTGCACCTCCGGCGAGGCCAAGGCTTTGTTGGTATCTACCTGGATTTTTTGAAGAACTTGCTTAGGCGTACCCGCTGGAGCAATGAAGCCAAGCAATGCGCCAACATTAAAGCCAGGCAAAGTTTCTGCCACCGTTGGGTAATCGTGGCCAGCCACACGCTTTTCGCCCATGGTGGCAATCAGTTTCATGCGGCCAGCTTGCACATATGGAAATATCGACAGGAATGGATCGACGACGAGATCAAGCCGCCCTCCCATCAATTCGGTGTGTGCCGGAGCGCTGCCTTTCATCGCAATATGTTGCATATCAAAACCCGCTTCTCGCTTGAGTAACTCAGCACCAAGATGGGTGGTGCTACCCGCCCCAGGCGTTCCGTAGTTCAGTTTCCCAGGGTTCTTTTTGGCGTAGTCAATCAACTCTTTCAAGTTGTTGTAAGGTGCATCCGGCCTTGCAACAATCGCCAATTGCATATTGAAGAGTTGCGTAATTCCAGCCACGTCTTTCAGCGTGTCATATGGCAACTTCTTTCTGAGCGTGGGATTGACAGCAAGTGAAGAGTTGACCATCCCAATGGTCAGGCCATCGGGGTTTGACTTTGCAACAAAGTCAACACCAATCGTCGTTCCAGCTCCTGGTTTGTAATCCAGGACAACGGTCTGCCCCCAAGACTCTTGAAGTTTTTGGGCCAGCAATCGACCGACAGTGTCAGTGGGGCCACCGGGCGGAAAGGGGACAATGATCTTGACCGGTCCTTTGGGGAAATCTTGTGCGGATGATGCCGCCGAACTTATCGCGAGGGGTATTGCAATGAAAGCAATTTTGAACCAATTCAAGGCCTTCTCCTTTGGGGTTTTAAAGAGCCAATCCTCACCAGTTGGCCTTTTTCTTTGTCGGGTTGCCGCCGCTACTTACACCGGCACCGCGACCGGGTCGTAGTCCATCAGGCCACGGTCTTGTGCAGTGCGGCGTTTTTTGCTGGGGTCTTGCAGGGTCTGCCCCTCCTCGCGGGAGGCCAGCTGGACCATGGTGCCGCGCGGTTTGCGCGCCACTTCGTAGCGTTGCAAGGCCTCGGTGATCGTCGATGCAGAAGCGAATGCACGCCCCAGAATCAGACCATCCTCGATCGCCATGCAAGCCCCTTGCCCTAAAAATGGCGTCATCGGATGGGCGGCATCGCCCAGCATGGTCACGCGCCCCACGGTCCACTGCTGCAGCGGCTCACGGTCACGCAGTCCCCATTTGAAAACTTCGCCTTTGGGTATGCGGTCAATCAAAGTCAGCAGGTCGGGCTCGAAGCCCTCAAAGGCTTGGGCGAACTCTTCTTTGGTGGCGGGCGTCGTCCATCCTTCCTCCTCCCAAGTGCCCGACTGCACCAGACCGATCAAGTTCATGAGCCGCCCACCACGCAGCGGATAGCTCAGCAAATAGCGCCCTGGGCCAGCACTCATGATCGAGCCGCGCGCACGCACACTGTCGGGCACCAAGTCCATCGGGATCAGTGAACGAAAGGCAATTTGACCGGCGAATTTGGGCGCTTCTTCAGGAAACAAAAATGAACGCACCGCCGACGCGTTGCCATCAGCCCCCACCACCACATCGGCGCGCGCTGAGGCGCCATTGACAAATTGCACCGTCACGCCGGTCGCGTCCTGCGTCAGACTGGCAAATTCACTTTGGGCATGTAAACAATCAGGATCGTTGGCCAGCACCGCCTCCATCAGCACACTGTGCAAGTCGGCGCGGTACACGCCCAAGGAGGCGATGCCGACTTTGCGGCTGATGTCTTCCTTGGACACGGCACGCAAAACTTCGCCAGTGGCGTAATGGCAGGTGTGGAAAATGTCGATGGTGCTGGACAGCGCCTCTAATTTTTCATCCACACCCAAGTCGCGCAGGGCGCGCCGCGCATTGGCGGTGATGACGACACCGGCACCGACCTCGCGGATTTCTTTCGCGCGTTCATAGACGTGCACACGAAATCCTCGGCGTTGCAACGACAGCGCGGTGGCCATGCCACCGATGCCGCCGCCAATGACGATCACCTTCGCATTTACTTGTTCAGTCATTCTCAATCCTCATTCGGTGTTCATCAGGCCTTCGTCACATCACAAAGGCACAGTCCAAGCGTCGTACTCAAACAGCCAGTCGTAGCGGCGGCGCACTTTTTCAGGCTCCCACTCGCTGCTGACGTAGTCCACCGCCTTGGCGGGGTCAGACAATTGGGGGTTGTGGAAACGCTGCGCATTGTCACGTGAGCGGTTCACGATGTCGGCGGTGCGTTGCCAACGCACCGCTTCAAAACGGGCGAAGGCTTGCGCGGGCGTGTCGAACGCGGCCAAACACCGCGCCATGACCGCCGCATCTTCCAAGGCCATGTTCGCGCCTTGGGCCAAAAAGGGCAGGGTCGGGTGCGCCGCATCGCCAGTCAAACACAGGTTGCCCTGGGCCCAGCCGGTTTGCGGCGCGCGGCCCAGCAAAGCCCATTTGAAGGGCTGCTCAATCTGCCGCATCAACTCGCACACATCGGCATGCCAATGGCCAAAATCAGCCAACAACTCCGCATGAGTGCCCGCTTCGGTCCAGGACTCGCTTTGCCAGCCCTCGCGCTCGATGATGCCCACCACATTCATCAAGGCCCCGGCGCGCACCGGGTAGGTGATCACATGCGCGCCCGGCCCCACCCAGTTGGTACCCACCGGGTTTTGCAAATGCGCGGCAATACGGGCCATGGGCACCAAACCGCGCCAAGCCAGCAAACCGGTGAACTGGGCCTTGTCTTCGCCCAACAGTTGCTCACGCAACACCGAGTGCACACCATCGGCAGCGATCAAGGCATCCGCATGATGGACCGTGCCGTCGTGCAATTCAAAAGTCACGCCCTTGTCGTGACTGTGCGCCGATGTGACGCGGGCATTCAAGCGCACAGGGCTGGGAGATCTTTGGGTGAAGGCCGACAGCAAGACTTGATGCAAATCGCCACGGTGCACCATCCAATAAGGTGCGCCAAAACGTGCCAAGCAGTCGTCGCCCAAGTCAAATAAGGTCCAACGCTGACCGGTGTTCCACATGCGGATTTCTTTGCCGCGCGCTGGACTGACACAGGCTTGCAAAGCCGCATCCAAACCCAAAGCTTGCAGCACACGCGTGCCGTTGGGCGCAATCTGCAAGCCCGCACCGACCTCGCCCAGCTGCGAAGCCTGCTCATACACATCCACCTCAAAGCCTTGCTGCAGCAAAGCCAGCGCGGTGGTCAAGCCGCCAATGCCAGCGCCGGCGATGGCGATACGCCGGGTTTGGCCTGAAATTGGGCTCATTCGGGTTTGATGTTATTGTCTTTGGCCACTTGCTTCCACAGCGGAATTTCAGCCGCAATGGTCCTGGCAAAGTCGGCCGAGCTGCCGCCCACGGGGCGAATGTCCAGCTTGGCCATGCGCTCGGCCACATCGGGCAGCGCCATGATGCGCGCCACCTCTTCTTGCAGTCGTTTGATGATGGGTGCAGGTGTGCCTGCGGGGGCCAACAAACCGCTCCAGAAATTCACCGCCAAATCAATGCCCTGCTCTTTCAGCGTGGGCACCTGCGGGTAACTGGCCAAACGCTGCTCCGAGGTCACCGCCAGGGCGCGCAACTTGCCGGACTTGACCAGCGCCGCAATCGGGCCGGAATCGATCAAGGTCATTTGCACCTCTTGCGTCAGCACCGCGTTGATCGACGGCGCACTGCCTTGGTAGGGCACGTTCAGGGCTTTCAAGCCCGACTTGGCCTTGACCAACTCCATCACCAACTGAAACGAGGCCGAAGGATAGGAGTAATTGGTCTTATCGGCATTGGCTTTGGACTGCGCCACCAAGTCGTTGAAGTTTTTGGCCGAAGACGCCTCATGCACCGCCAAAATCATGGGGAACGTCCCCGCCAGTGAGATGGGTGCTAAATCGGTGATCGGGTTGTAAGCCAGTTTAGAGACCAGCGCCGGGTTGAACACAATCGGGCCACTGGCCGCCATCAGCAAGGTGTAGCCATCAGGTGCGGCCTTGACCACAAACTCCGTACCCACCGCCGCGCCCGCGCCGGGTTTGTTCTCGACCATCACCGGTTGACCCAGCGCCGGCGCAAGTTTTTCGGCCACCACCCGGGCCAGAATGTCATTGGCCCCACCCGGCGCATAAGGCACCACAATGCGCACCGCTTTGGCCGGCCAGGGCGCTTGTGCCAGGGACACATCAGGTGACAGTGCGGCCACAGCCAGAACGGCACTGAGCAAAGCATGGCGGCGGGAGGAAAAAAATAAAGAGGTTTTCATGAAGCGTCTCAGGAGAAGGTGAAAATGAAAATCAGATTTTGGCCACACAGGCCACCAGCAAAGCGGCACGGCCTTGGTCCACAGCCTGCAAGCAGCGGGCAATGGCGCCAGGCAGGTCTTGACCGCGGCTGACCCGCTCGCCATGGGCGCCAAAGGCCTGCGCCACTTGTTCAAAGTGCCTCTTTTCGCCTTGCAGCCGGGCATGGAACTCACCGGCTTGCGCGGCAGGCCCGTCAGGATGGACGCGCAACACGGCTTCTTTGACCGCCTGCCAGCCGCCGTTGTCCAGCACCACGGTGAAGATCGGCAAGCCCTGCGCTTGCGCCACAGCATAGACCGAGCTGGGCGTTGAGAAATGAAAACCGCCATCGCCTTCAATGTGCACCACCCGGTCATCGGGTCGCGCCAACTTGACGCCAAGGGCCATGCCTGCGCTGTAGCCCAAGCCGCCGCCTGCGCCGCCCAAAAAGCTCATCGGCTGGGTGCGCGGGATTTGCTGCAGCACAGCAGGTGAATTGCGAATGGCTTCGTTGATCACCACATCGTCAGGGCGCAACTGCAAACCAATTTGCGCGCAAACCCAAGCCGGGTTCAACTCGCCCTCGGGCCCAGGGTGCTGGGCGGCGGCGGCCACGCGGTCCAGGCGCTGCTGACGCTGCGGTGCCCAGCTGGCCATGCGCTGAGCCACGCGTGCATGAAAGGCCTCGTCCGCCAACGCCAACACCGCTTGGTGCAGATCGCGCAAGGCCAGCGCGCCATCCGCCGGCCAGCGCACATCGGTGGCAAAGCCCCAGGCCGGAAAATCTTTTTTGATCGGGTCCACATCGATGTGCACCCAACGGGTGTCTTCGCGGGCGCGGGTTTGGTGCGGCAGCCAGGGCACATCGATGTCCAGCAGCAAACCCCAATCGGTGTCGGGCAAGAGCGGCGTCGCATCGAAACCAAAAAAACACGGCGACTCGCGCGAAATGCACAGCCAACTCGGGCTGAACTCCACCACCCGGATGCCGCACAGCTCGGCCAAGGCCTGTAAAGCCACCACCGCCTCAGGCTTGCGGCCCAGGTAGGAGGTGATCACCAGCGGGTTTTCAGCCGCCATCAATTCCTGGGCAATTTGCAGCGTGGCCTGGGCCGGCAGCGCGCCCAGGCCCACAGCGCCGTAGCGCGCAGCAGGGTAGGACTGGACTTGTTCGGGTGCCCAGTCCTCGATCAGGGTTTCGCGTGGCAGCGTCATGTACACCGGGCCGGCCGGCTCGGTGTGCATCACACTGTGGGCGCGGCGCAGCACTTCTTTGGCCACCACGCCCGAGGGCAAGTTGTATTCCCATTTCACATAAGGGCGCACCAAGGACGCGATGTCAAACGGGTCTTGCACATAGTGCACATAGTTGTCACGCGCGCCGGGCACTTCGCCATGCAAGGCGTAAGGCGCTTTGCCGGCCATCAGTAGCACTGGCAAACGGGCGCGCATCAGGTTGTGCATGCCCATGGCGGCGTTGGCCGTGCCGGCATCCACATGCACCATCACGCCCTGCCCTTGGCCCGTCACCGCCGCATAACCACCGGCCATGTGGATGGCCACGTTTTCATGCGGGCAGAGCACCACCTGGGGCAAGGGCTGGCCCTCGGCTTGCAAGCGGGCCATCTCGTCGATCAAGGTCACATGATCGGTACCGAAATTGGCAAACAGGTATTTCATGCCTGTTTCTTCAAGACCCTCTAAAAAATAACGGGCCGTGGTGTGCCGAACAGCAGGAGGTATCGAGGGGGTCATCAATTCAGTCCGTCTGCGACAAACGCATTCAAATGTGGAGGGGGTTTCTGACCTCAGATAATACGCATACTTACCTTTTTGCCAAGTGGGTCAAACCCTGAAATCACGAGTTTTTTCAACCCCCATGGCTGGGGCCGCAGCGCGCCCGACCGCGCTGCGTTGGATCAGCGCACTTTCACAAACTTTTGCGCCCGCTTGCCCGTGTCCACTTCGGCGGTATACAGATGACCTTGTGCGTCGATGGCAATGTTGTGCACCCAGTGAAAATCGCCCGCCTGCCGGCCTGAGCGCCCGAAAGTGCCCACGATCTCGCCGCTGTCGCGGCGCACGATGCGCACTTCGTTGTTGGTGCCGTCGGCCATCAACAGATAAGTTTGACTGGGGTCTTCACTGGCCACCAAATCCCATACCGACCCGGAGCCACGGGTGTGGGCCTCAAACACCATTTGCCTGATGAATTGACCCTCTTTGGTAAAGACCTGGACGCGGTTGTTCATGCGGTCGCACACCAGCACCGTGCCGTCGCGCATCAGCCGCACGCAGTGCACCGGGTTGCCAAAATAAGTGGCCTGGGGGTCGTAACCCGCAAAAGCCCCGTCTTGAGGTGCCTGGCCATAAGCGCCCCACATGCGCTTGAACGCGCCTGTATCGGCGTCAAACACAATGACGCGGCGGTTTTGATAGCCGTCGGCCACATACAACTCGCGCGCGGCCACATCCATCTCCATGTGCGCCGGTCGTCCCAGTTGGGTGCGCGACAAGCTGCCTTCGCTTTGACCGGCGTGGCCGATCTGCATCAAGAATTGGCCCTGTGCCGTGAATTTCAAAATCATATGGTCTTTGGCATCGTTGCCGCCGATCCAGATATGGCCCTCCGGGTCGGCATAGATGCCGTGCTCGTTCTTCGGCCATTCGTAACCGGCACCCGGCCCACCCCAGGCCTGCAACAAATTGCCGGCCTGATCAAATTGCAGCACCGCCGGTGCTGGCACACAGCAATTTGAGCGGGGTGGCTTCAAGGTCGCACCGCGCTCGTCTTCGGTCAAGGTGTTGGGCCGGTGAATCACCCACACGGTTTGTTGTTTGTCAGTGGCAATGCCCGCCACCTGCCCGAGCAGCCACTGGTTAGGCAGTGGCTTGGGCCAATACGGATCCACAGCGTAAGCCGGCCCTGCACCGGGCTTGGCGCCCTCCACCCGCTGCGAATGGGCCCAATGCGCACAACCCGCCACAGCCATCACGCCAGCGAGAATCAAGATGCGCAAACAAAATGTAAAGTGTCGGGTCATGTGCAAGCCCAGTGAGGTGGAAGGAAAAATAACCAGCCGATTCAGCGCGCAGGCAAACAGCGTTGCGGTGCTTCAACCGCCAGGTTGTCCAAGGGCGCGGTTTTGATCGGGTAAGACAACTTCAACTGCTCATAGGCCACTTGTTGCATGGCTTTGATCTGCGGCACCGACAGGCCCAACTCAAAGCCCGAGCATTCGTTGCCGCCCAGCGCGCGCGGGTCTTGCAAAGTCAAAGCGCCAAACACCACCAGGCCTTTGAGGTAATAACCCGCCGCACTGGCGTGGTAGTTGTCGTAGG
>CANGEE010000120.1 GCA_947452635.1 Comamonadaceae bacterium | reverse complement strand
TGGCGCTGTACGGCATCAATTTAGGCTTGATGAACCTGCTGTTTTACAGGGCGCTGGAGACCATCCCTTTCGGTTTGGCCGTGGCCATTGAGTTCACAGGCCCTTTGACGGTGGCGGTGGTCGCTTCGCGCAAGCCACTGGATTATCTGTGGGTGTTGCTGGCCGTGGTCGGTTTGGGTCTGATTTTGCCCTGGCCCGGCGCAAGCAACCCGATCAGTCCAGTGGGCATGGGCTTTGCCCTGGCCGCAGGTGTCTGCTGGGCGGTGTACATCGTCATGGGGCAACGCGTAGCGGGGCGGTATGGCGCCATGGCCACGCCCATGGGCATGCTGATAGCCGCGCTGGTGGTGACACCGTTCGGCTGGAGCGTGGCCGGGGCCGCTTTGCTCAACCCCGCATGGTTGGGAGCAGGATTGGCTGTGGCCTTATTGTCCAGCGCGATTCCCTACTCGCTGGAGATGTACGCCCTGCAACATTTGCCGAAATTCACCTTCAGCCTATTGCTCAGCTTAGAGCCTGCCGTGGGGGCTATCGCCGGTTGGTTGGTGCTGTCTGAGCCCTTGAACGCACAGCAGATCAGCGCGATTGGCTTGATCATGCTGGCCTCCATCGGCAGTGCCTATACCATGCACCGCCGCGCCGGGGCGCCTGATTAGCGAGGCGCGGCAGACACGACCTCGCCATACGGCCTCATGCAAAACGGCGCCCTAAGGCGCCGTTTTGCGATTCATCCCCGTTCGGGAAGAACAGCTCAAAGCTCGCTTATTTGACTTTGGCTTTGCTCATGGCCGACTTCACAGCGGCTTCAGCTTGGTTGGTGGCTGACTTGAAGGTGGACTCCGCAGTTTGAGCAGCTTGTTTAGCGACTTTTTGTGCAGTTTCCATGGCGGTGTTGCTCGCTGCGATGGCCGACTTGATCGCGGCCACAGCAGCGTCAGAACCGGCAGGTGCGTTTTTCAGGCTGGTTTCCAGCACGGTGGTGAAGGCTTTTTGCGCTTCAGCCATTTTGCCTTCGGTGGCTTTGGCCAATTCGGCGCTGGTGCTGGTGGCGATGTCCACCAAATGACGGCCATAAGCGGCTGACTTTTCGTACACGGGCTGGCCCATGCTGGCTGATACTGCAGCCAAGTCTTGAGGGCTTTTCACAGCCAACAGGGTTTCCAAACCGGTGAAGGATTCGCTGAAAGCGGCTTTTGAAGCAGCCATGTTCAGTTCCACCACACGCTCGAAACCGGCCATCACGGTTTTGGACAAGTCAGTGGCAGCAGCCAGGTTGGCTTTTTGAGCGGCGATCAGTTGGTCGGCATTGAAAGTGGTCATGGTGTTTTCCTTGAAAAGAAGTTGTTACAGTGAGGCAATTGTTGCACCGCAGCAAAATCAAGGCAAGGGAAAACCCGAATTTCTGGCCACTTTAGAGTGCAGACTCCAAGTTGGCGTTTTTCACACCGCCGACATCCACCTCTGAACATTCATGGGGCGCCAACGCTCATGCCTTCTTCAAAAATGCCGCTTTGAGCATGAAACTGCCGCCCTCGATCTTGCAGTCCACCTCGTGATCACCCTCGACCAGGCGAATGCTTTTCACTTTGGTGCCTTTTTTCAAAACGGTTGACGCGCCTTTGACTTTCAAGTCTTTGATCAAAATCACCGCATCGCCATTGGCCAAAGGGTTGCCGTTGGCATCGCGAATCACGCCGTCGCTGACCGGGGTTTCGTCGTGCAGATCGTCGCCGCCTGTTGCCGACCATTCAAAACCACAATCGGCGCACACCCATTGGTCGCCATCCGGGTAAGTGTTTGCTTGGCCGCATTGGGGGCAGGCAGTAGGAGAAGGTGTGGTGCTCATGGCATCGAAATTTGCACGTTAAGATTTTCTAGCGCGCGGTGAAGATGAAATGGGCTGTATCAAACACAGCCTGCCCGAGGGGCGATTCTCCTATTCTAAGTGCCATGGCGCATTCGCGACACTGGCTGATCTGTGACAGGTGATCACTGCATTACGCTAACCTTCAAAGTGCGTCCTGACGCATGGACGTTGAATGAACAGAAGGGTATGTCAATGCAACGAAGAGAATTATTGGCCTTTTGGGGTTTGTCCACCATCAGTTCTTTGGCCAGCAGTCAGCACAAAATTCAGATCGCAGATTCGCATAACCATCTGGGACTACTCCGACGCAATACCGAATCAGTTCCCAAGTTGGCCACCCTGATGCGCGATGCGGGTGTCCATTTGCTGTCCTGGACGATTGCACCGGATGCGCCTTTTCTTAAGAACAGCTCCACAGGCGTGTCCCAGGGCCGCCCCATCCAGCCTGGAGAATTGGCTGCCTCATTCGATCGGCAATTGCGCAATGCCACGCAAGGCCTCACGGGTCAAAACATCCTCATCGTCAAGACATTGGACGATCTTGAAAAAACCACTCGGGGTGAGCCTTGTATTGTGCTGACGAGTGAAGGCGCTGATTTTCTGGAGGGCACTTTGGCGCACTTGCCTTCAGCATACGAACGAGGGATTCGCCATATTCAATTGGTGCACTACGTCCAAAATGCCATCGGTGATTTGCAAACAGAAAAACCGCAACATGCCGGCCTGAGTCACTTCGGCAAGCAGCTGATCCCTGCGCTGAACGATCAGGGCATTTTGATTGACTTGGCGCACGCCACAGGGGCGGCCATCGATCAAGCACTTGAACTGTCGAAAGTCCCCATGATTTGGTCGCATGGCTATATCTCCAGCAATGAACCCGGATGGACTGCAGGTGGGTGGAAATCCAGAGGGCTCAGTGAGGTGCATGCCAAAAAGATCGCTCGCTCGGGCGGTGCCGTTGGGCTTTGGGGCCTTTCAGCGTCTTTTGGCAGCGGGCTTGAGGGGTATGCCGATGAGATCATCCGCATGATTCAATTGCTGGGGCCGGAACATGTGATGTTTGGCTCTGACGAAGACGGTCTGCCCAGCGGTGCTGTGATCGAACAATTGGCAGACTTGCGCAAGATCGTCGATATTCTGGCCAAACGTGGTTTGGATGAAAAAGTGCTGAAGGCGGTGGCTTTTGAAAATTACCTGCGCTGCTTGCGCAGTGCCTTTGCGGCCAGAACCGCCTGAGGATCCGTGGGGCCCAAAGGGTGGGACAGTGGGCGTTGGTGCGGCTGGCGGGGATCGAACCCACGACCCTTGGCTTCGGAGGCCAATACTCTATCCACTGAGCTACAGCCGCATCTAGGAAGCCCCGATTATCTCACGCGACGTTGCGTTTGCTCCACGCCATGTGCTTGAGAAGCCCGCTTTGAGCACGATGCACTGCGCGCCACAAGGCCTGCGCACTTTGATTGGCTATAATTGAGGGCTAAACAGTGTCAAACGTCATGCCTTTTTCGTTTGAAAACCCGACCCCTCAGAGGACGCAATGAGCGACAACCACCAAGATCAAGCACACGAAGACCACACCGGTCCGGTGAAGACCCCCATGCAAATGCTGTTGCTGAGTTTCTTTTCTTTCGTGGTCCCGATTTTCCTCATCATCGGCTTGGTTTTTTATGTGACCTCTGCCAACAAAGAAGCGCCTGGCGCTGAAGACGCTGAAAAAGCAGTAGCCCTGCGTATCCAAAAAGTGGGGGCGGTGGAAGTGCGCGATGCCAACCGGCCTTTGAAGTCTGGTGAAGAGGTTTACAAAGCCCAATGTTCTGCTTGCCACGCCATCGGCGCTGCAGGTTCACCCAAATTTGGCGATGCAGCGGCATGGGGTCCTCGCATCAAGACCGGTTTTGATGCGCTGATGAATTCGGCCCTCAAAGGCAAAGGCGCGATGGGCGCACAAGGCGGTGGCGATTTCTCTGACATCGAAGTCGGCCGTGCCGTCGCCTTCATGGCCAATGCGGGTGGCGCGAAATTCGAAGAGCCCAAAGCACCTGCAGCGCCGGCTGAAGCGGCCAAATAAATCGCCCCAGTCTTGCAAACAAACCGACCTGCGGGTCGGTTTGTTTATGGTGATGCCTGTTCACTTTGCCACTGTGCTTGCGGGCTGCGCACAAAGACAAAGCGTGCAGGTAATTGAGCCGCCAAAATAGCCTGCGGTGACCAATCCCCAGATTCGATGCGCTGTGCCGCAATCTGCACGTCCATGCTGTGCACCAGGCCCAAACCCAGATCGGTGTGCAGATAGACACGGCCTGTTTCGTCCAGCAGGCAATGCAAATACTGCGCGGTGCGCCCCGTGTGGGAGTGGATGCTGCCATCGGCTTCCAAGCGCCAGACCCAGGGCGACGTTTGCAACTCCACAAACACACGCTGGGGGCCGTTTTGAAAATACCAGCGGCCTTGAGGGTCGGCCTCGTAGTTGCGCGCGATGAAATCCACCAACTTGCTGTGTGTCAGCCTTGCCCCTTTGGCACCCGGTTGTCCACTGGTGAAGTGGCCCAACGCTTGAGCATCGTCATCGCGCATATACCACTGGCCACGTTCATCCAAGCCCAACCAGCCAAAGCAGTCAGGCACGTTGGGCCATTTGTGCATGGCCTGTTTGACGATGTCATCCATGGGTTACTCGCTCCATCAACCAGCCGCCCACCGCTTGGGGCATCTCAGCCAAATGAGCCCGCGGAGGCCCAGATGGAAACCCCACATGACCGCCGTGCAGAGGCTGCCACAGTGTCACATGACGGCTGACTTGTGGGGCTGTGGGCAGACTGCTTGCTGGAATAAAGGGGTCGTTTTGCGCATTCAGCGCCAAGGCCGGAATTTGAATTTCACTCAATAAAGGTTGGGCGGAGGCCTGCGCCCAATAGTCTTGGGTGTCGACAAAGCCATGCAGTGGTGCGGTGAATACATTGTCAAATGCATACAGGTCTTGGCTGGCCTGCAAGCGCTTGGCGTCAAACAGGCCGGGGTACTGCTGCCATTTGGCCATGGCCTTGGGTTTCATGCTGCGCAAAAACATACGGGTGTACACCTGCCGGTTAAAGCCTTGGCCAATGGCCTGACCACTCGCGGCCAAATCGAGGGGCGCGCAGATGGACGCCACCGCTTTGACCGTGTGCGCAGCGTGCGAACCTTGCTCCCCCGCCCAACGCATCAAGGCATTGCCACCCAAAGACACGCCCGCGGCCACGACTGGCACCGCGGGGCTTTGCCTGCGTGAGAGGCGTTTCAAAATCCAGTCGATTTCCTCATGATCCCCCGAGTGGTAGGCGCGTGGTGCCAAGTTCAATTCGCCGCTGCAACCGCGAAAGTGCGGAATCGCCAAATCGATATTCTGTTGCCAAGCCCAACTTGCAAACGCCTGCGCATAGTGGCTGCTGGAAGAGCCTTCGAGGCCATGGAACAACACCAGCAGGGGCCGTGCAGAGGTTGCGGTTGAGGCGTCGTGAGCACGCTGGTCATGCTGCAAAAAATCCACATCGATAAAGTCGCCGTCGGGCGTGCACCAGCGTTCTCTTTGAAAAGCTGGCACGGCGGTTGTACAAGGCTTTGCATAAAGGGCAGACCATATCGTTTGCACATGACCGCCGGGTAGCCACCAGGGTGCGCGATAGGGGTTCAATGCAAAACCACAGGCGGTACGCCGAGATCGGGGGTATCGGCAGGTGTTCCGGGGCTGGCGTGGTGGGCGACCAAGCGCCAGCCTTGCGGCGTTTTGTGAAATACGTTGGTCGCGATCACCCAGGCTTTGTGAGGCCCTTGCGGGGTCATGACTTCCACCCGTTCAACCAGGTGGTGAACTGCGCTGGCCAAGGACTCTACTTTGTGTATTCGCTCTGCAAACGCCTGGATCGGGCCATGGGCAAACATGGCTTCAAAAGCGGCACGTATGGCCCCTGAGCCAATCAAGCGCGGGCCTCCGGGTTGGACGCACACAATGTCCTCCTCTTCAGCCCAGCACGCCATCAATTGATCAATGTTGGCGTGCCGCAAGGCTTCATAAAATGCATTTTCAATATCGTCTGCACGGCCGCCCAGCGTGGCCGCGCGAAGTTTGGCTTGAGTCATAGAACCACAGTCAAATCGAATCAAAGGCCTATTGTGCAGGCAAAAAAATACCCAGCCGAAGCTGGGTACTTGCAAGTGTTCCGCAGAGGCTTAGCGATTGCCGCGGAATCTGCGCAGGGCAGACAGTTGAGCGGCCAAAACAGCCAGCTCCGATTGCGCACGGGCCAAGTCAAAGTCGTCTTTGGCATTGCGCAAAGCTTCTTCGGCCATGGCCTTGGCGGCGTTGGCTTTTTCTTCGTCCAGGTCTTTGCCACGAATGGCGGTATCAGACAGCACGGTCACGCAGTCGGGCTGCACTTCCAAAATGCCGCCGGCCACGAAGACAAATTCTTCACCGCCCTCTGCTGTTTGTATGCGAACGGAGCCAGGCTTGATGCGCGTGATCAGCGGCGTGTGACGGGGGTAGATGCCCAGCTCGCCAGACTCACCAGGCAGGGCCACAAAAGTGGCTTTGCCTGAAAAGATAGACTCTTCGGCGCTGACCACATTGACGTGGATGGTGTTCATATCAACTCCTGAAAAATGGTGAATGTCAAGCCAAAGGGCTGTTCGCTTGCACGCGCAGCCCGTTGCGCTTTACGCCATTTTCTTGGCCTTTTCAAAGGCTTCGTCGATCGTACCGACCATGTAGAACGCTTGCTCGGGCAAGTGATCGCATTCGCCGGCCACAATCATTTTGAAACCACGGATGGTTTCAGCCAAGGGCACATATTTACCTGGCGAACCCGTGAACACCTCCGCGACGTGGAAAGGCTGGGACAGGAAACGCTGAATCTTACGCGCACGGGCCACGGCCAGTTTGTCTTCGGGGGCCAAGTCGTCCATGCCCATGATGGCGATGATGTCGCGCAGTTCGCGGTAACGCTGCAAGGTGCCTTGCACAGCGCGCGCGGTGTCATAGTGATCCGCACCCACAACCAGCGGGTCTAACTGACGGCTGGTGGAGTCCAGAGGGTCCACAGCGGGGTAAATACCCAAGGAGGCGATGTCACGGGACAACACCACAGTGGAGTCCAAGTGCGCAAAAGTCGTCGCTGGCGATGGATCGGTCAAGTCATCGGCTGGCACGTACACGGCTTGGATGGAGGTGATCGAACCCACTTTGGTCGAGGTGATACGTTCTTGCAAACGGCCCATTTCTTCAGCCAACGTAGGCTGATAACCCACAGCGGAAGGCATGCGCCCCAGCAAAGCGGACACTTCGGTACCGGCCAAGGTGTAACGGTAGATGTTGTCCACGAAAAACAAAACGTCTTTGCCTTCGTCACGGAAGGATTCAGCAATCGTCAAACCGGTCAACGCCACGCGCAAACGGTTGCCTGGTGGCTCGTTCATCTGACCGTAGACCATGGCCACTTTGGACTCGGGCAGGTTCTCGAGGTTCACCACGCCGGAATCGGCCATCTCATGGTAGAAGTCGTTGCCTTCGCGGGTCCGCTCACCCACACCGGCGAACACGGACAACCCGCTGTGCGCTTTGGCGATGTTGTTGATGAGTTCCATCATGTTCACGGTTTTGCCCACACCGGCACCACCGAACAAGCCGACCTTGCCGCCTTTGGCGAACGGGCAGACCAAGTCAATCACTTTGATGCCGGTTTCCAGCAACTCTTGCGAGGGGCTCAGTTCGTCGTAGGCAGGGGCTTTGCGGTGAATGGGTGCGGTCAGCTCTTGGCTCACAGGACCACGTTCGTCGATGGGCGCACCCAACACGTCCATGATGCGGCCCAAGGTGGCTTTGCCCACCGGGACGGTGATGGCCTTGCCGGTGTTGGACACGATCAAGCCGCGACGCAGACCGTCAGAAGAGCCCAGCGCAATGGTACGCACCACGCCATCGCCGAGTTGTTGCTGCACTTCAAGTGTCAGGGCAGAGCCGTCCATCTTGAGCGCATCGTAAATTTTGGGCATCTGGTTGCGTGGAAACTCCACGTCCACCACGGCACCAATACACTGAACAATTTTTCCTTGGGCTTGCATTTTTCGCTCCAAATAATTTGAATTTGCTGAACTGGGGTTCAACCGCTGATCGCGGCTGCGCCGGACACGATTTCAGACAGTTCTTTGGTAATCGCTGCTTGTCGGGTTTTGTTGTAAACGAGCTTGAGCTCGCCAATCACATTGCCGGCGTTGTCAGTTGCGGCTTTCATGGCCACCATGCG
>CANGEE010000119.1 GCA_947452635.1 Comamonadaceae bacterium | reverse complement strand
GCCACCACCTTGTCGGGCGGCGAGGCTCAGCGCGTCAAGCTGGCGCTGGAACTGTCCAAACGCGACACCGGCCGCACGCTGTACATCCTGGACGAACCCACCACCGGCCTGCACTTTGCCGACATTGCCCTGCTGCTCAAGGTGCTGCATCAACTGCGTGACGCAGGCAACACCATCGTCATCATTGAGCACAACCTGGACGTGATCAAAACCGCCGACTGGGTCATCGACATGGGCCCCGAAGGCGGCTCGGGCGGCGGTCAGGTGGTGGGCGTGGGCACGCCGGAAGAACTGGCGAAGAACCCCCGCAGTTTCACGGGCCAGTATTTGGCCAAGCTGCTGTGACGAATTTTTCCAGTTGACACCCACCACCCTCTTTATTTTCCCTTTTCATTTCCATTGAAAGCTATTGCATCCTCATGAAAACCGTCATCCGTGCTTTTTTCAGAACCCTGCGCTTGGTGCTGGGCCCGTTCATGTTGCTCAAAGAGCGCCTGACGCGGCCTCGTGGCGTGCAGCGCGCGCCAGCGGCGCAAGCGGCTGTGGACGCGCAATGCCAAAACCTGGCGCTGTACCAGTTCAGCACCTGCCCGTTTTGCATCAAGGTGCGCCAAGAGATGCACCGCCTGTCCTTGCCGATTGAGCAACGCGACGCGCAGCACCACAGCGGCCACCGCGACGCCCTGCTGCAAGGCAGCGGTGCCACCCAAGTCCCTTGCCTGAAAATCACCGACAACCAGGGCCAGACCCAGTGGTTGCAAGATTCGAACGCCATCGTGGCTTATCTGCAAGAGCGCTTTGCACCAGCGGCGGCTTGAACGCATTGGCCTGAAATCAAACGCGTGAAGCTGGGCTCGGCGTCTTGACCTCTTGGCCGTTCAGGTTCAGCGCCAGCCTTGCCACACCAAGGTCAGCACCACACACAACACCCCTGCAGCCATGCCCCACAGCAGCAGCCGTGTGCGCTGGCGCAGCACTTGCACCGCGCTGATCAGCTGGGCGTTTTGCTCCGCCAATGCCGCCACGGTCTCGGTCAGTTGCGCTTGCATTTGGGCTTGATCATCCAGCTGAACTTGGGCGGCTATCAGCCGGTTTTTGAACTCACCCAGACTGGGTAAAGACTCGCCAGCCACGTCCACCTCTGTGCCAGGGCGGGATGCAGGCTCCGCCTTTTGGCGGTCCATCAGTTTGCGCGCGGCTTTGAGCACCGTGGGCGCGTGTTCGATCACGTTGCCCCACGGAATGACTTTGAGCGCCGTCAGCCAAGGCAGGGCCATAGCATTTTCCTTTCGCATGTCCAAGGGACAAGAGGCCCCACCATACACACTCTGCTTGCTTGATGGCCGAATGCGCCCGAATTCGGCCGGACTTTGGCCGGACTTTGAAGCGCTCAAACCCCAACGCAAGCAGACCTGTATGGCCAGTTTGGCTTTTTTCAGGGCCGTGAACTTGACTTGCCTCAACATCAGGTCTTGCGCCCACCACGACGGCATTTCAGGCCCCCACAATCGGGGCTTTGGCAGACAGAACCAGATGCACACCACACGCACCCATTACGACGCCTTCAGCCGCGCACTCCACTGGCTCACCGCCATCGCGGTGATCGCGGCCTTCACCCTCGGGCCTGAGCACTTTGGTCGCGCGCTGCGCGAGGGTTTAGACCCGGCCACGCGCTGGGACATCGTGACGCATGAATCGCTGGGCATGCTGGTGGCGGCGCTGACTGCGCTGCGCCTGCTGTGGCTGGTGGTGCGCCCCGCCAAGCCCCGCTTTGAGATGCCCGCATGGATGCAGCTGACGTCCAAGGCCACCCACGGCTTGCTGTGGTTGCTGCTGCTGGCCGTGCCCGCCACCGCCTTGCTGGCCTTAGGCAGCGAAGGCCATCCGCTGACCTTGCTGGGCGGTATCCGCGTCAACGAAATGCCCCTCATTGCCAATTCGCCACTGGCCGATCTGGCCGACTGGGGCGAGGTGCATGGCCTGCTGGGCGACGCGATCTTGTGGTTGTCCGGCCTGCACGCCGTGGCCGCCCTGGTGCACCATGGGCTGCTCAAAGACGGCGTATTGCGCGCCATGCTGCCCATGCGCCGCTGAAGAGCGTCAACGCGCCGCGCCGTCTCGGCCATCGCCGGCGCGGTACACCGCCAGGCCGTCACGCCGGCCCACAGCCACAATCACCACCAACACCTCTTGGTCTCGCACTTCATAAACCAGGCGATAACCCAAGGCCCGTAATTTGATTTTGTAGCGGTCAGAGTGCCCACGCAATTGCGCTGAGACCACGCGAGGCGCTTCCAGGCGGTCGATCAGCCGGGCCTTGAACAACTGACGGGTGTGGGTGTCCAGCTTTTTCCACTCTTTGAGTGCCTGCGGCACAAAGGCCAGTTCATAACTCATCGAGCGCGACCTTGACCACCGGCTCACCCGCACGGGCATCGGCAATGGCGTTGAGTTCCATGTCCTCTAAACGATCGATCAGCGCCTCATAGGCCCCCGCAGGCACGCAGTAAAAAGCAGGCGCATTGCGGTTGAGAATGGCCACCGTTTGGCCCTCGCCCGCCGAAACTGTGCCCATCGGGTTCTTCTTCAGTTCGGACACACTGGCCGTGACCGTGGCATAAATCAAATTGGACATGGCTGACCTAAAAAGACCTGTTTAAGGTGCTTATTTTAGTGCCATACAAAGCACTCGTCAATCCCTTGCAAATCAGCGCCTTCAAAGTCCCGCCAGCTTCGCCCAGGCCCTGTACGACCAAAACGCCTCTTCATGCAGCACGCCATGGCGCATGACCTCGGGGCTGAAACCGGTCAAGCGGCGGGTCTCGCGAATGAAATGGCTCTGGTCAGAAAAACCATGGTCCAGCGCGATTTGCGTCCAATCCAAACGTTCGTCGTTCAAAGCCTCCATGACCGCAAAAAAAACAGCCTCACCTCGCGCCGAAACTTGCAGCCGGCGCATGGACCAGCCGGACCATTGCTTGATGCGCCGCTCGGATTGGCGCAGACTGCTCCCCCAACCTGTGACCGCCGCACGCAAGGCCAAGGCTCGCACCCATGGCTGAAAGGAGTGAGGCCAGTGGGAGTTGGCATTGGGTTGCACTGATGCTGAACAGCGCAGCCACAAAGGCAACAGATCGTCAAAAAAGCCTGGCATGTCGATGACAGCGTCACCAGTTCGCATTGGAGAAAGGCGCAAGCAAGCATTCAGCAAGCTCCCGGACAAAACCTCACGCGCATCCAATACCTGATCGACCCTTGACGCCACCACCATGCCGGTGAGCGCCGAGAAAGCATCGGGGTAAAAAAGGATCATCGCGCCTTGCACTTCAGGCCCGTAAAGAATACTTCGCGGCCACGTTTGAGGCCCACTCACGGTGAATGAGGGCAAGCCTTGGCGCGGTGCATCCTCGTATCGGGCATGCCCTATGTCCGCCAATTCACAAGAGCCATCAAAAAGCAGATTGATGGAGATCAATGGCGTGACCGGGTAATGGCCCCAGCGCTGTGATTCGGGCAAAGTCATACCCTGTGTGCTGCGATACAGCACCGCGCGAATGCAAGTACTCAATCCCCAAGGCGGCAGCCAAGTTTGTACCGGCGCAAAGGCTTGAGGGTCGTCTGCAATAGTCATTCACAAAGTATAATTAAGTGCGTATTTTTGAATTGATAAATAATTTCAAAGTGTCGTTTTTATTCAAGACGAACTGCTGCGGTGCAGGCATTCTCCAAGCATGAACACACTGACCACGCCAACCCGACAGTCCGGCTTACCTCCCGGCCCTCCCGCTCATTGGTGGGGGCTCAACCACCTGCAGACCATGAAACCGGACTACCTGGGGTTTGTCGCGGGACTGCAGCGGTCTTATCCTGACATTGCGCATATTCAAGTGCTCAATGAACGCATCACGCACGTGTTCCATCCGGACTGGGTGCGCGACATACTGGTAGACCAATCGGCCAACTTGATCCGATGGGAGCGCGCCACCGAGGTGTTCAGCACCTCCATGGGCCAAAGCGTCTTGGTAACCGAGGGCGCGCAGTGGCAACGCCAGCGCCGCATGTTGCAACCCGGCTTCACGCCCAAGCGCGTGGCGGGTTATGCGGCGCTGATGGTGTTGGCCGCGCAAAATGCATTGGACGCCTTGACTGCGCAAAGCCCAGGCCAAAGCGTCGACATGGACGCGTTGATGACAGAGATGACTTTGGACGTGATTTTGAAAGCCCTTTTTGGCGCGCATCAAATGACGAACGCCCGGCCTGTGTCCGAGGCCATCCAAACCTTGAGTCACTTCGCGATCTCGGAAATGCTCAAACCGTTTTCTTGGCCGCTGTGGATGCCGTTGCCAACTGTGCGCAAGGTGCGCCATGCACAGCGCACTCTGGACCACATCATCCAACAGTACATTCAAGGCCAACAAGCCAAAGCCCATGAGATTGGCCAAGACCTGCTGACCATGCTGCGCCAGGCGCGCGACCCCGAGCAACCCGACCAGGGCCTGAGCGCGCGCGAGTTGCACGACCAAACCATGGTGATGTTTCAAGCCGGTCATGAAACCACCGCCACTGCCCTGACTTGGTGGAGCGGCTTGATCGCGCGTCACCCTGATGTGGCCAAACACATCTACGCCGAAGTGGATAGCGTCTTACAGGGCCAAGCGCTCACGCCCAGCGCACTGCAACAACTGCCTTGGCTGCAAGCCAGCCTCAAAGAGGCCATGCGCTTATACCCTCCCGCAGCGGTGCTGTTCACACGCCGCGCCTGCAAGCCCATCAGCGCAGGTCCATGGACCGTGCCCCAAGGGCATTTGATCGCCTTCACGCCGTATGTGATTCAGCGCGATGCACGCTGGTTTCAAAGCCCGGACGCATTCCAACCCGAGCGCTTCCTGCCGGGTGCACCCGACATCCCACGCGGTACTTGGTTACCCTTTGGCACCGGCCCCCGCGTCTGCATCGGCCAGCATTTCGCCATGATGGAAATGGGCTTGATCGCCGCCATGCTGCTGCAGCGCTTCAGCCTCCAATGGCCTGTGGATGCCGCATGGCCAAAGGGTGACCTGGCTGTGACCTTGCGACCGACTACGCCGATTCGGCTGCTGCTACAGCCTCGCGGTGCTCACTGCGGGGCCTGAAGCACCGCCAGCAAAGTTTGGCCATTGGCCACAAATTTCTCTTGCCCAGCATCCACCGCAAACAAATCACAACTGGTGAAAATTTGCGTTTTGCCGGGTTTCACCACCCGGGCGCGGGCGATGAATGTTTGCCCCTGCGCAGGCCGCAGGCAATTGACTGAAAAATTCGAAGCCAGCAAATGCGGCCCGGCAACGGTGGCAGCGGCAAAACCGCAGGCGGTGTCGATCAGCGTGCCAATCAAGCCAGCATGCAAGAAGCCCGAATACTGCCCCACCTCGGCGCGCCACGGCATTTGAATTTCCACCGCACCAACCTCGGCCACGGTCACTTCAATGCCGCACCAGCGGTTGAATTCGGCCATGGCATTGATTTTTTGGAGCATTTGCAGTGCGTTCATCGGGGCTTCCTTGGTTTGGACTGAAACCAGTCAATGTGGTTGAGCAACATTTTTCGCAGGGCTTTTTGCGCAGCGATGGCTTGATCCACTTCCGCCACGCGTTGACGGATGGCCTGGATCATTTCCTCTGACGTGAGCTGGCCGGTTTTGAAGCGCGGCAAGTACTCGGCCAATTGGGCCAGCGAAAAGCCCATTTCTCTGGACATGGCGATGAAGATCACATGGCGGACGATTTTGGCGTCGTAATCCCGGTAGCCATTGGGCTGGCGCTGGCTGGCAATCAGGCCCAAGGCTTCGTATCGCCGCAGCCGGTGCACGGACACATGGGTCTTGGCCGAAAGTTCTGAAATGCGCATGAAATCAGTCTAGCAAGCCTCGCACAGCGCCAAGCTTGCCGGGCTTGACGCACCGGCGACAGCCCTGGCGCGGTACTGCGCCCTAGGTGATACCGCCCCACGGCGTGCTGGTGTACAAAACACCAACTTCAGGAGCACCCTATGACCGTCAAGACCCACCTCCCCTTGCCCCAAGCCCAACCCGCCGATGTCGGCCTGTGCCCCGAGCGCACCCAGCGCCTGATGGACGTGCTGCGCCGCGAGGTGGCCAGTGGCCGTTTGCCCGGCGCGGTGGCGCTGATTGCGCGCAAAGGCCAAGTGGCCTTGTTCGACAGCGTGGGCGTGCAAGACCCGGCCAGTGGCGCGGCCATGCGGCCTGACAGTATTTTTCGGATTTACTCCATGACCAAACCGGTGGTCTCGGTGGCGGTGATGATGCTGGTGGAGCGCGGGCAGTTGCTGCTGAGCGACGCGGTGGGCCAGCACCTGCCGGAATTCGCCCATCAGCAGGTGCACACCCCGAGCGGCCTGGTGGCGCCCACCCAGCCCGCCACGGTGCAAGACCTGCTGCGCCACACCGCAGGGCTGACCTATGAGTTCTTGGGCGACTCGCCAGTACAGCGCCAATACGGCGAAGTCAAAATCGCGTCCCGCGATCGCAGCAACGACGCGTTCTCACAAGCCCTGGCCGCCATTCCGCTGCAGTTCCAACCCGGCAGCATGTGGGCCTACAGCCGCGCCACCGATGTGCTGGGGCGCTTGGTCGAGGTCATCAGCGGTCAGACCTTGGGGGCGTTTTTGCAGCAAGAAATTTTTGCGCCCTTGGGGCTGGTGGACACCGGTTTTGTCGTGCCACCCGCGCAGCACCACCGCATTGCCGAGCCGTTTGAAAAAGACCCCGACGGCGGCGTGCCCATGAAAGTGCTGGACCCGAAACACCCCGCTGCCATGGAAGCGGGCGGCGGCGGTTTGATGTCCACCGCCTTGGACTACGCCCGTTTTCTGCACTTTTTGCGCAACAAAGGCGAGTTGAACGGGGTGCGGCTGTTGGGCCCGCACACGGTGGACTACATGACCGCCGACCACCTGGGCGACATCCCGTCAGAAGGCCCCCTGTTGCCCCCAGGCCATGGCTTTGGCCTGGGCTTTGCCGTGCGCACCGCCCAAGGCATCTCACCCGTGCCCGGCTCGGTCGGACTGTATTACTGGGGCGGCATTGCCGGCACCACCTTCTTTGTCGATCCGGCTTTGGACCTGTACGCCCTGTTGATGATCCAAGCGCCCAACCAGCGCGACTACTACCGGCCGCTGTTTCGCGATCTGGTTTACGCGGCGCTGCTGTGAAGGTTTCTCAGCGCAAAGCTTGGTCCCGCGCTGCACGTGACTCCGGGCTGGCGGCGGCCAGGGCGATTTGGTCGTGCGCCATGTAGGACGTGGCGTGGTTCAGCGCTGTGGCGGCGGCGTTGGCCGACTCTTTACTCATGCGCACCGTGGCGGCGGGCATGGCCAGGGTTTGCGCGGCCAGGGCTTGGGCGCGGACCAGCGCTTGGCCTTTGTCGCTGACACAGTCCACCAAGCCCATGGCCAAGGCCTCGGGTGCGCCGATGCGCTCGCACAAGATCGTCAGGCGTTTGGCTTTGGCGGGGCCGAGCAAATTCACCAAGCGGGCAATCGTGCCCCAGGTCAGCGGGATGCCCAAGGCAATTTCGGGCAGGGACACAAAGGCGTCTTCGGCCAAAACCCGCCAATCGCAGGCCAGCGACAAGGCCAAGCCACCACCCACCGCATAGCCTTCGATGGCGGCGATGGTGATTTGCGGCATTTCTTCCCAAGCCTTGCACATGCGAAAGCCGGTGCCCGCAATGTCGCGGCGTTGCACGGTGGACAAGCTGTCGTCGGCCCAGGCGTTGGCGTCTTTCAAATCCGCGCCCGCTGAAAAACAGCGTGCGTCGCCGGTAAGGATGACGACATCGACGTCTGTGCGGTCACTCAAGGCCCGTGCACAGGCCGTGATCTCGCGCATCAGGGCGCGGGACAAGGCATGCCGGGCCTGGGGCCGGTTCAAATGGATTTCGACGCAGCGGCCGATTTCTTTGACGATCAAATGTTCGTACATGCCGTGCTCCTGTGATTAAGCCGGTTTGGCCGCCTGCAACTGGTCTCGCGTTTGCAGGGCCACCCGGCGGGCAGCGGCTTCAAAGTCATCACCGCTCGATGCGTAGAGCACGGCGCGTGAAGAGTTGACGATCACGGTGCCAGTGCTCACGCCGCCTTGGCCGCGCCAACCGGCCTTCACCGTGGCCGCGGCGTCACCGCCTTGCGCGCCCACACCGGGGATCAGCAGTGGCAGTGTGGGGGCCAAGGCGCGCACCCGCTCAATTTCTGCCGGGTAAGTCGCGCCGACCACCAAACCCAGTTGACCGTTCAAATTCCACG
>CANGEE010000118.1 GCA_947452635.1 Comamonadaceae bacterium | reverse complement strand
CGGCCGTGTGGGGTGCGTGTTTCAAGGGGTTGTTGTCTTGCGGCCATTGTCCATTTTCAATCTGCCGAATCTCTTCGCGGATGGCGATCATGGCGTCGATGAAGCGGTCCAGCTCTTGCAGCGTCTCGCTTTCGGTGGGCTCGACCATCAAGGTATTGGCCACCGGGAAGGACAGGGTGGGCGCATGAAAGCCATAGTCCATCAAGCGCTTGGCCACGTCTTCGGCCATCACGCCGCTGCTGTCTTTCAGGCCGCGCAAGTCCAAGATGCACTCATGGGCCACACGGCCGTTGTCACTGGCGTACAGCGTGGGGTAGTGGTCGGCCAAGCGCTGGCTGATGTAGTTGGCCGCCAAGATGGCGGCCTCGGTGGCGTGCTTCAGGCCCTCGGCACCCATCATGCGGCAGTACATCCAACTGATCGGTAAAACCGCTGCGTTGCCCAGCGGTGCAGCGGAGATGGCCCCCACGCTCCCCACTGCGTGTGGTTCGCTGCCCCCCGAGGGGGCGCTCGCCAGCTTGGGGCGGCCCGGCGCTGGCTCGTAGCTGCTGACATACGTGCCTGCAACTTCACCCGTGGCATGGCCCGGTAAATAAGGCACCAAGTCTTCGACCACGCACACCGGGCCGACGCCGGGGCCGCCACCGCCGTGCGGGATGCAGAAGGTCTTGTGCAAATTCAGATGACTCACGTCGCCGCCAAACTCGCCCGGCGCGGCCACGCCCACCAGTGCGTTCATGTTCGCGCCGTCCACATAGACGCGTCCGCCGTGCTGGTGCACCAGTTCGCACAGCTGCTTGACCTGCGTCTCGAACACGCCATGGGTGCTGGGGTAGGTGATCATCACGGCGGCCAAGTGGGTGCTGTGTTTTTCGCATTGGGCTTGCAAATCGGCCATGTCGACGTTCCCATGGTCATCGCATTTCGTCACCACCACTTGCAAGCCCACCATTTGCGCACTGGCCGGGTTGGTGCCGTGGGCGCTGGACGGGATCAGGCAAATGTTGCGGTGCCCTTGGCCTTGGGCACGGTGGTAGGCCTGGATCACCAACAAGCCGGCGTACTCGCCTTGCGAGCCGGCATTGGGTTGCAGGCTGATGCCTTTGTAGCCCGTGGCCTGGCACAGCCAGTCACGCAGTTGTTGGTCGAGTTGGGCATAACCTTGCAACTGGTCTGCCGGCGCAAAGGGGTGGGGCAGTGCAAACTCGGGCCAGGTGATGGGAATCATCTCGCTGGTGGCGTTGAGTTTCATGGTGCACGAGCCCAACGGAATCATGCTGCGGTCCAAGGCCAAGTCTTTGTCGGACAACTGGCGGATGTAGCGCAGCATGCCGGTCTCTGAGTGGTAACTGTTGAACACCGGATGCGTCAGAAAGGCACGGGTGCGGCGCAGGGATTCAGGGATCAACGAGGCGATGCCTTTCTCAAAGTCGTCCCATGAGGGCAGTTTGCCCATAGGCTGTGCCAACAGCGACCACAGGGTGCTGATGTCTTGGCGGGTGGTGGTCTCGTCCAGACTGATGCCGACAAAACCGGCACGACCGCCCCGGTAGCGGCGCAGGTTGATGCCCTGCGCCACGGCCCGTGCGTGTAATGCATCCGCCGCCTGCGCACTGCCCAGGTCCAGCGTCAAGGTGTCAAAGGCGGTGCCATGCAGCAGCGATGCGCCCAAGGCTTTGAGACCTTCGGCCAAGATGGCGGTGTAACTGGCGACGCGGTTGGCGATGCGTTTCAAGCCTTCGGGGCCGTGGTAGACCGCGTACATGCTGGCCACCACCGCAGGCAGCACTTGTGCGGTGCAAATATTGGATGTGGCTTTTTCACGGCGAATGTGCTGCTCGCGGGTTTGCAGCGCGAGGCGGTAGGCGGGCTGGCCGTGCGTGTCCACACTCACGCCCACCAAGCGGCCGGGCATGGAGCGCTTGAATGCGTCTCGGCAGGCCATGTAGGCCGCGTGCGGGCCGCCCGCGCCCATGGGCATGCCCAGGCGTTGGGTGGTGCCGACCACGATGTCGGCGCCCATCTCGCCGGGCGTTTTGAGCAACACCAGGGCCAACAAGTCCGCTGCCAAAATGAACGCGGCCTGTTGGCTGCGCACCAAATCCGCCGACAGTTGCCAGTCGGCCAGCCAGCCGCTGCTGCCAGGGTATTGGTTGAGGGCGGCAAAGTAATCGTCTTGGGCGATGGCCGCCTGCCACTCGTCGCTGGAGTGGATGACTTTGACCGTGATACCCAAGGGCACAGCGCGGGTCTGGATGACTTCAATGGTTTGCGGATGGCAGTCGCCGCTGACGATGAAGACATTGCCTTTGGCTTTGACCGAGCGCTTGGCCAGGGTCATGGCCTCGGCTGCAGCCGTGGCTTCGTCCAGCATGGAGGCGTTGGCGATGTCCATGCCGGTCAGATCGGTCACCATCGTTTGGAAATTCACCAAGGCTTCCATGCGGCCTTGCGAAATCTCGGCTTGGTAAGGCGTGTAGGCGGTGTACCAAGCGGGGTTTTCCAACACGTTGCGCAAAATTACGCCTGGCGTGTGGGTGCCGTAATAGCCTTGGCCGATGCAGCTTTTGAGCAGCTTGTTTTTTTGCGCCATCACGCGCAACTCCGCCAGTGCCGCTGCCTCAGTGATCGGCTGGGGCAGTTGCATGGCTTGGCTGCGGGCGATGCTGCGCGGCACGATGCCCTCGATCAAAGCCCGGCGCGAGGCCTCGCCGATCACCGACAGCATGTGTTGCTCGTCAGCCGGGCTGATGCCGATGTGGCGCGCAATGAATTCAGACGGGTTTTCCAGAGCGCCCAAGGGGCGGTGTGCGGACATCAGCATGATGGGTTCCTGAGCGGTGCGTGAGGGGTTTTAGCCTGCGGTGAAAGCGTTGTAGCCGGTCTCGTCCAGCAAGGTGTCGACTTCGGCGGGGGCCGACAACTTCACCTTGAAGAACCAGCCTTGGCCCAAGGGGTCGGTGTTGGCCAGTGAGGGGTCGTCGCGCAAGGCTTCATTGACTTCAACGACCTCACCGCTGATGGGCATATACACATCCGCCGCCGCTTTCACGGACTCGACCACGCCGGCAATGTCTTTTTGCGCGAAGGTTTTACCCACTTCAGGCAGGTCGACAAAGACCACGTCGCCCAGCGCGTCTTGCGCATGGTGGGTGATGCCCACGATCGCAACGTCGCCTTGCAGTTGGATCCATTCGTGGTCTTCGGTGTACTTGATGCGCATGAGGTTCTCCAGAAAAAAGAAAAAGAATGGGGATCTGACCCCGATTAATTAAATGGGGTCAGATCCCGATTAAACAGGCCCGCGGAAATAGCGGGTGGGGACAAAGGGCATGGGGCTGACTTGCATGGGCACATGTTTGCCGCGTACCATGGCATTCACCAGCGTTCCTGCTGCGGCATATTCTGCCTGCACATAGGCCATGGCCACGGCTTGGTTGAGGCTGGGGCCGAGCAGGCCGCTGGTGACTTCGCCGATGACCTGACCGGCCTCGTTGTGCAGCACCACATGCTCGCGCACCGGCACGCGTTGCAGCGCGATCAGGCCGACGCGCTTGCGCTGTAACGCTTTGGTGCCATCGAGTTGGCCCAGCACGGTGTCAGCGCCCGGGAAGCCGCCTGCGCGTGCGCCCCCGCTGCGGCGTACTTTTTGCATCGCCCAATTCAGTCCGGCTTCGACCGGGGTGGTGGTGGCGTCAATGTCTTGCCCGTAGAGGCACAGGCCGGCTTCCAAGCGCAGCGAATTGCGTGCGCCCAGGCCAATGGGTCGGACCTCGGGTTGGGCCAGTAAGGCGCGCGCAAAAGCCTCGGCAGCGCTGGCGGGCAGGGAGATTTCAAACCCGTCTTCGCCGGTGTAGCCGCTGCGGGTGATGTACAGGTCAGCCCCTTGCCAGATCACGGGCATACCGGTCATGAAGATAAGTTGCGCAACGCCAGGGATCAGTCGCGCCAAGGCCGTCACGGCTTGCGGGCCTTGCAGGGCCAAGAGCGCTCGGTCGAATTGCGGTTCAATGGTGCAGCGGCTGCCGATGCGCGCTTGCATGTGCGCCAGATCGCCATGTTTGCATGCACCGTTGACCACGATGAAAATATCCCCGCCATGGGCCACGTCGCGATTCACAAACATCAGGTCGTCGATGATGCCGCCCGCGTCGTTGAGCAGCAGGCCGTAGCGTTGTTTGCCCACACTCAGGTCGATCACATCCACCGGCATCAGGCTCTCCAAAGCGGCTGAGGCGTCAGGCCCGACCAGGCGCAACTGGCCCATGTGGGAGACGTCAAACAAGCCTGCGGCTTGGCGGGTGTGCAGGTGTTCGGCCATCAGCCCTGCCGGGTATTGCACCGGCATGCTGTAGCCGGCAAAAGGCACCATGCGTGCGCCCAGTTCCAGGTGCAAAGCATGCAGCGGGGTGGTCAGCAAGGTGTCGTTGGGCAAGGTGGTGTCAGCGCTCACAGAAACTCCAAGGGCAAATGTGCGCCATGGCGACTGCCATGGCTTGCCCTTTCTGTCCGCTTTACCTGAGAGATTCGCCGGGTTTGCCGGGCCACGGGGGCCAGCGCACTGCGGGTTGCTCCTTCGGTGGATGGGGGTTCAGATGAACCACCATCTCTCTCCAGCAAGGTCTCAGGGTGTGCCGAAACACAACCCGGTTGTCAGTCCTTGTTACCTGAGCGTTCAGCAGTTCATCAACCGCTTGCGCCTTCGGCGGCCTGCATCAAGGCTTGGAATCCTTCATGGCAGGCGCTCTCCTGACGGTTTGATTATAGGCGGACTTATTTAAAGCCCATCACATGCGGCAACCAGTTGGACAGCGCAGGCACAAAGGTCAGCAGCACCAAGACCACGCCGTGCGCGATCAAGAAGGGTTTGAGCTCGCGCGTCAATTCCGTCAGCGGCACTTTGGACACGTTGGAGGTGACAAACAACAAGCCGCCCACCGGCGGCGTGATCATGCCCAAAGTGAGGTTGAAGATCACCACCATCGCAAAGTGAATCGGGTCGACGCCAATTTTGGCGGCCACGGGTGCCAAGATGGGCACCAAGACCATCACACCCGGCAAGGGCTCGATGAAGATGCCAAACAGCAGCAAGAACACGTTGATGACGATCAAAAAGGTCCAGGCGTTCAGGTGGATGCTGCTGATCCAATTGGCCATGGTTTGCGGCACGCCCTCGATCGTCAAGATCCAGGCAAACGAAGCCGACATGCCGATGATCAAGAGCACCGAGGCCGTCAGCAGGGCCGAGCGTGACAAGATGTCGGGCACAGCCTTCCACTCCAGCGTGCGGTACACGTATTTGCCGCAGACCAGGGCGTAAAACACCGCCACCACCGAGGCTTCGGTGGGTGTGAACCAACCCGCGCGCATGCCGCCCAGAATCAACACCGGCAGCAAAATCGCGGGCAAAGCTTGCCAAGTGGTTTTGAGGATTTCAGGGCCGGTGGGCATCTGGCCATCACCCTTGTAATTGCGCTTTTTCGAGATGTACCAGTTGACCACGCACATGGCCGCCGCGATCAACACCCCCGGGATCAAACCCGCCACGAACAGCGCGCCGACTGACACGTTGTCGTCCGCCAGGGCGTAGATGATCATGATGATCGAGGGCGGGATGATGGGGCCGACAATGGCGGTCGAGGCGGTCAAGGCGGCGGCATAAGAGCGGTCGTAACCGGCCTTGTCCATCATCTTGATCATCATCGAGCCGGGGCCGGCGGCGTCTGCCAAGGCCGAGCCGGAAATGCCGGAGAAAAACGTCAGCGCCACCACATTGGTGTAACCCAGGCCGCCGCGTTTGTGGCCGACAAACTGGCCGGCAAACTTCAGCAACACCTCGGTCAGCGAGCCGCCGCTCATCAGTTCGGCCGCCAAAATGAAGAAGGGCACGGCCATCAGCGGAAAGCTGTCGACGCCGGTGAAGGTTTCTTTCAGCAACACCAGCATCGGAAAACTCCCGGAAACCAGGAGCGCGGTGACGGTGGACAGGCCCAGCGCAAACGCCACCGGCACGCCAATGGCCAAATAAACGCAGACCGACAACAACAAAATGACACTCGGGCTCATAGGGAGGCACTCGCGGTCGCGTCAAAGTGGGCGTCGCTGGCGAACTCGCGGTGCAGCACGTAGCTGCGCACGATCAGCAGCCAATGGATCAAGGTCATGCCCATGCCGATCGGCAAGGCAGCGTAAATCCACGCCATGGAAATTTGGGTGGACGGCGTGGTTTGGTATTGGGTGCGGTCCATGTAGTCGATGCCGGTCCAAATACAGAACACACAAAATGCCGTGATCAACAGGGCGATCAGCACGCGCAAAGCCATGGCCAGTTTGCCGGGCAGGGCGTCTTGCAGGTTGTCAATCGCGATGTGGCCGCCGTAACGCAGCACCGGGCCGCAGCCAATGAAGGTCAGCCAAATCATCAAATGCCGGGCCACTTCTTCGGCCCATTCGATGGATTGGTTGGTGGTGTAGCGCAGGGTGACATTGGCAAAAATAATCACCGACATCACGGCCAGCATGAGGATCAACAACCAACGGTTGAAGCTCATGAAGTGCTTTTCAAATCGATCTAAAAACATGGCGGCATTCAAATTTCAGGAACATATAAAAAGGCCTGTGCCACCGCAGGTGCGGCACAGGCCTGAGCCAACGCAGCGAAATTACTTCACTTCTTGGATTTTGCGGATATTGTCCGCACCGAACTCTTTGGAGTAAGCCGCATAGGCGGGCACCAAGGCGTCACGGAAGGCTTGGCCGTCGACTTTACGCACCACGCTCATGCCGTCTTTTTCGAGTTGGGCAATGCCGTTGTTCTCGTCTTCGTTGACTTTCTTGCGTTGCGCGATGCCGGCCTTTTTAGCCGCATCGTTGAATACCTTTTTGTCTGCGTCGCTCAGCTTGTTCATCAAACGCGGCGAGGTGATCAGCAGGGCGGGCGAGTACACGTGGCCGGTCAAGGACAGGTACTTTTGCACTTGCGAAAACTTGGACGCCAAGATCACAGGGATGGGGTTTTCCTGGCCGTCCACAGTGCCTTGCTGCAGCGCGCCAAAGACCTCTGGAAACGCCATGGGCGTGGGCTGAATGCCAAAGGTGCGGTAGCCGTCCATGTGCACCTTGTTTTCCATGGTGCGCATTTTCAAACCTGCGGCGTCGCTGGGTTTGACAATCGGGTGCTTGCTGTTGGTCATGTGGCGGAAACCGTTTTCCGTCCAGGCCAAAGCCACCAAGCCCTTGGGAGGGAATTTGGTCAAAATCTCTTGCCCAATGGGGCCGTCCATCACTTTGCGTGCGTGGTCGTAGTCGCGGAACAAGAAGGGGATGTCGACGATTTTGACTTCAGGTACAAAGTTGCCAACCGGGCCGGTGGAGGTGTTGACGAAGTCCAGCGTGCCCAATTGCACCGCCTCGATCATCTCGCGCTCACCACCGAGTGCGCTGTTGGGGAACTGCTGGCATTTGTAGCGGCCTTGCGTGCCTTTTTCGATGTCGTCGCAAAACACGGTGGAACCCACACCATAGTGCGAGGCCTGGGTGGTGGCGTACCCGATCTTCAGCACGGTTTGTGCCGAAGCACCCGTCATCAGGCCAGCAGCCAAGCCCAAACCGACCAACAGAGGATTCAATTTCATGTGAGGTGTCTCCAAGGAAAAAAAGAAAAAAATGATCTCAACCCCAGGGGTTAATTTGTCATACAACTTAGATTATCGAGCGAATCTCAGGGCTCACTCGTACGGGTTTACCAGCAAAGGCTTGCAGACCCTTGCCGGCTCACATGCCCGAGTAGTTCGGCCCGCCACCGCCCTCGGGTGTGACCCAAACGATGTTTTGGGTGGGGTCTTTGATGTCGCAGGTCTTGCAGTGCACGCAGTTTTGCGCGTTGATTTGCAAGCGGTCACTGTTGTCTTCGTTCTTCACAAACTCGTAGACGCCCGCCGGGCAGTAGCGTGACTCGGGCCCGGCGTATTTGGCCAGGTTGATCTGTACCGGCACCGAGGCGTCTTTGAGCGTCAGGTGGGCAGGTTGGTTTTCTTCGTGGTTGGTGTTGCTGATGAAGACGCTGGAGAGGCGGTCAAATGTCAGCTTGCCATCGGGCTTGGGGTAGTCGATCTGCGGGCACTGCGCGGCGGGTTGGAGGTAGGTGTGGTCGGCCTTGTCGCGGCGCAGCGTCCACGGCATGTGGCCACGCAGCACCAGTTGCTCAAAGCCGTTCATCACGGTGGCCACCACCAGGCCCTTTTTAAACCAGCTCTTGAAGTTGCGTGACTTGTTCAGCTCGGTGTGCAGCCAGCTCTTTTCAAAGGCTTGCGGGTAGCTGCTCAACTCGTCGTGTTGACGGCCTGCCACGATG
>CANGEE010000117.1 GCA_947452635.1 Comamonadaceae bacterium | reverse complement strand
CACGGGTACGCGCACATGCGCGCGCCCACATGCTTTCACCATAACAAATTTTTCAACCGTGGCCAAAAAACCTGCACCGACAACTCATCGCCGTATTCAAGTGCGTCGCTCCGGCGTGCATGGCAAAGGCGTTTTTGCCTTGGTCGACATTGCCGAAGGCGAAACCCTGATCGAGTATGTGGGCGAGATCATCAGTTGGGAAGAAGCCCAAGACCGCCACCCGCACGACCCCAGTGACCCGAACCACACGTTTTACTTTCATGTGAACGAAGACCGGGTGATTGACGCGGTCAACGAGGGCAACTCCTCGCGCTGGATCAACCACAGCTGCGACCCCAACTGCGAGGCCGACGAGGTCAACGACCGCATCTTCATCAAGGCGATACGCAATATCCACGCGGGTGAAGAACTGAACTACGACTATGGCCTGATCATCGACGAGCCCTACACCCCCAAACTCAAAGCCGAATACCCCTGCTGGTGTGGCAGCGCCAACTGCCGCAAAACCTTGCTGGCCCCCAAACGCAGGCCGGCCACACCGAAGATCCCCAGCCAGTTGAAAAAGGCCGCCGCCCCATCTAAGGCGCAATCTCCGGCTCCATCACCCACGAACTCACGCGCGAAGGCCGCCGATAAAGCGGCTCTTCATTCGGGCGCTCAAGCGCACCTCAAGTCCCGTCGCTGAAGCCGCACTGACCCCATGGCCCTGCAATCCGACACCCCGATGCGCTGGCCGGCCGAGGCCATTTGGCAGGCGGTATCGCCGCAATTGCCGGGTTTCAGTGTCGAAATCCTGCCCCGCGTCGATTCGACCAATTCCGAGTTGATGCGCCGCGCCCGCGCCGGGCACACCGATGCGGTGCTGCTGGTAGCGGAAAGCCAAAGCGCAGGGCGCGGTCGCTTGGGTCGCCAATGGGTGAGCCAACGCGGGGACTCCTTGACCTTTTCCCTGGGCTTGCCTTTGGCCCCGCAAGATTGGTCGGGTCTGTCGCTGGCCGTCGGCTTGAGTCTGGCCGACAGCCTGCACCCCCAAGTGGGCCTGAAGTGGCCCAACGATTTGTGGATCCGTGGCCACAAACTGGGCGGTATTTTGATCGAAGCGGCCAGTATGGGCGGCCACAGTTATGTGGTGATCGGTGTGGGTCTGAACATTCAATCGCCCGCTGCGCAAGGCTTGCGCACCCCCCCGGCCGCCTTGGCGCAATGGCTACCCGAGATCACCGCAGCCCAGGCCTTGGGGCTGGTGGCGGGCCCCTTGGTGGCGGCCGTCCAAGCCTTTGCCGTGACGGGTTTTGCGCCGCTGCAAGCACGCTTTCATGCCCGCGATGTGCTGCAGGGTCAGGTGGTGAGCACCCCCGATGGTGTGCAGGGTCTGGCCCTGGGAGTCGATCCGCGTGGGTCTTTGCAAATTGAAACCGCCTCAGGCGTGGTCAGCGTGAACAGTTCAGAAGTCAGTGTGCGCCTGTCGCCACAGCAGGAGCACACATGATGTGGCGATGGATGATTTTGCTTTTGGTGATGGCCAATGGCGGGTTTTGGTTATGGGGTCAGGGCCAGCTGCGCGCGCTGGGTTGGGGGCCGGTCGATGTCGCTGAGCCGGCGCGACTGAAAAGCCAAATCCATCCCGAAACTTTGATCGTCAAACCGCTAGAGACGTCTGCGACCCTCACACCCACCACGACGGCGGCGCCTTCGACCGCACCTTCGTCCGCTACTGACGCGACAATGGTCGCGCCCTCCACACCCTCCACTGCACAAGGAAAATGACCATGGCTTTGCAACTGTATTTCGCACCCGGCGCTTGCTCGTTTGTGCCACACACTTTGCTCGAGATCTCGGGCGCAGCGTTTGAGCCCACCATGGTCAAGCTGCACAAAGGTGAGCAAAACGAAGCGGCGTACAAAGCCATTAACCCGCGGGGCCAAGTCCCGGTCCTGGTGGACGAAGGTCAGGTGATCACGCAAATTGTGGCCATTGTGTTGTACCTGGACCAGAAATTTCCAGCCGCCGGCTTTTTGCCCACAGAGGCGGTGGCGCGCGCCAAAGCCATAGAGACCTTGGCCTGGATGAACAACACGGTACACCCCACGTTCACGCATATTTTCATGCCGCACAAATACACGGACCAAGCCGCGGTGCAGGCCGAGTTGAAAACTTACAACACCGGTTTGTACCGCGATTTGCTGGCCCAATTGCAAACCTTGGTGGCGGCGGCCCAGGCGGCCGGTCAAGGCTGGTTGTCAGGCGCACATTTTGGCCCCCTGGATGCCTACACCTTGACGCTCACCCGTTGGGGCACGCTGGCCGGAATTGACCCACTCAACTACCCCGACCTGTGGTCATTTGTGCAACAAGTGGCCGCCGAGCCGGCCGTGGCGCGGGTGATTGAGCGCGAGCGTTTGCAACTGAATCTGTTCAAGCCCGCCTGAGCACAGGCCTCCTGCGCGGCTGTGTGCGCTCAGTCTTTGCCGGTGCGTGAAAAGCGCACGGTAAAGCAAGCGCCCGGTGGCATTTGGCCAGGGTGTGCGGCGTCGATGCTGACGCTTGCACCATGCTGCTGCGCGATCTCCAGCACAATGGGCAAGCCCAAACCCGAGCCATCCACATTGGTGCCCAGCGCCCGGTAAAACGGCTCGAACACCCGATCTCTTTCAGCCGGAGAGATGCCCGGGCCATTGTCTTCGACCTGAATCACCAGCACATGGCTGTACGGGTCGACCAAGGTGCGCACCGTGATCACGCCAGGCCGCTCGGGCGTGGAGGGGGTGTAGTGAATGGCGTTGTCCACCAAATTGCGCACCATCTCTTTGAGCAACAGCGGATTGCCATGCACGCGGACATCGGGCGTGCCCGCGTCAACCCCTTCGTAACCCAGGTCCAAGCCCTTGTCCGAGGCGCGGGGCAAGGCGTCTTGCAGCACCTCACTGATCAGGGCCACCATGTCACAGGGCTGGCGGCTGAGGTTGGCGCCGCCGCCTTCGGCGCGCGCCAAAGACAGCAATTGGTTCACCGTGTGCGTGGCCTGCACACTGGCGCGGCCAATTTGCTTGAGCGAATGCTTGAGCTCCTCTTCGCCGGCGTCATTGCGCTGCGCCAAATCGGCCTGCATGCGCAGCCCCGCCAAAGGGGTTTTGAGTTGATGCGCTGCATCGGCCAAGAAGCGTTTCTGGATGGCGATCGAGTCTTTCAAGCGATTGAGCAACTCGTTCACAGAAGACACCAAGGGCGCCACTTCCATGGGTACGGCCTTTTCGTCCAGTGGACTCAGATCGTCGGGTTTGCGCTCGCGGATGCGCTCTTCCAACTGCGACAGGGGTTTGATGCCGCGCACCAGCGCCAGCCACACCAGCAGCACCGCCAAGGGCAAAATGGCAAACTGCGGCAACATCACGCCCTTGATGATTTCAGCCGCCAAGACAGAGCGTTTTTCTCGGGTTTCGGCCACTTGCACCAAGACCATGCGCGCCGCACCCGCGCCTTTTGGCATGCTGGCGTTGGATGCCGCAGGCACCTGCAAGGCTTGTGTCGACGGCTCAGGGCTGAGCGTATCGAGCATCACCCAGGTGGAAGCGACACGCACCTCCAAACCACGCATTTCATCATCGCGCAGGCGCACTTCATAGTTGCCCGTTTTATCGTCGTCATCAGGGCGCGGTAAATCGCGGTCCCCACCCAGCAATTCACCCTTGGGGCCCACCACTTGGAAATACACCAAGTCGGACTCGTCTGCGCGCAGCAGCTCGCTGGCAGGCTGCGGAAGATTGAATTGCGCCCGCTGTTCAGGGCCGAGCTTGACCAGTTGCGCCAAAGCTTGTGCGTTGTAAATCAGCGCACGGTCAAAAGGCTTGTTGGCCAAGCCCTGGGCCACCAACCAAGTCAGGGCCAAACTCACCGGCCACAAGAGCAACAGGGGCGTGAGCATCCAGTCCAAAATTTCGCCAAACAACGAGCGTTGCTCGCGTTTGAAGAGGGGCCATTTGGGCGATTTCAATGGGGGATTTTTTCCAAGCAATAACCCAGGCCGCGCACCGTCGCAATGCGGATCGGACCCTTTTCAATTTTCTTGCGAAGACGGTGAATGTAGACCTCAATCGCATTGTTGCTGACCTCTTCACCCCATTCGCACAAGCGTTCGACCAACTGGTCTTTGCTCACCAGGCGTCCGGCGCGCTGCAACAACACTTCAAGCAAGCCGAGTTCTCGGGCGGACAGCTCCACCATCTTGCCGTCGATCGTGGCCACGCGGCCCGACTGGTCGTAGATCAAGGGGCCGTGCTTGATTTGCGAGGTGGCCCCGCCCATGCCACGTCGTGTCAGAGCGCGTACACGGGCTTCAAGTTCCTGCAAGCTGAAGGGTTTGGCCATGTAATCGTCGGCGCCATAGTCCAGGCCTTTGACGCGCTCTTCGACACTGTCGGCCGCCGTCAAAATCAGCACCGGCAAGGTCGAGCCACGTGCGCGTAATTTTTTCAGCACCTCCAGGCCATGCAGTTTGGGCAGGCCCAAATCCAGAATCAGCAGATCAAATTCGTTGTTGGTCATCAAGGCCGCGTCCGCTTCGCTGCCACTGGCCACATGGTCTACGGCCGCTCCGGCGTTGCGCAAAGTGCGCAACAGGCCATCGGCCAACACCTGGTCGTCTTCGGCGATCAAAATCCGCATGGCTGTCTCCTTGTGTTTTTGTGCGCCTGAGATTGCGCGCAGCCTAAATTTTAGGCGCACTCGCTTGGCGGTTGACGCCTCAGGCTTGCGCGTAGGCTTCCAGACCCAAAGCCACCACCGTGGCCACGTCCAGTCCCACCGATTCTTGGAACTCACTTTCAGCCTGCGCCACCGCCGCCTTGAAGGCCTGCAGCCAAGCCAGTCCATCGGCGGTGAACACCACTTTTTTGGCCCGCGCGTCTTGCCCGTCGCGCTCACGCTGCACCAAGCCCCAGGCTTCGCACTGGTCCACCAAATCGCCCATGGCCTGCTTGCTCATGCCCGCGTCCCGCGCCAAGGTGGTCAGGCGCGAGCCCTGCAAAGCCAAGTGACGGGTGATGTGGATGTGCGCCGCGCTGATCTGGTCACGCGCCGCCAAATTGGCCAAAGCCAGGGGCACGCCTGCGTCATGCGCCATCAGGTGCAACACCCGCGCATCAAATTTGCGCATCGCATGGCCCAGCAAGCGCCCCAGATGCATTTGCCGCCAGCGGTCGTCCGCCCTGGGTGAGGCCGAAGTGGCGGAGATCACATCGAAAGAAGACATGGCCAAATGGTAAAGCAAACTGACCAATAAAAGTGTTTACAGAATCCAATAAGCCGTTAAAGTACTGTTCAAGCATCCAGTTAATTGCCTTGGCGCAAAGATGCTACTGATTCAACCCCCTGATTTTGAAGGAGATTTTCATGAGCGACATCAACAGCGAAAAAGGCAAGGCCCTGCAAGCCGCACTGGCCCAAATCGAGAAACAATTCGGCAAGGGCACCATCATGCGCCTGGGCGAGGGCGAGGTGATCGAAGACATCCAAGTGGTCTCGACCGGCTCCTTGGGCCTGGACATTGCCCTGGGCGTGGGCGGTTTGCCACGCGGCCGGGTGGTCGAAATCTACGGTCCGGAGTCATCCGGTAAAACCACCTTGACCCTGCAGGTGATTGCCGAAATGCAAAAAATCGGCGGCCAATGCGCGTTTGTGGACGCCGAGCACGCCCTGGACATCCAGTACGCCCAAAACCTGGGTGTGAATCTGCAAGATCTGTTGATCAGCCAGCCCGACACCGGCGAGCAAGCGCTGGAGATCGTGGACAGCCTGGTGCGCTCCGGCGCGGTGGATTTGGTGGTGATCGACTCGGTCGCCGCTTTGACGCCCAAAGCCGAACTCGAAGGCGATATGGGCGACAGCCTGCCCGGCCTGCAAGCGCGCTTGATGAGCCAGGCGCTGCGCAAGCTGACCGCGACCATCAAAAAGACCAACTGCATGGTCATTTTCATCAACCAGATCCGGATGAAGATTGGCGTGATGTTCGGCTCGCCCGAAACCACCACCGGTGGCAATGCGCTCAAGTTCTACGCCTCGGTGCGCCTGGACATTCGCCGCACCGGCACCATCAAGAAGGGCGACGACGCGATCGGCAACGAAACCAAGGTCAAAGTGGTAAAAAACAAAGTCGCGCCGCCCTTCAAGACGGCCGAGTTCGATATTTTGTTTGGCGAGGGCATCAGCCGACAAGGCGAAATCATCGACATGGGCGTGACCGCCAAGATCATCGAGAAATCCGGCGCCTGGTACGCCTACCAGGGCGAGAAAATCGGCCAAGGCCGCGACAACGCCCGTGAGTTCTTGCGCGAAAACCCCAGCCTGTCATTTGAAATCGAAAACAAGGTGCGCGAGTCTTTGGGTATTCCTTTGCTGGCCCCTTCGGCCGATGCGCCGGCGCCCAAAGCCCCTAAAGCGGCCAAAGAGCCTAAAGAAGTCATCGCCTGATAGCCCTCAGCGCCATGCAGGACGAAGATCGCCCCAAACCCCCCAAGGGTTTGGGCTTTCAGCCCAGCCTCAAGGGCCGCGCGCTGCGCTTGTTGTCCCAGCGCGAACACTCGCGCCAGGAACTGGAGCGCAAACTGCGCGCCTTTGAAGAGGTGCCGGGCGAGCTGGCACAGGCTTTGGATTTCTTGCAGGCCAAAGACTTCATCAATGAGCAGCGGGTGCTGGAGTCGGTTGTCAACCGCCGCGCCAGCAAATTAGGGGCTTCACGTGTCAAGCAAGAGTTACAAGCCAAAGGCCTGGACCCCCAGGCGGTGAGTGACGCCTTGCAAGGTTTGCGCAAAACCGAAGTCGACCGGGCGCGCGAAGTCTGGCGCAAAAAGTTCGGTCAACCTGCCCTTGATGCGAACGAACGGGCCAAGCAAATGCGCTTTTTGCTGACGCGCGGGTTTGCCGCTGAGGCGGTGCGCCGCGTGGTCAGCGGCGCAGAAGACGACTGAAACGACGCTTACAAACCCAGCATCAGCTGGATGTTTTGCACCGCCGCGCCGCTGGCGCCCTTGCCCAGGTTGTCCAAGCGGGCCATCACCACCGCGTGACGCGCTTGCTCATTGGCGAACACCCGGATTTCCAGCTTGTTGCTGTCGTTCAGGGCCAGCGCGTCCAATTTGCCGCTCTCGGTGGCCGGCTCCACGCTCACCCAGCCGCCTGCGGCCTGGCTGGCGGCGTAGTGGGCGCTGAGCGCCGCCTGCAGATCAGCCGCTGTGGGCTTACCCGGCAGCTGGTCCAGGTGCAAAGGCAGTTGCACCAGCATGCCTTGGCGGAAATTGCCGACGGCCGGCACAAACAGGGGGCGGGTGGTCAGGCCGCTGTAACGCATGATTTCGGGCACGTGTTTGTGCTTCAAGCCCAGCGCGTAAGCCTCAAACAACGGGGCCTTGCCGGCCTCGTAGTCTTCAATCATGCTGCGTCCGCCGCCCGAATAGCCACTGACCGAGGGCAGGCAGGCCGCAAAATCTTTGGGCAGCAGGCCCGCGTCCACCAGTGGGCGCAAGATGGCGATCGCACCCGTGGCATAACAGCCCGGATTGGCCACGCGCTCGGCCTTTTGCACCGCTTCGCGCTGGCCAGGGGCCAGTTCGGGGAAGCCAAACACCCAGTCGGGGTGGCAGCGGTGGGCGGTGGAGGCATCGACGATGCGCGGCTTGCGAGCGCTTAAGGTGTCGATCATGGCCACCGACTCGATGGCGGCATCGTCGTGCAGGCACAGCACCACCAAGTCGGCCTGGGCCATCAATTCGCGCTTGGCATCGGGGTCTTTGCGTCGGGCCGGGTCGATGCTGAGCACCTGGATCTGCGGCATCAGCGCCAGCCGCTCCCGAATTTGCAGGCCGGTGGTCCCTGCTTCACCGTCAATGAATAGTGTCGCCATCCCGAATGACTCCCTGTCAGGTGGTGCCCGGCGTCATGCCAATGTAAGACGCAAGGCTCAAGATTTGTGCATTGCAGCATGATACAGTCATGGGCTGCAGTGTCCAGCGCTTGCAGGCGGGTACCTAGGGGCTCACCTGCAAGCTGGTGAAACCATCCACCTCTCTGAGAGAAACCTCATGAAGATTCACGAGTACCAAGGCAAGGAAATCTTGCGTCATTTTGGTGTGCCAGTTCCCCGCGGCATCCCAGCGTTCACGGTTCAAGAGGCGGTCGAAGCCGCCCAAAAACTCGGCGGCCCGGTGTGGGTGGTCAAGGCGCAGATCCATGCAGGTGGTCGCGGCAAAGGCGGCGGCGTGAAAGTGGCCAAAACCATTGACGACGTGAAACGCATTGCGGGTGAGATTTTGGGCATGCAGCTCAAAACCCATCAAACCGGCCCCGAAGGCCAAAAAGTGCGTCGCCT
>CANGEE010000116.1 GCA_947452635.1 Comamonadaceae bacterium | reverse complement strand
CGGCCTGGGTGCCCAGCCCCACGGCCGCTGCTTTGCATGCCATGCACTACCACCAGGTCAATGTGCCTGCGCTGCAAAAGCAAATGGAAAAAGCCGTGCGCAAGCAAGACCCCAAAGTCTTGCGCCAAGAGACCCTGGACAAGTTGCTGCAGTTCCCTGTGGTGGCGTTGCAAGAGGCTAACTGGTCGGCCCAAGACAAGCAAAAAGAACTCGACAACAACGCCCAAGGCATCTTGGGCTATGTGGTGCGCTGGGTCGACCAAGGCGTGGGTTGCTCCAAAGTGCCTGACATCAACGGCGTGGGCTTGATGGAAGACCGCGCCACGCTGCGTATCAGCAGCCAGCACATGGCCAACTGGTTGCACCACGGCATCGTCAGCAAAGCCCAGGTGCACAAAACCATGGAGCGCATGGCCGCGGTGGTGGACGCGCAAAACGCGGGTGACCCTGCGTACAAAAAAATGGCCGGCAACTTTGCCAAGTCAGCAGCTTTCCAGGCCGCTTGCGATCTGGTGTTCAAAGGCAAAGCCCAGCCCAGCGGTTACACCGAGCCATTGCTGCATGCCTGGCGTTTGAAGGTCAAGGCGGCGGCTTGAGTCTTAAAAAGGCGGGGGCTGCTGCCCCTGGCCTATGGGGGTGAGCTATTGATTTAAATCACGGTCACTTGGATCTCTGACTTGACCAACAGGTCGAGCTTCAAGTTGTCGTTCGTGTAAACGTGGTAGATCCCTGCGTTGACCAGGGTTAAAGGCTGTTGATTAACAACCCACCCTTGGTCTGTTGAATTGGCCCACTGCTTGGTCACGTTGAGTTTGTCAGCACCGTCACCGTCGATCCGCATTTGCACTCGGTCGTCTTTCAAAAAGCTGTTGCTCAGACCTAGTTGCAGCACGTCGCCAATGGAAACGGTCAGTGTTTGTGCCCCTGCGCCCATGACAAAGTGGTTGATGCCACCGTTGGCACCGTTGCTCCCTTGGGTCGGCGTGAGCGAGTAGAGCGTTGACAAATCCAGGTTTTCGCCGGACGTCATTTCATACTTGCCGTTGTTAGGACCGACTGAACCCAGTAATTGCCCGTCACCAAATCCGCTAGGACCCGCAGAGCCTTTGGCCAGCGTGATGGACCCAGATATTGGGCTTAAATCCCAAGTTTTGTCATTAGTGATTTTCTGTTCGTTGCCAGCTGTATCGCGAAACACCAAATTGAATTCTTGTGCCGCAAACGGAATCACTCTCCCCAGATTGAGTTTCGACCCCGTTTGCAAATCGCCATTAAAAAAATACACCCCTTGCTCATTCGTGCTGAAGCCCAATTCAGTGTATTGAAGCGGTAAATTTACGGGTTGATTTGATGTGCTAATCAGCGATACAACGGGCGTTTTCAAGTCAACCGTGAAAGCCTGGCTCGTGGCGTTCATGAAATGCCCTGCCATGTCCACGATGGCGGTTTTGAGCGTGTAGGTGGTGACCGCTTTGTCCACACCCAAAGAATTGGCGGTGTTGTCAAAGGTCCAGTCACCTGAGGCTGAAGGGGTGAGGTATTGAAAGGCTACAACTTTGCCGGTGCTGTCAATGACCTCGGCCAGCACCCGACCTGTGTCGACGTTGAAAGCACTTTCGCCAGTCACTTTGCCGGTGAAGATGGGTTGCCTGTTGTTGGTGACAAAGTCGGTTTGGCTCAGCCCGGTGTCTGTTAGTGCCGTCATTTTGATATTGCTGATGCTCAACCCGGCATTGGTATCGCGCGCCCCGTTCAGTTGTTGCGCTTGGGTGTCGATCGTCACCGATTGAGTTGTGGCCCAAGGTGTGGCTGAAAGCACATTGCCAGCCGTGTCCACCAGTTGCGCTTTGAGTGTGTACAAGCCATCTGCCAGCGGTAAGGTATCGCCTAACCACGTCCATTTCCAATCGCCTGCAGTAAGTTGTGGCTTGAGGTATTGCGTCCCCACCACTTGGGATTGGGCGTTGACCAATTGAACCTGCATCCAATCTTCGGGATTAAATTTGGCGGTGTTGCTCTCCGTTAATTTGCCGTTCCAAGTCAAGGTGTTGTCTCCCGTGATGAAGTCGGTTTGACTGACACCCGTGTCTTGCGTGATCGCATCAATGCTGATGCCAACACCTTGACTGGTACTGACGTTGCTGGCATCTACGGTGAAGGGTGTGCCATCGGCTGTTGTCGAGTTGCCCGCCGCATCGGTGGCTTGCACCTTGTAGGTTTGCAAGGTGTTGGGCAAGGCGTTGGTCACCTGGATCAGGTAACGGCCTTGGTCATCGGCTTGGCCCACATAGTCCTGGCCATTGAGGGTGATTTTGACCTTGGCGTTCGGCTCCGTCATACCTGTGATGCGGGGGATGTTGTTGCCGGTGATGTTGTCGCTGGCGCTCAAGCCCGTGTCGTCAGGGCCATACAGTGCGCCGGTGGGAGCAGCCGGCGCAGTTGTATCCACTGTGAACGCAGTGCCGTCAACGGTGGTGACGTTGCCTGCAGCATCGTTGGCTTGCACTTTGTAGGTTTGAACCCCATCAGGCAGGGGGTCGGTCACGGGGATCGCGAATCGTCCTTGCGCATGGGCTTGTCCGGTGTAGACGTGGCCATTGAGGGTGACTTTGACGGTGGCGTTCGGCTCCGTCACGCCCGTAATGCGAGGTTTGTTGTTGCCGGTGATGCCGTCTGTGGCGCTGACCCCCGTGTCATCGGCGCTGAACAAGGCTGCCGACTTGAGGGGCGGTGGCGTGGTGTCGAGGTTCGATTTCGCGCCACCACCACCAGCGCCCAGTAGCAGCAAGGGTGCGGCCCACAGTGGGTTAAAGCCTGCTGCGGCCGCAACGCCAATCCCCGCTGCCGTGAAATCAGTCAAAGCAAGGGGCTCACTGCCCAGGGCCATACCGATGGTGGTCATGCCATCGTTCAGCTGTGCAACCGTGGTGGTGGCGTTCCCTGATTCTGGAATGTAAGGATGGTAGTTTCCATTGGATGTTTGCCCGATCAAGGCTTGGGGATCGGCGGCGGAGTTGGCGTAGTAGTTGCTGATCACCAGGTCGGCCTGTTCGCTGCCCTCAAAATGGATGCGCAAATCTTTGCCTTTGCGGCTGACGCGGATGTTGTCAGGTGCCTGGCCTGACGCCGTTTCCAGCAATTGATAGTGACCCCCGGGGATCGCGCTCAAGGTGGTAGTTGCGCTCAGCTTGGACGCGGCAATCTCTAGCGTTTGAGCCTCTCCCACGCTTGGAATGATTTTGACTTTGTAGGACTTTTTCATGGTGAATGGATACAGTCAGAAAGGGCTTTAATTTCGGGCGCCGTAGACCAGGATCTCGACACGTCGGTTTGGCGCGTGACACAGCTTGCTGACCGCAGCAGGGGTTTGGGGGCAATCGGTTTTGATCAAAGAGTCCTCGCCTTGCCCTTCGGTTTTGAAGCCCTGTAGGGGCTTGACGCCCCGGTCTCGCAGTTGATCTGCGACTTTCTCGGCTCTGGCCAAAGACAAGGTGCGGTTGCTTTTCGGTTTGCCTATGGGATCGCTGTGCCCGACCACTCGGATGCGTTCAACCTGCTGGAAATCCCGTTGCAGCTGTTGGGCCATGGCTTCAATGGCGTTGTAGCCCGCCACTTTGAGTTCTGTTTTGCCGAACTCAAAAAGGGCATCCGTTTGCAAGGCATAGGAGCGTGGAACGGGGGGCTGACGCACTGGCGCTGCATCTGCCATGACAGCAGGCGAGAGCCCCGGCGTGTCACACGCTTGGGCGGCAGGGGCACGGGACAAGACATGGACCTGCGATGCGGTGCGGGACAGTTCCTGCTTGGCCTGTTCGGCGGGAACTTCAAGCAAAGGCATGTTCAATGAACTGGTCTCGTTCACGCGCAAATACAACACTTGACCTGTCTTGAGCACCCAAGACTGGCCGGGGGCTTCCTTGCCTAAATGCATTTTTTGCGCATCGTCATAGACCGATTGAATGGCCAGCCGTTGCGGTGCTGCGCAAAACTCGGTGTACCCGCCGCTGAGCAATGCCGTGTGGAAACGACCATGGAGGTAAATATTGACGGGACTCAAGAAAGAGCCGTTGGCTTGGCGGTAGACAAAGATCCGTGTTTGCTGCAAGGGTGCGCGTTGCGCCACTTGGAATTTGTCGCCAAATTGAACGATGGCAGGCGGTGCGTTCATGACCGCTTGTGACGCGCCAGGGGATTGGGCCAGTGCCGGTGATGAACCCACCAACGCGAAAACCACCCAGCAGGATGAAGAAATACAAAGCCCCAAATGGGACCGCCGTGGAGGGATGGATGCAAGGCAGTGCAACGGAACTCCTGAGTCGAAATTGAATATTTATTAATGTATACCAAATTGTTATTCATTATTTTTGAAATTGTGGCCTTAAATGTATTTTTATGAATGAGAGGCCTGCTGTGAATGTGTGTGACTACAGATAACGCGGTTTTCAACGCAGGCCCCAGTCTTGGCCCGATGGCCAATCGGCGCAAAATGACATTGGTTTTTCATTTCCAATGCTTGTTTCAATGACCTTGTTGATTTTTTCTGGGCGCTTCACGCCTCAGTCGGTTTGAACCCGCAGGGTGCCACTTTGGCGGCACTGCAGCAGCGTCATGGCGAGCGTTACCGCTGGCTGCTGCTTTTGTCGGTGATGCTGGGCACGATGGCGTCCATCATGTCGTCCACCATCATCAATGTGGCGATTCCCGACATGGGCCAGCATTTTGTGATGAGTCCGACCCGCACCCAATGGGTCTCGTCGGGCTTCATGGTGGCCATGACAGTGTCGATGTTGACCACCCCATGGCTTTTGGCGCGATACGGTTACCGGCGCACCTATTGCGCCTGCATGTGGTTGCTGCTGCTGGGGGGCGTGGGCGGGGGCCTGTCCAATGACTTCAACTGGGTCTTGGTGGCGCGTGTCGCTGAGGGCTTAGCGGCCGGTGTGGTGCAGCCCATTCCGGCCATCATTATTTTGCGGCTCTTTGGTGCCGGTGAGCAGGGCCGGGCCGGCAGCTTTTTTGGCACCGGGGTGGTGCTGGCCCCAGCCATCGGGCCAAGCATTGGTGGTTTGCTGGTGGATGCGATGGGGTGGCGTTCCATCTTTTTCATGGTGGTGCCCTTGGCCATGGGCTCGCTGTGGATGGCGCGCCAATACGTCCCGACCAACGCCCCCAGCGGACAAGCGCCCAACCACGAAGGTCCCAGCCTGGATGTGGGAGGTTTGTTGCTGGCCACGGTTTCAACTTTGTGCTTGCTCAACGGTTTGGTGTCCTTGCGCGAAGCCGGTTGGCAAGCCCCCCATGCCTGGGGCCTGCTGGGCGTTGCGGCCGCGGGTTTGCTGACCTTTGTGTTTTGGCAGCACCGCTTGTTGCACCACCCGCAAGCCAGCGGCATGCGGCCCTTGATGAATTTGTCGGTGTTTCGGCACCGCGCTTTTGCGATGGGCAGTGTGGTGGCTTTCATTTATGGTGCGGGCTTGTTCGGCTCCACTTATTTGCTGCCGCTGTACATGCAGCAAGGCATGGGCTGGTCAGCTTCTTACACCGGTTCGGCTTTGCTGCCTGCAGGTTTCATGCTGGCGCTCACCATTGCGCTGACCGGGCGGTTGGCGGACCGCAAACCCACGTATGTGCTGGTCAGTTCGGGCTTGGCGCTGCTGGCCGCTTCGTTTGTGTTGATGGCGACTTTGCAGGTCAGCTCCAGCATTTGGTGGCTGACCACGTGGGTGATTTTGGGCCGAGTGGGCTTGGGCTTGATCTTGCCATCACTCAACGCTGGCTCGCTGCGGGGTTTGGCGCACCCTTTGATTCCACAAGGCTCCAGCGTGATCAATTTCATGCGCATGCTCGGAGGCGCAGCCGGCGTCAGTGTGTGTGCGATCGTGCTGCAGTGGCGTCTGGCCGAACATGGGGTGTCATTGACGTCGAACGACCAAGCCGTGCTGCGCTTGCAGGCATTGAATGAAACGTTTTTGTTCTTGGCCGTTTTGATGGCCTTGGCTTTGTGGGCCGCTTGGCAATTGAAAACCGATAAAACGGCCTGACAATCGAAGCACCTTTGGAGGTATTTGGATGTGCCAACTGCTCGGCATGAATTGCAACACGCCCACCGACGTGACTTTCAGCTTTTCCGGCTTTGCCCAACGCGGCGGCGTCACCGATCACCATGGGGACGGGTGGGGCATTGCTTTTTTTGAGGGTCACGGCGTGCGCCACTTTGTGGATCACCAAAGTGCCAGCCAGTCCCCGATTGCCGACTTGATCCGCCGCTACCCGATCCAAAGTCGCAACGTGATTGCGCACATTCGCAAAGCCACCCAAGGCGCAGTGTCGCTGGAAAATTGCCACCCTTTCGTGCGCGAGCTCTGGGGGCGGTATTGGGTTTTTGCCCACAACGGGAACCTGGCCCATTACGCCCCGCGATTGCACGGCAATTTCAAACCCGTCGGGCAGACCGACAGCGAGCAGGCGTTTTGCTGGTTGATGCAAGAGCTTGCCAAGTCGCATGCCAGTGTGCCCACGGTGGCGGAGTTGTCGCTGACTTTGCGTGAGTTGGTACCGCAGATCGCGCAGCATGGCACGTTCAATTTTTTGCTGTCCAACGGTCAAGCGCTGTGGGCCCATGCCAGCACCAGCCTGTATTACGTGCTGCGCCGCCACCCGTTCACCCAAGCCACTTTGAGCGACGAGGATGTGCGTGTGAATTTCGCCGAGCTGACGCGGCCCACCGACCGTGTGGCCGTGGTGGTGACGTCGCCGCTGACCACCGACGAGGCTTGGAAGGCCTTTCAGCCGGGTCGGGTGTACACCTTTATGGACGGTGATCTGAACCGGCCTTAGCCCCTACACCAAAGCGGCCTCGATGGCATCCAGGAACAACGCGGCCACATCGCAGCCCATTTGGTCGGTGATTTCTTGAAAACAAGTTGGGCTGGTGACGTTGATTTCGGTCAAGTTCTCGCCAATGATGTCCAAGCCCACCAGCATCAGGCCGCGCGCCATCAAGACCGGGCCCAGCGCCTCGGCGATTTCGCGGTCGCGTGCTGAAATGGGCTGGGCCACGCCCTTGCCGCCCGCCGCCAAATTGCCCCGCACCTCGCCGCCTTGGGGAATGCGCGCCAGGCAAAACGGCACCGGTTTGCCGCCAATCAACAGCACCCGTTTGTCGCCCTGCGCAATGCCGGGCAAAAACTTTTGCACCATCACGGTTTGTGCGCCTTCGCGGTTCAAGGTCTCGATGATCGCGCCCAGGTTCAGGCCATCTGCGCCCACCTTGAAAATACCCATGCCGCCCATGCCGTCGAGCGGTTTCAAAATGATGGTGCCGTGTGTCGCATGGAAGGCCCGAATGTCCGCCTCGCTGCGCGTCACCAAGGTGGGCGCGATGAATTGCGCAAACTCCATGATCGCCAGTTTTTCCGGGTGGTCGCGCAAAGCGGCTGGGCTGTTGAAGACTTTGGCACCTTCGCGCTCGGCTTGGCTCAGCAGGTGGGTGGCATAGAAATATTCGCTGTCAAAAGGCGGGTCCTTGCGCATGAGCACGGCCGCAAAGTCTCTCAAGTCGCTGCGCTGAACGGCGGTCTCGGTGAACCAGTCGGTGGTGTCACCGGTCAGGTGGATCGCACGCACCTGCGCCGACACCGCTTCGCCTTGTTGCCAGCGCACATCGCTCATTTCACAGGCCAGCACCTGATGGCCGCGCTTTTGCGCCTCGCGCATCATGGCGAAGGTGGTGTCTTTGTAAATCTTGAAAGATTCCAGAGGGTCGGCAACGAAGAGGATTTTCATGCTGACATTGTAGGGGGGGTCGTCCCCATCGCACCGCCCTGGGCCCAGCACGCAGATGCAGCCGAGGGCTACTGAAAAGCCACCTCGGCAAAGCTGCGCAGCTTGCGGCTGTGCAATTGGGCCGGGCCTGCGGCGCGTAATTTTTCGAGTGCACGGATGCCGATTTGCAAATGCTGGCTGACCCGTTCGCGGTAGAAATGGTTCGCCATACCGGGCAGCTTGATTTCGCCATGCAAGGGCTTGTCGCTCACGCACAAGAGCGTGCCATAGGGCACCCGAAAGCGAAAACCGTTGGCCGCGATGGTGGCGCTCTCCATGTCCAGCGCCACCGCGCGGCTTTGGCTGAAGCGCCGTTGCGGTGTGTTGTCGGGCAGCAATTCCCAGTTGCGGTTGTCGGTGCTGGCCACGGTGCCGGTGCGCATCAGGCGCTTGAGCTCTGCCCCTTGGCAGCCCGTGATTTCGGACACAGCACCTTCCAGCGCCACCTGGATTTCGGCCAATGCCGGAATCGGCACCCACAGCGGCAACTCCTCGTCCAGCACATGGTCCTCGCGCACGTAGGCATGAGCCAGCACATAGTCGCCCAACTGCTGCGTGGTGCGCAGCCCCGCGCAGTGCCCCAGCATCAACCAAGCATGCGGGCGCAGCACCGCAATGTGGTCGGTGATGGTCTTGGCGTTGGCCGGCCCCACGCCAATGTTCACCATGGTGATGCCGCTGTGGTCTTCGCGCACCAGGTGGTAGCCGGGCATTTGCGGCAGTCGGGGTGGTGGCATGCCTTGCGCGTCGCCCGCT
>CANGEE010000115.1 GCA_947452635.1 Comamonadaceae bacterium | reverse complement strand
GCGCGACCCTGGCCGCGATTGCGCAAAAACTGCCGGACCTGCCAGCGGGTGCCACGGTGCTGGGCTTTAACTACGACACCGGTGAGCGTTACTTGTCGGTAGAAGGCTTTTTGCCCAGCCCTTGATCGGGGTATCTTGGATAATGGGGGTCTCTGCTTGATAACCACAAGCCTGCCATACCCCCATGATCCGAATCTCTGAACTCAAACTGCCGCTGACCGCGTTGCCGGTTGAATCCCGCCGCGCCGCCGACGCACCGCAGGAAACCGACGCCGACCGCAGCCCCCCGCCGCACCCTGAAGCGGCTTTGCGGCAACTGGCCGCCAGCGCGCTGGGCATTGCACAAAGCGACATGGCCACGCTGCAGGTCTTCAAACGCAGTTTTGACGCGCGCAAGGCCGACATCTTGGCGGTCTTCATTGTCGATGTGCAGTTGCAAAATGCTGCGCAAGAAGCGGCCTTGTTGGCACAGCACGCGGCCCACCCGCACATCCAAGCCACGCCCGATATGCAGTGGCTGGCGCCTTGCCACGCCCCTGCGGGTTTCGGTCAACAAGCAGGCGAGCGCCCGGTGGTGGTCGGCTTTGGGCCCTGCGGCCTATTTGCCGCGCTGGTGTTGGCGCAAATGGGCTTCAAACCCATCGTGTTGGAGCGCGGCACCACGGTGCGGCAACGCACCCAAGACACCTGGGGCTTGTGGCGCAAAAAAGTGCTCAATGCCGAAAGCAATGTGCAGTTTGGTGAGGGCGGCGCCGGTACGTTTTCGGACGGCAAGCTGTACAGCCAAATCAAAGATCCGCGCCATCTGGGCCGCAAGGTGATGGACGAGTTTGTGCAAGCCGGCGCACCGGCGCAGATTCTGTATGCCGCACATCCGCACATTGGCACCTTCAAACTGGTCAAAGTGGTCGAGCATTTGCGCGAGCAGATCATCGCGCTGGGCGGCGAGATTCGTTTTGAACAACGGGTGACGGATGTGCAAATCACACAGACACCCCAAGGCCGTCAACTGACCGGGCTGCAGGTGCTGGACTTGCGCAGCGGCGACACCACCCTGCTGCCCACGCGCCACGCCGTCTTGGCACTGGGTCACAGCGCGCGCGACACTTTTGCCATGCTGCATGCTCGCGGCGTGGACATGCAGGCCAAGGCGTTCTCGATAGGCGTGCGCATCGAGCATCCGCAAAGCGTGATCGACCAAGCCCGCTGGGGCCGCCACGCCGGCCATCCGCTGCTGGGCGCGGCCGACTACAAACTGGTCCACCACGCCCGCAACGGCCGGGCGGTCTACAGCTTTTGCATGTGCCCTGGCGGCACCGTGGTGGCGGCCACCAGCGAAGCCGGCCGTGTGGTCACCAACGGCATGAGCCAGTACTCGCGCAACGAACGCAACGCCAATGCCGGCTTGGTAGTGGGCATTGAGCCGAGCGACTTCCCACTGGACCTTGCGGCCTGGATCGCCGCCTTTGGCCAAACGCCCGGCGCGGCCCTGGCCCAAGAAGCTGCCGAACGGGCGGCACAGCACCCACCCCAAGCCCACCCCTTGGCGGGCATCGTGCTGCAACGCCAACTCGAATCACTGGCCTACCAAGTGGGCGGCGAAAGCTACGAAGCCCCGGGCCAATTGGTGGGCGACTTTTTGACCAAGCGCCCATCGCGCGCGCTGGGCAGCGTCGTGCCGTCCTACAAACCCGGCATTCGGCTGGGCGACTTGGCCCAGGTGCTACCCGCCTACGCGATCGACGCCATGCGCGAAGCACTGCCGGTGTTTGGCCGCAAGATCAAAGGCTTTGACATGCACGACGCGGTGATGACCGGGGTCGAAACCCGCACCTCTTCCCCCCTGAAAATCAGCCGCGGCGAGAACTACCAAAGCCTGAACACAGCGGGCCTTTATCCGGCAGGCGAAGGGGCAAGTTACGCCGGCGGCATTTTGTCGGCAGGGGTGGACGGTATCAAGGTGGGCGAGGCTTTGGCTAAAGCACTGGTGGCAGGCGTTTAACTGCCGCCAACATGCTGCCGCGGCACTTTTTAGCGCCGCAGTGACAGGCGTACTTGGCCTGCAATGCGGGTGTCATCGGCTCATCGCTGAACAAGTCGTAATCAAAGGTCAGTTCCTCGCCCTTCCAAATCGGCCGCATCGCGTGAATGAAGACACGGCCCTTGACATCCTGCGGCTCGCAGTTGGGGCGACAGGAATGGTTGATCCAACGCGAGGCATTGCCGCCATGCAAAGCATCGATCACATGCGCATCATCCAGATGAAAGTAAAACGTGTGGTTCGGATTTTGCGGATCGTGCGGGTGGCGGCGAATCGCCTCTGCCATGGAGATGATTTCGCCCCTGTATTCAATGATGGCCTCGCCTGCCGCAAAATGGCTCAAGGCGAACACCCCCGTGCCATGCACCTCGGAGCGGCGGGTTTCCAGACGCGCACTCACTTGACCATGGCACCGTAGACCAAATCTTGGATTTGTTCGCGGTAGTACTTGCGCAAGTCGCCCGGCGCGGCGGTGCCAAACACCACCACCAGTTTTTCTTTGGGGTCCACAAAAAAGCCTGTGCCATAGGCACCGTTCCAGCTGTACTCGCCCACATTGCCTGGCACAGCGGCCAGGCCCGGCTCCACGCGCACGGCCACGCCCAAGCCAAAACCATAGCCATCGCGGTGGGGCTCCACATGGGCCACGCGGTTGTCGATGGATTTCGTCAGGTGATTGCTGGTCATGAGTTGCACCATCTGTGGACTGAGCACCCGCTTGCCATTGAACTCGCCACCATTGACCAGCATTTGCCCAAAGCGCAAATAGTCCGGCACGGTACCCAACGCGCAGCCGCCACCGCATTCAAAGGTAGCGTCTTTCTCCAACACTTCGATGCTTTGTGGCTTGCCATCCAAGGGGTTGAGTTTGAAGGGATGGGCTTGGCGCGACTGCTTGGCGGGTGCCACATGAAAGCCGGTGTCAACCATGCCCAGGGGTGCCCAGATCGCTTCACGCAAATACGCATCCAAACTCTGGCCCGAGACTTTTTCCAGCACCGCACCCAGCATTTCAAACGAGGTGCTGTACTCGAACACCGTACCTGGCTGGTGCACCAAACTCAAACCACTGACGCGCCGCACAAAGGCGGCGCTGCCTTGCATGCTGGGCAACTCGCTGCCTGCCGGGTAGGGGGCCAATGCCGCGCCACTGGTGTCAGGCCGCCCGCCATAGGTCAGGCCAGAGGTGTGCCGCATCAGGTCTTGCACGGTCATGGGGCGCTTGGGGGCTTCCAGCGCCAAGCTGCCATCGGGTTTTTTGATGGCCACTTTCATCTGACCGACTTCCGGGACATGGTCGGCCACTTTGCCAAACAATGGCAGCTTGCCTTGCTGCGTCAAGGCCAGCGCGCCCACCGCCACCATGGGTTTGGTCATGGAGGCCAAGGCAAAAATCGAATCGATTTGCATCGTCGCTTGGGTGGCTGGATCGCGCACGCCGTGCGCTTTGAGGTAGACCAATTTACCGTCGCGCAAAATGCCCAACACCGCGCCAGGGACCCGCTTTTGGGCCATTTCGCTCGCCAAGAAGCGGTCGATGTTGCGCAGGCCTTCCTCGGCAAAACCGGCAACTCTGGGGAAGATCACATTGAACGGCAAGTCTGCGGGTTTGTTGACAAACTCTTGCGCTTGCACCTGATGATGCACGCTGGCGATCAGGCCTGCGGCGAGCAGCAGTGCCCGCGAGACGGGGATAGGTTGGCGCATGCGCACGGCTTTCGTTTTCAAAGGTTTCACGGGGCTTTGCGCGGCGCGGTCTTGAGCAAAGCGCCCACTTCTTGTTTCCACCACTTGGCTTGGCCGGTGGTGCCGTGGCCAGCGGTTTGCTCACTGCCGGGGATCAACAGCAAGCGCGCATTCGGGATTTGGGGCAGCACCTTTTCCATCACCCCCAACTCGGGCGGGTTGCGCTCGTCGTCGGCCGAATTGATGGCCAGCAAAGTCGCTTTGATCTTGCCGATCTGCGCCAAGGGATCATAGTCGCGCGAAGCATCCCATTGGTACAGGTTGTCATTGGCATCGGCCTTGAGCGGGGTGTTCAAACGCTGGTTGAGCAGTTGATCGGCTTTTTCACGCGTCGGGGCCAAGCGCTGCAGGCCTTGGTTGCCGCCGCTGGTGCCGGTGGCGTAAAAGGTCGACGCCCATTGCAAGCTGCGCGGCTGCTGGGTGTAGTTGCCGCTCATCCATTCGGGGTCGTTGCGAATGGCGTCGATGATCAAGCGGCGCATCATCCAGTTGCGCCCGGACATGGCACTGGGCAGCGAGGCCATGGGCACCAAAATGTCCATGAAGTCCGGGTGCTGAATGCCCCACAGCCAGGTGTGCATGCCGCCCATGGAGTTGCCCAAGACCATGCGCACATGCTTGAGCTTGAGGCCCTCGGTCAGCAGCCGGTACTGGGCCTGCACCATGTCGTCGTAGTTGTAGCGTGGGAATGCGGCGCGCAAGCCGTCCGACGGTTTGCTCGACGCCCCCATGCCTAAAGCGTCGGGAATGACGATGAAATACTGGGTCGCATCCAAAGGCTGACCCGCGCCAAACAACTCGCCACCAAAGGCCGGGTTCAGCATGCCAGCACCGGTGCCCGCGGTGCCATGCAAGATGACCACCGCCTCATGGGCTGGATTACCCAAGGTGGTGTAACCCAGTTGGACCTCGGGCAACACCTGGCCGGTGTGAAAGCGAAAGTCCTTGGCGGTCCAGACCCCCGGCTGTGGTGTGGGCTGCGCCATCACCACCAAACTGCAAAGCAAGCCCATGCACGCCATAAGCCATTGCGGGATATTCAACATGTGTCGTCTCCAGTGTGTTCCAAATGCCGGCCGACAGCGTCGACGCAACTCGGCCAATTCTGGGCTGTTCGGACTGACCTTGTTGTCGCCAAAGCGGCTGCGGCTGCTTGTCAACACCCGTGACGAGAACGCGGCTTTCACGGTGAGCGACGGGATGCATGAGGCGTGTTGAGCGACTGGTCATAATGACGGGCTATGCCTGCCTTTTCTTTTGAAGCACTCCAAGTGGATGGCGCCACCCGCAAAGGGGTGATCGAGGCCGACAGCGTCAAGTCGGCCCGCACCCAACTGCGCGCCCAGCAACTGGTGCCCTTGCAGGTGGCCCCCTTGGCAGTGGACACCCCACAGGGCGAAACCCCATGGTGGAACCGCTCCATGGGCGCTGGCCGCGCCTTCAGTGCGGCGGCGCTCACCGTCTGGACGCGCCAGTTGGCCGGTCTGGTCAGCAGCGGGCTGCCGCTGGAGCGGGCCTTGGCGGCTTTGAGCGAAGAGGCTGAGCAAGACAAGCAACGCGACCTGGTGGCCAGCATCCGCGCCGAGGTGAACGCGGGCTCCAGCTTGGCGCGTGCGCTGAGTCTGCACCCGCGTGAGTTCTCACTGATATACACCGCCGTGATCGGCGCCGGTGAACAAGGCGGCCACCTGAGCCAGGTGCTGGAACAATTGGCGGACGATTTGGAAGACCAGCAAAACCTCAAAGCCAAGTTGATCGGGGCTTCGCTGTACCCGGCGATTGTGTCCCTGGTGGCTTTGGCGATTGTGATTTTTTTGGTCACCTCGGTGGTGCCGCAGGTGGCCGGTGTGTTTGCCGGCAGCCACCACGAATTGCCGTGGTTGACCCGGGCCATGCTGGCGGTGAGCGACGTGGTGCGGCGCCAAGGCTGGCTGATGCTCTTGCTGGCCGTGTTGATGACACTCGGCATGCGCATGGCTTTGCAGCAAGAGGCTTTCCGACTGCGCTTTGATGCGGCTTGGCTGCGCTTGCCTTTGATTGGCCGCTTGGCCACCGGCTACAACGCAGCGCGTTTTGCGGGCACGCTGGGCATGCTGGCCAGCGCCGGGGTGCCGATCTTGAAGGCGCTGCAAACTGCGGCGGAAACCTTGTCCAACCGGGCCATGCGGGCTGATGCGCTGGAGGCTTTGGTGCTGGTACGCGAGGGCGCGCCGCTGGCCATGGCGTTGTCGCAAAAGAAACGCTTTCCGGGCCTGCTGCCCATGTTTGCCCGTTTGGGGGAGCAAACCGGCCAACTGCCTTTGATGCTGCAACGCGCGGCCAAACAACTGTCGACCGAGGTGCAGCGCCGCGCGCTGGCCTTGGCCACGATTTTGGAGCCGCTGTTGATTGTGGCCATGGGCGGTGTGGTGATGGTGATGGTGCTGGCGGTGCTGATGCCCATCATCGAGCTGAACCAATGGGTCAAGTGATGGGTCAATTCACGGCGCACGTTTTCAAGCGAGGTCAAGCATGAGCGCAACGCTAGAAGGTCAACTGGTGGTGGCGATCTCGTCACGCGCTCTGTTTGATTTTGAAGAAGAAAATCAAATTTTTGAACAAGGCGACGACCGCGCCTACATGCAGCTGCAACTGGCGCGCTTAGAAGAACCGGCCAAGCCAGGCGTGGCGTTCTCGCTGGTGCGCAAACTGCTGGCCTTCAACGATGCGCAGTCGCAGCGGGTGGAGGTGGTGATTTTGTCGCGCAACGACCCGGTCTCGGGCATGCGGGTGTTTCGCTCGGCACAGCACTATGGGCTGTCGATTCAACGCGGCAGTTTCACCCGCGGGCAGTCCCCTTGGCGCTATTTGAAGCCGCTCAACGCCAACCTGTTTTTGTCGACCCACTTGTCGGATGTGCGCGCCGCCTTGGCGGCCGGCGTGCCTGCGGCGCAGGTGTATCCGCATTCGGCCCATGCTTCTGAGGCGCACCCGCATGAGGTGCGCATTGCGTTTGACGGCGACGCGGTGCTGTTTTCGGACGAAGCCGAGCGGGTCTTCCAGTCCCAGGGTTTGTCGGCCTTTCAGGCGCACGAAAAAGACAAAGCGGCGCAGCCCTTGTCGGCCGGCCCCTTCAAACCGCTGCTGGCCGCGCTGCACCGCTTGCAACAAGAAGGCACGCCGACCATGCGCATTCGCACCGCGCTGGTCACGGCGCGCAGCGCCCCGGCGCACGAGCGCGCGATTCGCACCCTGATGGACTGGCACATTGAGGTGGACGAGGCGATGTTTTTGGGCGGCCTGCCCAAGGGCGAATTCTTGAAAGAGTTTGAACCCGACTTTTTCTTTGACGACCAAACCGGCCACATCGAATCGGCGGCTGTGCATGTGCCTTCGGGCCATGTGGCCAGCGGCATACGCAACGACTGAGCGCCTTCAGTCGCTGATCATCGGCCTGCGCCCCTCGCGCCGGGCGATCCACACGGTGGACAACAAGATCACCAAGGCCCCCACCCAGGTGGAGTGACTGGGCACATCGCTGAACACCAGCCAGCCCATCAGCGCGGCCCAGATCAGATCCAAAAAGCGCAACGACTGGGTGGCCGAAATGTCGGCGGTATGAAACGCCCGGGTCAGGCTGTAATGCCCGGCCGTGCCCAAAATCCCAGCGACAAAGAAGCCCGCCCATTGCCACAGCGTCGGATTTTGCCAATGCAGCAAGGCCATGGGAATGCTGAAAATAGAGACCGTCAGCGATTGCCACATGACAATCACCCCCGGCTTTTCATAGCGCGTGAGCGCCTTGGTGATCAAGAACGAAGCGGCAAACACGGGTGACGCGGCCAGCATGACCAGGTTGTACCAACCGCCCTCGCCCGTCATCTTGGGCAGCACCACCACCATCACCCCGGCAAAGCCGATCAAGGCGGCAATCCAGCGGTCCCGGTGCATGGGCTCACCTAAAAACCAGGCAGCGCCCAGCATGATGAAGATGGGGCCGGTAAAGCCGATCGCCGTCATATCGGCCAGAGGGATTTTCGGCAGGGCGGTGAACCACAAAATCAAACCCACGGTGTGCACACCACCACGCCAGAACTGGCCTTTGATATCCACCGGTTTGTAAGCCATCCAACCATCGCGCCACAACAGGGGCAGCATGATGATCAAGCCGCACAGGTAACGCAGAAATTGCGCCTCATACGGGTCCATTTGCATGGAGATGACGCGGGCGATGGTGTTGAGCACAGAGAACAAAATGCCGCCCAGCGCCATCCACAGCATGCCGCGCACGGGCGAAGGCCAGCTCATCATGCGGCGGTGGGTGCGGACATGGATCAGCGTCCACAAACGCTGCAAAGACGGGGGGGTGGGGGTGCGGGGCTTCATCCGCGCAGGCCGAGGGGGTCACAATTCACCCCTTGAATGTACCCAAGCACCGCCGCTGGGGCAGTCGCTTGGGTTACCCCCGGGCCCAGCGGGGGCGGTGCAGGCGCTCCGTCAAGGCTCAGTTGTTTTGCAAAGCGGCAATCCGCTCTTCAATGGGCGGGTGGGTGGAAAACAACTGGCCGATGCCGCCAGCAATGCCAAAGGCGGCCACGCTCTTGGGCAATTCGGCGGTGTGCAAGCCGCCCAAACGGGCCAAGGCATTGATCATGGGCTGCTTGCGGCCCATCAAGCTGGCCGCACCCGCGTCGGCGCGAAATTCACGGTGGCGGCTGAACCAGGCCACCACAATGGCCGCGGCAAAACCGAGCACGATGTCAAGCACAAAAGAGGTGACGTAGTAACCGATGCCGGGGCCGCTGCTTTGCTCGTCGTTTTTGCGCAAGAAGCTGTCTACCGCATAGCCCACCACGCGCGAGAGGAACACCACAAAGGTGTTCATCACGCCTTGAATCAAGGTCATGGTGACCATGTCGCCGTTGGCGATGTGCGCCACCTCGTGCGCCAGCACGGCTTCGATTTCTTCGTGGGTCATGTTCTGCAACAAGCCGGTCGAAACCGCCACCAGGGCCGAGTTTTTGAAAGCACCGGTGGCAAAAGCGTTGGGCTCACCTTCGAAAAT
>CANGEE010000114.1 GCA_947452635.1 Comamonadaceae bacterium | reverse complement strand
TGCGGGTTGCTCCAGATCGCGCCTTGCAGCCAGCCCATTTGGCGCAGGCTGTCCTCCACGCTGTGGTCGCGGGCGTAGTTCAGGGCTTGCTTGGTGCCCCAGATCGCCACCGGGGGTTTGCTGGCCATTTCTTTCGCCGCTTGCAGGGCACCGGCCACCAGGGCTTCGTGGGTGTCAAACACCTGGGTCACCAAGCCGTGGGCCAGGGCTTGGGCGGCGGGCATGCGCCGCCCGGTGTAGGCCAGTTCTTTGACCAGGCCCATGGGCAAGAGTTTGGGCAGGCGCTGCAAGGTGCCCACGTCGGCCACCATGCCGATGTTGATTTCTTGGATGCAAAAGAAGGCGTCGGCCGTGGCGTAGCGGATGCAGCACGCGGTCACCATGTCCACCGCACCGCCCACGCAGCCGCCGTGGATGGCGGCAATCACCGGGATGCGCAGGGTTTCGAGCAGGGTGAAGGTGGCTTGGATGTTGGTCAGCGAGTCAAAAACGGCCGCACGCCCTTCGGGGCTGTTGTCGTCCATTTGGATCGCGCTGCTGAAGGTGTCCAAAGACATGCCGGCTGAAAAATGTTTGCCGGTGCTGGAGATCACCAAGGCGCGCGCCTCGCCCGCTGTGTGCAGTTGCTTGAGCACCGCGTCCAACTCTTTCCAAAAGGTCGGGCCCATGGTGTTCAAGGCCTCGGGGCGGTTCAGCACCAAGTGCGCGACGTGATGCTCAATCGAGAGGGAAAAGCAGCTGAGTTTGTCCATGTTCATTCACCTGAAAAGAGGAGTTGCCAATCGTTTCACTGTAGGGCGTCGGGGCGGCGGGCGCTGTCCCTTGCTTGACCAGCGAGCCCACCCGCACCCCCAACAGGCGCAGACGCCGCGATAAATCCACCCGTTTCAGGCATTGCCCGGCCACCTGGCGGATGGTGGCCGCGTCGGCGGTGTACACGTCCAGCGTCTGGTCGCGGGTGACGCTTTGGAAGTTGTCATACCGCAGCTTGATGCCAATGGTTTTGCCCTCGTAGCCTTTGCGCTGCAGGTCGGCGGCCACCTGCTCGCACAGGCGGGTGAAGATTCGTCCTAATTCTGAGCGGTCGCGCACCGCGTGCAGGTCTTTTTCAAAGGTGGTTTCGCGGCTCATGCTGACCGGTTCACTCTCCAGGCTCACGGGCCGGTCGTCGCGGCCCCAGGCGGCCTCGTGCAGCCAGGCGCCATAGGCTTTGCCAAAATTGTCCTTCAACCAAAGCGGGTCGCGTGCCGCCAGATCGCCAATGGTGTGGATGCCGTGTTTTTGCAGCTTCTCCTCGGCCTTGGGGCCAATGCCGTTGATCTTGCGGCAGGCCAGCGGCCAGATCAGGGTTTGCAGATCGGCCTCGTGCACGATGGAGATGCCATTGGGTTTGTTGAACTCGCTGGCCATTTTGGCGATCAGCTTGTTTGGCGCGACGCCCACCGAGCAGGTCAAGCCGGTGGCTTCGAAAATGGTTTTTTGAATCAAGCGGGCCAACACGCGCCCACCATCGCGCTGGCCGCCGGGCACCTCGGTGAAGTCGATGTAGACCTCGTCCACGCCCCGGTTTTCCATCAGCGGGGCGATCTCGGTGATGATGGCTTTGAACGTGCGCGAGTAATGGCGGTACTGGTCAAAATCCACCGGCAGCAAAATCGCCTCGGGGCACAGCTTGGCGGCCTTCATCAAGCCCATGGCCGAGCCGATGCCGAATGTGCGCGCCGCATAGGTGGCGGTGGTGATCACGCCGCGTCCGGTGTAACCGGCGATGCGCGGGAAAAACGCCAGGGGAATTTCAGCCAGGTGTTCGGCGCTCCAGTCTTGATCCGGGTAGGCCAGTCGCAGGCGGCCCAGCAGGTCGTCTTCTTTGCGCCGCCCCCCGCCGATCACCACCGGCAAGCCTTTGAGCTGCGGGTAGCGCAGCAACTCCACGGAGGCGTAAAACGCGTCCATGTCGAGGTGGGCAATGCGCCGGGGCAGGGCGGGTGGCGTCAGGTGTGTATCGGGCACCTGCCAAGGATAACGTGCTGTAACAGTTTGACCGCAGGCCGGGGTGTTTTTGCCTTTAGGATGCCGGCCAGTAAGTACACGCATCGCCAAAAAGGAGCAGTATGAAAATTTTCAAGTCCTGCCTGCGCAGCATGACCTGGCTTGGACCGCTCTTCTTGGCCGGCTGTGTGCCCTTCGGAGGCACGGCCGAGGTCGGCATGGATCCTGGCGCATTGCGAGCACCCCACTGGATTGATGTGGATGCTTTGCAAGACGGCCCGCCGGTGAGTCTTTCTTTTCAGAGCGACAGCGCAGTCGCAGGGTTTGCGGGGTGCAATCGGTATGCGGGTTCGGTGCAACTCACGCCGCAGAGTGTGCTGTTCCACAGCCCCAGCACCACCCGCATGTTGTGCGAGCCCGAGGCCATGGACACCGAGCAACGTTACCTCAAGGCCTTGGGCGCTACCCGCTCGGCGCGGATGAACAAAGGTGTGCTGGAGTTACTGGACGGCCAGCGCAAGGTGCTGTGGCGTTTCAAGCCCTTGAGTTGAAATTTCAAAAGGGGAGATCACGGGCAACAAGGCTTGCAACACCCGCTTGACATGAGCCAAGCGCGGATCGTCTGCCCTGGCATTGTCGGTGGTGTCGTTGACGCAAAAAAAGTCCAACTGGCCAAAGGTGCGCGCCAAATGCTTCAGTTGCGCGCCCGCATCGCGGTCACCCATTGACACATAAGCATGCCGGTAATCACGCACCTGGGCCATGCCGTGCGCCAGGGCCCAGCGCAGCACAAAATCGGAAACGATGGTCGGACAGTCCCAGCTGCGAAATACGGTGGAACGTACCCGCGCAAACATCTCTGGGGCAATCTGTTCGAGGCTCCACAACAACGATTTGCGCAAGGGCCGAGGCGAATGTGCAAAAGTGCGTGAGGTGTGCGTATAAGCCGGATCCATGGCTGCGCCCTGGTTGCCGCTCAACCATTGTGCAGACAGGCGGCAGGCATTCTCCAGCGACGTGGCATCGCGGCGCATGGGCTCGTTGCTGACCCAAGCGTCGTCGGACCAGGTGACGAAAACCCCGGTCGGCGAGAACCAGTCGTCCAGATTCACAGGGGCACCAAAAAAGACGTCGTCGTTCAAATAGAAAAAACGCTCCGACAATCCAGGGATGCGGTGGATATAGGACTCGATGTGACTGGAGTCGAAGGTGGGTAAGTCCGTCTGCGGTATCAAGTCACAGTGATCGACGATGCTGACCCCTTTCGAAGAGGCCAACCATGTGGGGACCTGCTGGTCGGTGACGATGTACACATGACCATGGTCCGGGAAAAATTGCGTCAAGGCGCGCAGACTGAAGCGCAGTTCTTCATTGTCACGGTAGCGGCCTTCGACATCGCCATACAAGGCCAAGTCCTTTTGGTCTTGCAGTGAAGCACGCTGCGAGGCTGCATCGCGCTTGCTGCGCCAATGGCTGTCGTTGCCGTCGACCCAAAGGTAAACGACATCGACGGCATTTTCGGAGTGAGCAGTGAGCTTCAAACGGGGAAGGTCCCTGGCAGCAAAATGCTTTTGTCGACGGTGTCCATTTGCGTGCGGCCACAAAAGGCCATGGTCAAGTCGAGTTCGTTGTGGATGATCTGCAGCGCCTTGCTCACACCGGCTTCGCCCATGGCACCCAAGCCATACAAAAAGGCGCGGCCGATGTACACGCCGCGCGCACCCAAGGCGCGGGCTTTGACCACGTCTTGGCCGCTGCGGATGCCGCCGTCCATGTGCACCTCGATCTGCGAGCCCACGGCATCCACAATCGCAGGCAGGGCTTCAATGCTGCTTTGCGCGCCGTCCAGTTGGCGGCCACCGTGGTTGCTGACAATCAGCGCGTCAGCGCCGGACTGCACCGCCATGTGCGCGTCATCGACGTCTTGAATACCTTTCAAAATCAGCTTGCCGCCCCAGCGCTTTTTGATCCACTCCACATCGCCCCAGTTCAGGCAGGGGTCAAATTGCTGCGCAGTCCACGAGCTCAGGCTGCTCATGTCGGCCACACCCGAAACATGGCCCACGATGTTGCCAAACTGACGCCGTGGCGTACCCAGCATGCCCAGCGCCCAGCGCGGCTTGGTGGCGATGTTCAGGATGTTGGCCATCGTCAGCTTGGGCGGCGCGGACAAACCGTTCTTCAGGTCTTTGTGGCGTTGCCCCAAAATTTGCAGGTCCAGCGTCAGCACCAGGGCCGAGCAGTTGGCGGCCTTGGCGCGGTCAATCAAGCGCTCAATGAAGGCGCGGTCTTTCATCACATACAGCTGGAACCAAAACCCTTCGCCCGCGTGCTGGGCGACGTCTTCGATGGAGCAAATGCTCATGGTCGACAGGGTGAAGGGCACGCCAAACTTTTTGGCGGCGCGGGCGGCCAAGATCTCACCGTCGGCGTGCTGCATACCCGTCAGGCCCGTGGGGGCAATGGCCACCGGCATGGCGACCTGCTGGCCGATCATGGTGGTGGCGGTGCTGCGCCCCTCCATGTTGACGGCCACGCGCTGGCGCAGTTTGATTTTTTGAAAATCGCTTTCGTTGGCGCGGTAGGTGCTTTCGGTCCAGGAGCCGCTGTCGGCATAGTCGTAAAACATGCGGGGCACCCGCTTTTCAGCCAGAACGCGCAGGTCTTCAATGGTGGTGATGACGGACATAAGAACTTATCAGTGAAGGAGTGAAAGAGGGCCTGACCCGCTTGGGTGACAGAATCGTGACAGGTCCGATGGTAGCCTTGTCTGCGAGCCGGGGCTGTGAAACAAGTTACACCCCCATTGAAATTATTTGAGTGGAGAAGACAAAACCATGAATTTGGCGCATTTGCTCGAACGCATAGCCCGCTTGGAGCCGCTGCGCCCTGCGATTTTCAATGGCCCGCACTGCGTCGCCACCTATGGCCAATGGGCTGGCCGCAGCGCCGCTTGGGCGATGTGGTTTGAAGCCCAAGGTTTTGCGCCAGGGGATCGGGTGGCCTTGTTCATGCGCAACCACCCCCGGTACCTGGAAGTGATGTTTGGCGCTTGGTGGGCGGGCTTGGTGGTGGTGCCGATCAATGCCAAATTGCACCTGAAAGAAATGCAATGGATTTTGGACAATGCCCAAACCCGATGGGCTTTTGTGACGTCCGACGTGGTGCCTGACCCTGCGGCCTTGAGCGGTGTGCAAGGCGTGACCGATGTAGAGCTTGCGCCCCCTTGGCGTGAGCCTGCACAAGGTTGGCGCGCGCCTTTGCGCCCGATCACCCCGCGCCGCGCCGATGACACCGCCTGGCTGTTTTACACCAGTGGCACCACCGGACGGCCCAAGGGCGTGATGATCACCCACCGCAATTTGCGCACCATGGGCATGGGCTACTTCAACGATGTGGACACGATCAGTCCGGACGACGCCATTGCTTACGCCGCGCCCATGTCGCACGGTGCCGGGGTGTATGCCATTCCGCATCTGATGGCCGGGGCGCGCCATGTGGTGCCGCTGTCGGGCGGCTTTGACGCTGCCGAGTTGTTTGCCTTGGGCCAGCAGGTCGGGCCTTTGTCCTTGTTTGCCGCGCCGACCATCGTCAAGCGGCTGGTGGACCATGCCGAGGCGGCCCAGGTGTCGCCGGTGCAATGTGCGGCCTCTTTCAAAACCATCGTCTACGGTGGCGCGCCCATGTATGCGGCCGACATTCAGCGGGCGCTCAAACTCATGGGGCCGCGCTTTGTGCAAATTTTTGGCCAAGGCGAAAGTCCAATGGTGGGCACGGCTTTGTCACGCGCCCAATTGCAAGACACGGCGCACCCGCGCTATGCCGCGCGGTTGGCGTCTGTAGGCTTTGCCCAAAGTTCGGTGCGCATCCGCGTGACCAACGCGCAGGGCGAGGACATGCCGCTGGGCGAGGTGGGCGAGGTCTTGATCCAGGGCGACAGTGTGATGGCCGGGTATTGGCGCAACCCCGAGGCCACGGCATCCGCCATTCGTGAGGGTTGGCTGTGGACCGGTGACATGGGTGCTTTGGATGCAGACGGTTTGCTGACCCTGAAAGACCGCAGCAAAGACATGATCATCAGCGGCGGCTCCAACATTTACCCGCGTGAGGTGGAAGAGGTTTTGTTGCAAGCGCCTGGCGTGGCCGAGGTGGCGGTGGTGGGCGCGCCGGATGCCGAGTGGGGCGAGGTGGTTGTGGCCTTTTGCGTGCCGCAGCCTGGGCAGAGTCTGCAGGCGCAGGCGCTCGATGCCTATTGCCTGGACCACATCGCCCGCTTCAAACGCCCCAAGCGTTATGAGGTGGTGGACGCTTTGCCGAAGAACAACTACGGCAAAGTGCTGAAGACTGAATTGCGCAAGCGGGTCTAAAGAGACGTTTGGCTCAGCTGCAGCTGACGCTGCCGCAACCCGACATGGTGACGCTTTGAATCACCGAGGGGTCGGCCAGCGTTTCGGTGACGCTGTCAAACTGAACCGATTTCATGTGCTGGGCTAAACCTGCGTCCATGCTGTTGGTATGCCCCGGAAACCACTCGGCCAGCGCTTCGGCCAAGCGAGTGATGATTTCGGTGTCGCCGCCTTCGTAGTGCACTTGCACGGCGCGCATGGTTTCCAAAATCGTGGCGTGCTGACCGGCGTGGCAGTTGTCGGCGGCAAAGCCGGTGGCCAGCATCCAGCGCTCTTCTTGCGCAAAGTGCGCCACCGTGTGCGACAAAAAAGCCTGGTACAGCGGCAACTGCTGGTCTTGCGGCGTGGCCAAAAGCTGGTTCAGCAGGCTCACGAACTCTTGGTGCGTCTCGTCAATCCGGCTGTCGCCGGTCTGCAAGTCGTTCGACCAACGCAATGACGCGGTGGTGGTGTCGGGGGTAGGGGCAAGGGTGGTGGTCATGGGTTTTCAGTCGGCCAGGCCGACAAACATGTTTTGCACATCGTCATGGGCGTCCATGGCGGCCAAAAAGGCTTCGACTTCTTCCAATTGCGCGGGCGTTAAATTGGCCGCACTCACGGGGTTTTTGGCCTTGTAGCCCAATTTGGCCGACACCACGGTAAAGCCGTGGGCGGGCAGGGCGCGGCTGACCAAGTCCAAGTCGGTCGGATCGGTGTAAAACAAGCTTGCACCTTCTTCGCCGGCTTCAAAATCTTGCGCACCGGCTTCGATGGCCGCCAACTCGGGGTCGGCACCCGGTGCAGCGGGCTCGGCTTCGATCATGCCCAGGTGGTTGAAGTCCCAGGCCACCGAGCCGGAGGTGCCCATTTGCCCTTTGCGAAACAGCACCCGCATCTCAGGCGCCGTGCGTTTGACGTTGTCGGTCAGGCATTCGACCATCACCGGCACTTGGTGCGGCGCGTGGCCCTCGTACATCACGTGCTCAAAATTCACCACCTCACCGGTCAGACCCGCGCCTTTTTTGATGGCACGCTCCAGTGTTTCTTTGGGCATGGACACTTTGCGCGCCTGCTCTAAAACCAGCCGCAGCTTGGAGTTGAGCGACGGGTCGGCACCATTGCGCGCCGCCACCATGATCTCTTTGGCCAGCTTGCCAAACATCTGCCCCCTGGCATTCGCCGCCAGTTCTTTGCCCTTGGCTTTCCATTGCGCGCCCATGATGTGATTCCTATGTTGCAGCGCATTGTGCGCTGGAGATGAATTTGGATATGTATGAATTGGATATTTATAACAAGCGCGCCCGGTGCCGTGCAATCTGCAGCTTGACCTGCGCGGGGGCGGTGCCGCCCAGGGTGTTGCGGGCGTTCAGGGAGCCGCGCAGGCTCAGGACTTCGTAGACGTCGTTCTCGATCGACGCATGAAAGCCTTGCAGCACCGCCAGCGGCAACTCGGACAGATCACACTGGTGTGCGGTGGCGGCTTTGACGGCGTGGGCCACGGTTTCGTGCGCATCGCGAAACGGCAAGCCCTTTTTCACCAGGTAGTCGGCCAGGTCGGTGGCGGTGGCGTAGCCTTTTTTCACAGCCGCTTCCATGGCCTCGGGATTGACCGTGATGCCGCCTTCTTTTTGGCCGGTGGCCGGATTGACTTGACCGCCGATCATTTCGCTGAAGATGCGCAGCGTGTCTTTGAGCGTGTCCACCGTGTCAAACAGCGGCTCTTTGTCTTCTTGGTTGTCTTTGTTGTAGGCCAGGGGCTGGCCTTTCATCAGGGTGAGCAGGCCCATCAGGTGACCAAAGACGCGGCCGGTTTTGCCGCGTGCCAGTTCGGGCACGTCGGGGTTTTTCTTCTGCGGCATGATGGACGAGCCGGTGGTGAAGCGGTCGGCGATCTTCACAAAGCCAAAGTTTTGGCTCATCCACAAAATCAGCTCTTCGGACATGCGGCTGATGTGCACCATGCACAGGCTGGCGGCGGCGGTGAATTCGATGGCAAAGTCGCGGTCGCTCACGCCGTCCAAGCTGTTTTGGCAGACTTGGGGCTGCCCGCCTTCGTCAACCATGCCCAGGCTGCGGGCCACGCGTTCGCGGTCCAGCGGGTAGGTGGTGCCGGCCAACGCGGCGCTGCCCAGCGGCAGGCGGTTGGTGCGGCGGCGCACATCCACCATGCGCTCGGCGTCGCGCGCAAACATTTCCACATAGGCCAGCAGGTGGTGCGCAAAGCTCACCGGCTGGGCCACTTGCAAGTGGGTGAAGCCAGGCAGGATGACTTCGACGTTGTGCTCGGCCACATCGACCAGGGACTTTTGCAGGTCGGCCAAGAGGTCGATGATCAAATCCATTTCGCTGCGCAGCCACAGGCGCACGTCGGTGGCCACTTGGTCATTGCGGCTGCGGCCGGTGTGCAATCGCTTGCCCGCATCGCCCACCAACTGGGTCAGGCGCGCTTCGATGTTCAGGTGCACGTCTTCCAGATCCAGCTTCCATTCAAAAGCGCCAG
>CANGEE010000113.1 GCA_947452635.1 Comamonadaceae bacterium | reverse complement strand
CTCACACCAGCGCGCACGACCGCGCTGTGCTCGACGCTTCGCGCGCCTTGGAGGCGGCCAACGCCAGTGGCGATGCCCAAAAAATTCGCACTGCGATGCAGGGGCTGGATGCTGCATTGCGCGGCCAAGCGGTGGCCTTGGCCGCTGAAAAGGCTGCAGCCAGTGCACCTGCGGTGTCCGCTTCGATGCCCCCAGCTGAACCCGCGGCGCATGCAGTCGCTGTAGATGCCTCTGCAACCGAAACCACTGAGGCATCGGCCCCCGCCGATGTCGAAGCCGATGCAGCCGATGCGACCGCAGTGGCCGAGCCTGCGCCACCCGCCAAAGTCCCGGCCCGCCCAGTCGTGGCCGTGCGCGGCGATGACCGCCCTGGGCAAAAGCGGACCGAGCAGGCGCCTGCCGGACGCGGTGGCAAGTTTGGCGATCGCCGTGAAGGTGGCCGTGATGGGCGATCTGCGGACCGCGGTGGCCGTCCCAACGACCGGCATGGAGACCGCTTCGGTGACCGCGCCGAGCGCGCGGACCGCGGCCCCCGTTTGGGTGATGCGGCTTTCCGCGCGCAGCGTGAAGCCTTGGAGCACGCTGAAATGGCCTTGCGCAAATTGGCTTCGCAAGCCCATGGCGAGACGCTGGGCAATCTGTTGACCGCTTGGGAAACCCGTCAAACCGAGGTCTTGCCTTCGGCGCAAGAGCTGGGTAAGGGGATCAACGCTGCAACGCGCACCGCTTGGGCCCAGTCGGTGCAAGCAGCCCCGGCTGCACAGTCGGCTGCGCAAGCCGCTTTGCTGCGTCTGGAAATGGCTGCCGAAGTGCCGACACCTGCCGAATTCCTGAACGAACGCCGTGCGCTGCAATTGCAGTTGCTGACCCGGCGCAACGAGCCCGGTCCGGTCGACACCTGGCGCCAAGATGTGTCGACCGTGCTGGCGTCAAAGCATGAGAGCGCTGCCGCCCGACGTTTGCAAAATGTGCTCAAGCAATTGCTCAAACGCTGAACACACACGTCAACCCACAATGGCCGCAACATGCGGCCATTTTGCTGTCTGCGGTGACACCCAGGGGCCCGGGCTTAGATGAGGTTCAAGCGTTGGTGCTGGCCGTTTTCAAACAACCGCAGCACTTGGGCTCTTGCAGGTCGTGCGTCGGCATCCCAATCGCTCAAGACCCAACGCGCAAGCGGTTGGCCAGTTGCATGGCTCGCCAAGAGATGGTCAGCCGGTTGGTGCGTGTGACCGTGAATCAGGGTTTGCGCGTTGGCCTGAGTCAGCCAGTTGTGGCACATGGTGGTGTCCGCATCGGCATAGACCTGTGCAGCACCCCGACGTTTTCGGGCTTCGCTTTGGTTGCGAATGCCGCGTGCCACGGCCTGTCGCTCGCTCAAAGATTGATTTAAAAAGTCGCTGCGCCATTGGGGCGAGCGAACCTGGCTGCGAAACGCTTGGTAGTCCAGATCGGCTAAACACAAAGCGTCACCGTGACTGAGCAGCCAAGTTGACGCGCCGAAAAACAGCGCGGTAGGGTCTGCCAGCAGATGCGCATGGCAGTCCTGCACAAAGGATTCACCGATCAAAAAATCCCGGTTTCCGTGCATCAAGCCCAAATAAAGGCGTTGACCCGCGCTGTGCAGCACGGTTGCACAGGACTGCAAAAAAGGGCTTTCGGCAACCGCGTCATCGCCCACCCAAACCTCGAACAAGTCACCCAAAATCAAAACCGCATCGGCCGGTGTCTGGTCCATGTAGCGCTGCCACACACCAAAGGTGCTGGGCTCGCTGGCTTGTAAATGCAGGTCCGAAATCAGGTCCACCGTGCGCCAGGACGCAGGTGCCTGCAAAGGCGACACAGGCGCAACGCTCGAAGGCATCAAGAGATCAGATGGCCACGGCTTTTTGAATGATCACATCTTCATTGGGCACGTCGTCATGAAAGCCTTTGCGGCCAGTCTTGACGGCTTTGATCTGGTCCACGATCTCGGTGCCCTTGATGACTCTGCCAAACACGGCGTAACCCCAGCCCTGCAGCGAGGGGGCCGTGTGGTTCAAGAAATCGTTGTCCGCCACGTTGACGAAAAACTGTGCTGTGGCCGAGTGGGGCGCTTGCGTGCGGGCCATGGCCAGCGTGTAGTTGTTGTTCTTCACGCCGTTGTTGGCTTCATTGTCGATGGGGGCATCCGTGGGTTTTTGTTTCATGCCGGGCTCAAAGCCGCCGCCTTGCACCATAAAGCCAGGGATCACACGGTGAAACACCGTGTTGTCGTAATGACCTTTGGCCACATAGCTCAGAAAGTTAGCGGTGCTTTTGGGGGCGTTTTCGGCATCGAGTTCGATGGTGATGACGCCCAGCTCGGCAATGTGCAGTTCGACTTGAGGATTGCTCATGGTGTTTTCAAAAGTGTGATGGAGTTGATGAGAATCGGCGTTTTGGGAACGTCGGAGGGAAAGGGGCCGCCTGCACCAGTGGGTGCAGATTTGATTTTTTGAACCACGTCCATGCCCGACACGACTTTGCCAAAAACGGTATAGCCGAAAAGTTGTGGGGCATTGAGCAAGTTCGCACGCGGCAGGTTTTCGTAAACCCGCCCTTGGAATTCAAAGCGTTTGACCGGATCACCGTCAGGAATCAAGGTCGGATCCAGAAAAGCGTTGTCGCTGACATTGATGAAAAATTGTGCCGTGGCCGATTGTGGATCGTTGGTGCGCGCCATGGCCAAGGTGCCGACCTGGTTTTTCAGACCCGCAGCCAGGCTTTCCCGCCCTTCGTGCACCACCGGCGGGCGCGTCTTGCGTTCGCTGTATTTGGCATCAAAGCCGCCGCCTTGGATCATGAAGTTGCTGATGACCCGGTGAAACACCGTGCCGTCGTAATGCTTGTCTTTGACGTATTGCAAAAAATTGGCCACGGTTTTGGGGGCTTTGGCTGGGTACAGCTCGGCCACGATCTCGCCTTCAGAGGTGGTGATTTTGACGCGGGCCACTTCTTCGGCATGCGCTGTCAGCATGGCCATTGACACCAGCGTCAACCATGCGGAAAAGCAAAGGGCGGAAATTTTCATGCGTGTGGTGGAGGTCAACAGTGAAAGGAGGATTTAGAGAAAGACTCAAGGCTTGGCCGGTTGCAGCAATTGCCCCGAGAGTTGGATTTTGCCGCTCAAACGCGCGCTCATGGCGGGCCCTGGCAGCGGCAGGCTTTGCGCTTTGAGGTAGGACTGGCGCGCCAATGCAATGTGCACATCACCTAAATTTTCCAACGCCACACTGTAATCTGGCCGGGCGCGTACCGCCAATGTCAAGGCGCTCAAGGCCTCGTCAAAGCGCTGCTGGCCCGCGTACAAAACAGCCAGATTGTTATAGGGCTCGGGCAATTCAGGAAACTCCTGCGTCAGTGCCAGCAGGGTTTCGATCGCTTGCGTGGTCTGGCCTTGCGCCATTTGCATCTGACTTTGCATCAAACGGATCTGCGGATCGGCGGGTTGTTTTTCCAGCTGCCGCTCGATCAAAGTTTGGGCTGCCGCCCACTGGCTGGAATTGATTTTGTCGTTGACCTCGCTGTACACATCGGCCATTGCCGCGCAAGACAGCAGCGTCAACAGCGCCACGCATCCGCCGCGATGTGCCCGGCGCCACGCGCTCAGAGCGCCGCCTGGAGGCGAAGGGCGATGGTGTACTGGACGCAAAAACAAATCGTGCATGGCATGGAGTTGGAGGCTGGACGGAGCGTTGGCATCAAGAGCAAGCGGTGAATACCCGCCTTGTCTGCGCGGTTCAGAGCCTTATACTGAAGGAAATTGTAGCGGAGGGCAGGGTGCAACCCAGTCGCTGCGCTCACATTGGGCGTTTCCTCATGGCAGAGTGCGCCTTTCTTTTATTTCAAGTCAGTGGTTTTTTGTTTTCATGAGCTTGCGCATTTACAACACGCTTTCGCGTGACGTGGTCGATTTCACCCCCGCCCAACCCGGGCATGTGCGCATGTACGTGTGCGGCATGACGGTGTATGACTTGTGCCATTTGGGGCATGCGCGTTCCATGGTGGCCTTCGATATCGTGCAGCGCTGGCTCAAGGCCAGCGGCCTGAAAGTGACCTATGTGCGCAACGTCACCGACATCGATGACAAGATCATCAAGCGGGCGGTTGAAAACGGCGAATCCATCCGCAGCCTGACCGACCGCATGATCGACGCTTTGCACCAAGATGCGGATGCCTTGGGTGTGGAGCGGCCCCAGTTTGAACCCCGCGCCACCGACTATGTGCCACACATGCTGTCCATGATCAGCACTTTGCAAGACAAAGGACTGGCCTACCGCGCTGGCAATGGCGATGTGAATTACGCGGTGCGCAAGTTCCCCGGCTATGGCAAGTTATCGGGCAAGTCGCTGGACGAATTGAATGCGGGCGAACGTGTGGCGGTGAGCAGCGAAGCGGGCGGCAAACAAGACCCCCTGGACTTTGTGCTGTGGAAATCGGCCAAGCCCACGGAGCCCGAGGATGTGAAATGGGCCAGCCCCTTTGGCGTGGGGCGTCCGGGCTGGCACATTGAGTGTTCGGCCATGAGTTGTGAGTTGTTGGGTGAAACCTTTGACATTCATGGCGGCGGTGCTGACTTGCAGTTTCCGCACCACGAAAACGAGATTGCCCAGTCCGAAGGCGCCCACGGCCAGCCCTTGGCGAATGTATGGATGCACAATGGCTTCATCAACATCGACAACGAAAAAATGTCCAAAAGCCTGGGCAATTTTTTCACCATCCGCGATGTGCTGAAAACCTACGATCCTGAAACCGTGCGCTTTTTTGTCGTGCGCAGTCACTACCGCAGCCCCTTGAATTACTCAGACGTCCATTTGGACGACGCCCGTGGTGCTTTGAAGCGCTTGTACACCGCCTTGCACAGCGTGCAGCCAGAGGCGGCGGCCATCGATTGGGTGGATCCCTTTGCCGCGCGCTTTCAGGCCGCCATGAACGAAGACTTTGGCACCCCCGAGGCGGTGGCGGTGTTGTTTGATCTGGCCAGCGAAGTCAACCGCAGCCAGTCCACCGCTTTGGCGGGTTTGCTCAAGGCTTTGGGCGGTGTTTTGGGTTTGTTGCAGGGCGATCCGCAACGCTTTTTGCAATCGGGTAGCGTGCTCGACGATGCCGCCATTCAGGTGCAAATTCAGGCCCGCGCAGCGGCCAAACAGGCCAAAAACTTTGCCGAGGCCGACCGCATACGCCAAGACCTGCTGGCCCAGGGCGTTGCCCTGAAAGACGGTCCCAGCGGCACCACCTGGGAGGCCGCGTCGTGAAAACCAGCGAACCGGTGGCCGTCACGCCCGCCTATTGGGCACAAGCCTGCCAGCACTTGATCAAAAAAGACCGGGTGATGAAGCGCCTGATTCCACAGTTTGGCGACGCCTGTTTGCAGTCGCGGGGCGATGCCTTTGTGACCTTGGCGCGCAGCATTGTGGGCCAGCAAATTTCAGTCAAAGCGGCGCAAACCGTCTGGGACCGATTCGCGGCCCTGTCCAAAAAAATCACCCCCGCCGGTGTGCTCAAACTCAAGGTGGACGACATGCGCGCTGCGGGTTTGTCGGTGCGCAAGGTGGAGTATTTGGTGGACTTGGCGCTGCATTTCTCGTCCAAACAGGTGCACGTCACCCAATGGGCGGACATGGACGATGAGGCCATCATTGACGAATTGGTGGCCATCCGCGGCATCGGTCGCTGGACCGCCGAGATGTTTTTGATGTTTTATTTGATGCGCCCCAACGTCCTGCCGCTCGATGACGTGGGCCTGATCAACGGCATCAGCCACAATTATTTTTCGGGTGAACCGGTCAGCCGCAGCGATGCACGGGAAGTGGCCCAAGCCTGGAAACCCTATTGCACCGTCGCAACTTGGTATATTTGGCGGTCTCTCGACCCCGTGCCTGTCGCCTATTGACCGGTCGTGAATTGAATTGTGAATGGCACCGCCCCATCAGGGTGGTGCCCAGAAAGAGGAGTCCCCATTGGCCAAAAGAACGTTTCTCGATTTTGAGCAACCTGTTGCCGAACTCGAAGCCAAGATCGAAGAGCTGCGCTATGTGCAAACCGAGTCGGCCGTCGACATTTCGGAAGAAATCGACCAGCTGAGCAAAAAAAGCCAGCAACTGACCAAAGACATTTACAGCGATCTGAGCCCTTGGCAGATCACCAAGATCGCGCGCCACCCCGAGCGCCCCTACACCCTGGACTACATCCACGACATCTTCACGGATTTTGTCGAGATGCATGGCGACCGCCACTTTGCGGACGACCTGTCCATCGTCGGTGGTTTGGCCCGTTTCAACGGCCACCCTTGCATGGTGATAGGCCAGCAAAAAGGGCGCGACACCAAAGAGCGCACCTTGCGCAACTTTGGCATGAGCAAGCCGGAGGGCTACCGCAAAGCCCTGCGCTTGATGAAGACCGCAGAAAAATTCAAATTGCCGGTGTTCACTTTTGTGGACACCCCTGGCGCTTACCCCGGCATTGACGCTGAGGAGCGCAGCCAGTCCGAAGCGATTGGCCGCAACATTTATGAAATGGCGCAACTCGAAGTGCCGATCATCACCACCATCATTGGCGAAGGCGGCTCCGGTGGGGCTTTGGCCATCTCCGTGGCCGACTCGGTGTTGATGCTGCAGTACGCGGTGTATTCTGTCATCAGCCCCGAAGGTTGTGCCTCCATTTTGTGGAAAACCGCCGACAAAGCCGAGGACGCGGCCGAGGCCTTGGGCATCACGGCGCATCGTCTCAAAGCCCTGAGCTTGATCGACAAAATCGTCACCGAACCGGTGGGCGGCGCCCACCGCGATCACGCGCAAATGGCGGCCTTTTTGAAACGGGCCTTGGCCGAATCCTGGCGTCAAGTGGCGGACCTGAAGGTCAAAGAATTGATCGAGCGCCGCTACGAACGCTTGAATAGCTATGGCCGTTACACCGACACCAAAGCCAGCAAGTAAAACGCCTTCTGGTGTGGGCCGACATCGCCCGGGCTGGACGGCTACGCCATGACCCTTTCGGTGCCACAAGCCTTGCAAGCGTTTGCACCCGGCTTGCCTTTGGCGGTGGCGTTCAGTGGCGGAGCCGACTCCACCGCTTTGCTGCACGCTTGTGTGCAGCGTTGGCCAGGGCAGGTGAGGGCGGTCCATGTTCACCATGGTCTGCAAGCGGCCGCCGATGGGTTTGTCACCCACTGTCAAAACCAATGCGATGCTTGGCGGGTGCCTTTGGTGGTGGTCCATGTGCGAGCCCAACACGCGCCAGGTCAAAGCCCTGAAGACGCGGCACGCATTGCCCGTTACAGCGCCTTGACGCAGGCCCTGACCTCCCACCCCTTGCTGACAGGGGTGCGCGATTTGGCGCTGGCGCAACATGCCGACGACCAAGTGGAGACGTTGCTGCTGGCGTTGTCGCGAGGCGCTGGTTTGCCGGGCCTGGCCAGCATGCCTGGCCGCTGGACGCGGGACGGCGTGCATTGGCATCGACCCTTTTTGCAAGTGGCTGGGCACGCTCTGCGCGAGCGGCTGGTGGCACAGGGTGTGCCATGGATCGAGGACCCGAGCAACCAAGATGCGCGTTACACCCGCAACCGGATTCGCGCCCAAGTGCTGCCCGCCATCGACGCCGCGTTCAGCGGGTGGCGCGACACGTTCGCGCGCAGCGCCAGTCACTGCGCTGCCGCGCAAGAGGCCTTGACCGAGTTGGCCGAAATCGATTTGCAGCAAACCGGTTTGCCCCCTCGCATCGCCGCCTTGCAGGCCTTGAGCCCGGCGCGGCGGGTGAATCTGCTGAGACACTGGCTGCGAACGGTTCACCATACCAGCCCCAGCACCGCCCAGCTCGATGCGCTGATACCCCAAATTCTGGCCTGCACCACCCGGGGTCATCAACTGCATTTGAAAGTGGGCGCAGGTTTTGTGCAGCGCCTGGGCGAAGCCCTGGATTGGCAGCCCCAGCCCTGATGTCAGGTGCTCAGGCCAGAGCGCCAACCGTTACAATCTTGGGTTTTGCTGCAGCTAGAAAAATTAACCAATGGCATTGATCGTACATAAATACGGCGGCACCTCCATGGGGTCGACCGAGCGCATACGCAACGTGGCCAAACGTGTCGCCAAGTGGGCGCGTGCAGGCCATCAAATGGTGGTGGTGCCCAGCGCCATGAGCGGAGAGACCAACCGCCTCTTGGGCTTGGCCAAAGAGCTGGCCCCGTCCAAAGCCGACTCCGCCTACCACCGCGAACTCGACGCGCTGGCCGCCACCGGCGAGCAAGCCTCTTCGGCACTGCTGGCGATTGCTTTGCAAGCCGAAGGCATGCCCTCCGTCAGCTACGCAGGCTGGCAAGTGCCGATCAAAACCAACGAGGCCTACACCAAGGCGCGCATTGAATCGATTGACGACACCCGAGTGCGCGCCGATTTGAATGCCGGCAAAGTCGTCATCGTCACCGGTTTCCAAGGCGTGGACGATGCCGGCAACATCACCACCTTAGGCCGCGGCGGCTCCGACACCTCGGCCGTGGCTGTGGCCGCCGCCATGAAGGCGGACGAATGCCTGATCTACACCGACGTGGACGGCGTGTACACCACCGACCCCCGCGTGGTGCCCGAAGCGCGTCGCCTGCTCACGGTGAGTTTTGAAGAGATGTTGGAGATGGCTTCGATGGGCTCCAAAGTCTTGCAAATTCGCTCGGTCGAATTTGCCGGCAAATACAAAGTGCCCATGCGTGTGCTCTCCAGCTTCACCCCATGGGACATTGACATTCACGAAGAAGCCCAATCAGGCACATTGATCACTTTTGAGGAAGACGAAAAAATGGAACAGGCCATTGTGTCCGGCATCGCGTTCAACCGCGACGAAGCCAAAATTTCTGTGGTCGGCG